>NZ_CP141059.1:0-358500 GCF_034661235.1 Nocardioides bizhenqiangii
CGAAGCGAGACGCCCGAGGCGGACCCCGCACCGACCCTCCTGGAGGACGCCTGGCAGTCCGTGATCGACGAGCTCCAGGCGCCGCAGCGCGCGTGGCTCCAGGGCAGTCGCCCGGTGACCCTGCACGGCACGACCGCGATCGTGGCCGTCCCCGACGAGTTCACCCGCAAGCGGCTCGAGGGCCGGGTGCGCAGTCACCTCGAGGACGCGCTCACCGACCGGTTCGGCCACGCCGTCCAGCTCGCGGTCACGGTCGACCCGAGCCTTCCCCACGGTGCGAAGGAGGCCCAGCCGGCCGAGCAGGGTCCGTCGACGGCCCAGACCGAGCCGCCCGAGGCGAATGGCTTTGGCGACATATCGACAAATCGACAGGTCGACTCGGCGACGTACGACGACCCGGGCACGCCGACGTTCGACGCGATCCGGTCCACCTTCCCGCCGGCCACCCCGATGCACGCCGGCCAGCAGGTGCCGCACACGCCCGAGTCACGGCTGAACCCGAAGTACACGTTCGAGACGTTCGTCATCGGCTCGTCCAACCGGTTCCCCCACGCGGCCGCGGTCGCGGTGTCGGAGGCGCCGGGCAAGTCCTACAACCCGCTGCTGGTCTACGGCGACTCCGGACTCGGCAAGACCCACCTGCTGCACGCGATCGGCCACTACGTCCGCAGCCTCTACGCCGGCGCGAAGGTGCGCTACGTCAGCTCCGAGGAGTTCACCAACGAGTTCATCAACTCGATCCGCGACGACCGGCAGGACCGGTTCAAGCGGCGCTACCGCGAGGTCGACGTACTCCTCATCGACGACATCCAGTTCCTCCAGGGCAAGACCCAGACCCAGGAGGAGTTCTTCCACACCTTCAACTACCTGCACAACGCGCAGAAGCAGATCGTGCTGACGTCCGACCAGGCGCCGAAGCGGCTCGAGGCGCTCGAGGACCGGCTGCGCAACCGATTCGAGTGGGGCCTGATCACCGACGTCCAGCCGCCCGACCTCGAGACCCGCATCGCGATCCTCCGCAAGAAGGCCGCGATGGACCGGCTCACCGCGCCGCCCGACGTGCTGGAGTTCATCGCCAGCAAGATCCAGACCAACATCCGCGAGCTCGAGGGCGCGCTGATCCGGGTCACCGCGTTCGCCAACCTCAACCGGCAGGACGTCGACCTCACCCTCGCCGAGATCGTGCTCAAGGACCTGATCCCCGAGGGCGGCGAGCCCGAGATCACGGCGCCGCTGATCATCGCCCAGACGGCCGCCTACTTCGGCCTGACCATCGACGAGCTGACCGGCCCGAGCCGCGGCCGGCACCTGGTGATGGCCCGCCAGATCGCCATGTACCTCTGCCGCGAGCTCACCGGCCTGTCGCTGCCCAAGATCGGTGCCCAGTTCGGCAACCGCGACCACACCACGGTCATGTACGCCGAGCGCAAGATCAACCAGCTCCTCGGCGAGCGTCGCGCGGTCTTCAACCAGGTCAGCGAGCTCACCAACCGCGTAAAGATGACGGCCCGTCAAGGGTGATGGCGCGCCCTGTGGACGGCGCCCCCGAATTGGTGCGAACTACACGGGGAGGATTCTGTGGTCCCACGGGTCCGGTCGTTCCACAGCCGTTCCGAGTGCACAGCGATCGCTACGGACCGAGGTGTTCCTCCACACCGTCGCTCACACCCCGATTTGGCGTCTCACCTGCAGAGTCGCCGGCTCTCCACAGATTCCACCGACGCTATGACGACTACCGAATTACCTATGCTCCGATCCGACTGCAACAAACTCCTCGGCTCCACGCTGTGGACAACTGCCTCCGTGGCAGGATGCACCCTGCGCACATTCGTGTAACTCCCCACGCTGATGCTCCGAAGAACTGCACCACCCGTACTCCCACTGATGTGTAAGGACGCACCGTGAAGTTCCGTGTCGACCGCGATGTCTTCGCTGATGCCGTCGCCTGGGCCGCCCGCAGCCTCCCTGTCCGCCCGAGCGCACCCGTCCTGGCCGGGTTGCTGATCGAGGCCGGGGACGGCACCAACGGCGGCCTGGTCCTCTCCACCTTCGACTACGAGACCTCGTGTCGGGCCACGCTCACCGCCGAGGTGAGCGACGAGGGTTCCGCTCTGGTCAGCGGACGGTTGCTCGCCGACATCTGCCGGAGCCTGCCGGCCAAGCCGATCGACGTGATGCTCGACGGTGCCCGCGTCTCGCTCACGTGCGGGTCCGCACGGTTCTCGCTGCAGACGATGCCGGTGGAGGACTACCCGTCCATCCCCTCGATGCCGGCCGCCACCGGCACCGTTCCGAGTGAGGCGTTCGCGCACGCGGTCGCCCAGGCGGTGACCGCGGCCGGCCGCGACGACATGCTCCCGGTGCTCACCGGCGTGCGGCTCGAGATCGAGGGCGACACGATCGCGCTGCTGGCGACCGACCGGTTCCGGCTCGCACAGCGCGAGCTCGCCTGGGCCCCGGGCCAGCCGGACGCCAGCCTCGCCGCCCTGGTGCCGGCCAAGGTGCTGGGCGACACCGCCAAGTCCCTGACCGCGGGCCCCGAGGTGACCATCGCGCTGTCGGCCACCGGCAGCGGCGACGGCCTGATCGGCTTCGAGGGCAGCGGGCCCGGCGGCGTCCGTCGTACGACGACGCGCCTGCTGGACGGCGAGTTCCCCAAGGTGCGCAGCCTCTTCCCGAGCGAGCGGCTCACGATCGCCAAGCTCGACAAGGCGGTGCTGGTCGAGGCCCTCAAGCGCGTCTCCCTGGTCGCCGAGCGCAACACGGCCGTCCAGCTCGCGTTCAAGGACGGCGTGCTCACCCTCGACGCCGGTTCGGGTGACGAGGCGCAGGCCTCCGAGTCGATCGAGGCCCAGATCGAGGGCGACGACCTGGTCACCGGCTTCAACCCGCAGTTCCTGCTCGACGGGCTCGGCGCCATCGACGAGCCCGTGGTCGAGCTCGCCTTCACCCAGGCGTCCAAGCCGGTCGTGATCACCGGCACCGCCGACGAGTCGGCCTCCGACACCGCCGGCGCGTTCCGCTACCTGCTGATGCCCCGCCGCCTGTTGGGATAGGAGCCTTCGATGCACATCGGACTCATCGGACTCGGCAAGATGGGCGGCAACATGCGCACCCGGATGCGCAACGCCGGGCTCACCGTCGTGGGCTACTCGCGCGACCCGCAGGTCTCCGACGTCGAGAGCCTCGAGGCCCTGGTCGAGGCGCTGCCCAGCCCGAGGGTGGTCTGGGTGATGATCCCTGCCGGCGAACCGACCCGCTCCACGATCGCCGCGCTCAAGGAGCTCCTCAGCGAGGGCGACCTGGTGGTCGACGGCGGCAACTCCAAGTACACCGATGACGCGGTCAACGCCGCGTCGCTGGCCGAGAAGGGCATCGGGTTCGTCGACTGCGGCGTCTCCGGTGGTGTCTGGGGCCTGCAGAACGGCTACGCGCTGATGTACGGCGGGTCGGACGAGGACGCCGCGAAGGTGATGCCGGCGTTCGAGGCACTCAAGCCGCCCGACACCTCCGACGGCCTGGTCCACTGCGGCACCACGCCCGGCGCCGGCCACTTCGCGAAGATGGTTCACAACGGCATCGAGTACGCCATGATGCAGGCCTACGCCGAGGGCTGGGAGCTGCTCGACAAGGTCGACATCGTCGACAACGTGCCCGAGATCTTCGCCTCCTGGCGCACCGGCACCGTGGTCCGCTCCTGGCTGCTCGACCTGTTCGTCGACCAGCTGCGCGCCGACGAGCACCTCGACCAGCTCAAGGGCTACGCCGAGGATTCCGGCGAGGGTCGCTGGACGGTCGAGGCCGCGATCGAGAACGCAGTCCCGATGCCGGCCATCTCAGCCGCCCTGTTCGCCCGCTTCGTCTCACGCCAGGAGGACGACGTCGCGATGAAGGCGATCGCCGCGATGCGCAACGGGTTCGGCGGGCATGCCGTGACCAAGAGGGACTGACGCGCTAGATCGCGAAGGCGAGCCGCACCAGCGCGTAGCCGAGCCAGACGGCACCGATGCCGAGGGCGACGGGGTGCTTGAGCAGCCGGTCGATGCTGGGCGGTGGTGTGCGCCGTACCCGTCGCACGATGACGACGACCGCGAGCGCGAGGACCGCCGCGACGACGACCAGCCCGAACGCGTTGGCCGCGAACGACTCCTGCCACCAGCCGTGCGCGGCGTAGACCCAGGAGCGGGTGAGCCCGCAGCCGGGGCAGGGCAGCCCGGTGAGGGCGCGGAACGGGCACAGGACCGGCCCGTCCTCGATGTGATCGGGGGACAGCAGGAACGCCGCCCCGATGCCGGCGACCCCGCCTGCCGCGACGACGTCCGCGCCGGTGATGGTGGTGCGGACGCGCCGGAGGAGGCTGCCTTGTCGGCGCTCCTCGTGGGCGGGCGGGGTCGTGGTGGTCATCGGATGGGTGGAGCGGGACGGATCAGCGGAACGGGCGGCCGTCGACGTCGTGCTGCTTGCGCAGCGCGAACATGATCAGGTCGTAGATCGCCCAGATGCCGCAGCCACCGCAGGTGAACAGCTTGCCGAGCCCGAGCCCGGTCTGGCCGAGGTAGAAGCGGTCGACGCCGAAGGTGCCGAGCAGCCACGACAGCAGGACGACGGTCAGCCACTCCTTGTCGGAGTACAGGCCGGGGACGTCCTTGGCCGCGATGTACTGCTGGCTGTCGCCGGTACGGACGGGCGTGTCGGCCTTGATCTGGTTCGACACCGCCATCTGCGCCAGCGTGTTGAAGTCGAGCGGGCCCTGCTCCTGGCCGAGCACCGAGACGTAGAAGGGACCACCGGACTGCGGGATCGGGGCCTGGGCGCCGTAGCCGCCCGGGGGCGGGGGAACTGGAGGTTGAGTCATGGGGAGCAGCCTAGGTCCACCGGGGGTCCTTCAAACATCATTCCGAAGGACCCTTTCGCTAAATCGGTGCCTCCGGCCACGTCGGCGTCGGGTGCGCGGGGGATGATGGGACGGTGCACGTCTCGCACCTGACCCTCCACGACTTCCGCTCGTACGGCGACGTGGAAGTGCCTCTCGACGCCGGCGTCACGGCGTTCGTCGGCCGCAACGGGCAGGGCAAGACCAACCTGGTCGAGGCGATCGACTACCTCTCCCGGCTGGCGTCGCACCGGGTGGCGACCGACGCGCCGCTGATCCGCGCCGGTGCCGAGCAGGCGCTGGTGCGCGCGGCAGTGGTGCGGGACGGGCGGACCGCGGTGCTCGAGGTCGAGCTCAACCCGGGTCGCGCCAACCGGGCGCGGATCAACAAGTCGCCGCTGCCCCGGGCGCGCGACCTCATCGGCGTCCTGCGGGCCGTGGTCTTCAGCCCGGAGGACCTCGCGTTCGTCAAGGGCGACCCGTCCGAGCGCAGGCGGTTCCTCGACGACCTGCTGGTCCTGCGTACGCCGCGGCTGGCCGGCGTGCGCGCCGACTACGACCGGGTGCTCAAGCAGCGCAACAGCCTGCTCAAGACGATCTTCGCCGCCCGCGGCAGCAGCCGCGACGCGGCGCTGGCGACCCTGGCCGTGTGGGACGACCACCTCGTCGAGGTCGGCACCGAGCTGCTCGAGGCCCGGATGGCACTGGCCGCCGACCTGGCGCCGTACGTCGGGAAGGCATACGAGGCGGTGGCCCGCGGCGCCTCTCGTGACGACGCCCGGATCGCGTACAGCACCCCGCTGGAGAAGCCGATCGCCGACTCCTTCCGCGCGGAGCTGGCGCGACGCCAGAATGACGAGATCGGGCGCGGGCTCACCCTGGTCGGCCCGCACCGCGACGACCTGCTGCTGACCCTCGGACCGGGGGAGGAGAGCCGGCTCCCCGTGAAGGGGTACGCGTCGCACGGCGAGTCGTGGTCGTTCGCGCTCGCGTTGCGGCTCGCGTCGTACGACCTGTTGCGGGGCGACGGCGACGACCCGATCCTGATCCTGGACGACGTCTTCGCCGAGCTCGACACCGAACGACGCGACCAGCTCGCGGAGCTGGTCGCCGGTGCCGAGCAGGTGCTGGTGACCGCGGCGGTCGAGGCCGACGTGCCGACGCTGCTGGCCGGAGCGACCTTCATGGTCGCGGGAGGGGAGGTGACCCGTGTCGAAGGACGACCCGACCCCGACTGACGGGTCCGCCGACCCCGACGACGGTGCTGACGAGGATCACCGCGCCGACGGCCTCGACCTCGCCCGCGCCATGATGCGGGGCGCGGTCTCACCGGGGTCACCCGTGGCGCGCAAGCGCCGGCGACCCGGTGCCCGGACGCGACGTGCGCGCGGGGGCAACGAGGGCGGGCTCAGTGGCGCCTACCCGGACGAGCGCGATCCCCAGCTGTTGGGCGGAGAGATCGGCCGGCTGGTCGACCAGCGGGGCTGGGGGCTCGACCTCCAGGTGCGCGGCGTCTTCGCGCGGTGGACCGAGGTGGTCGGCGACGAGATCGGTGCGCACTCCGCCCCCGAGACGCTGACCGACGGCACCCTCGTCGTCCGCACCGACTCGACGGCGTGGGCGACCCAGCTCAAGCTGCTCGCGCCGAGCATCGTCAAGCGCCTCAACTCCGAGCTCGGCGACGGCACCGTGACCGTGGTCGAGGTGCTCGGACCCAACGCTCCGAGCTGGAAGCACGGGCGGCGCGGACTGCGCGACGGCCGCGGTCCGCGGGACACCTACGGCTAGTCGGCACGCCGTCCGCTGAGACCGTCGGAAACGGTGGGTCGTCGTACCGGGGCCTGTCCGGCCCCCTGTTCGGCGCTGGAAACCGCCTTATCGGCGCGCTGAGGGCCGCATTTCATCCACAGACCCCCCGCCCCACGGGACGTCAACGTGTTCAGGGCCGCTCCGAGCGGTATCATGGCTCTCAGGCCGGGCGCACGCCCCACAAGCGTGAACGTCGGGCCTTCTGTGTGTCCAGGATCCAGAACCGAAGAGGTGCCGTGACCGCTGAGAACCCGACGTCAACCCCGACCAACGGGACCTTCTCCAACACCCCGACGGGTGACTACGACGCCTCCGCGATCCAGGTCCTCGAAGGCCTCGAGGCGGTCCGCAAGCGGCCCGGCATGTACATCGGTTCCACCGGGGAGCGCGGCCTGCACCACCTGATCTGGGAGATCGTGGACAACGCGGTCGACGAGGCGCTGGCGGGGTTCTGCGACCGGATCGTCGTCACCCTGCAGGCCGACGGCGGGGTCCGGGTCGAGGACAACGGCCGCGGCATCCCGACCGGCACCGCTCCCGGCCAGGACCTGCCGGCGGTGACGTTGGCGCTGACCATGCTGCACGCGGGCGGCAAGTTCGGCGGCGGCGGCTACAAGGTGTCCGGTGGTCTGCACGGTGTCGGCGTCTCGGTCGTCAACGCGCTCTCCCGCAACCTGCACGTGCAGGTCAGGAACCGCGGCAAGCTGTGGGAGCAGGAGTTCTCCCTCGGCGTCCCCGACTACCCGCTGCGCGAGGTGCGCGACCTCGAGGAGGGGGAGGGCACCGGCACGACCGTGACCTGGTACGCCTCGCCCGACATCTTCGAGACCACGACCTACAACCTCGAGACGATCACGACCCGGTTCCGCGAGATGGCCTTCCTCAACAAGGGCCTCGAGATCGTCGTCTTCGACGAGCGGCCGGCCGCGAGCGAGCTCGCCGACGCGGTCGCTGACGACACCATCAGCAACGACGTCGACCAGTCGCACACCGGTGCCATCGAACGCGCGGGCGGCGGCCTCAAGCAGGTCTTCAAGTACGAGCGCGGCCTGGTCGATTACGTCGAGCACATCAACCGCACCAAGACCGCGGCCAACCCGACGATCATCTCGTTCGAGGCGGACACCCCCGAGGACCCGGACAACCCTGGGAACCACATGAGCCTCGAGGTCGCGATGCAGTGGAACACCGGCTACAACGAGTCGGTCCACACCTTCGCCAACACGATCAACACCCACGAGGGCGGTACCCACGAGGAGGGCTTCCGCTCGGCGCTGACGTCGCTCGTCAACGGGTGGGGCGAGCAGTGGGGCCTGATCAAGAAGCGAGAGGACCGGGTCAGCGGCGAGGACATCCGCGAGGGCCTGACCGCGATCATCTCGATCAAGCTCGGCGAGCCGCAGTTCGAGGGCCAGACCAAGACCAAGCTCGGCAACACCGAGGCCAAGGGGTTCGTGCAGCGGGTTGTCAACGACCAGCTCGGCGCCTGGCTGGAGGAGAACCCCACCGAGGGCAAGGAGATCATCCGCAAGTCGCAGGCCGCGGCGACCGCGCGCAACGCGGCGCGACAGGCCCGCGAGCTGGCCCGCTCCCGCAAGGGGCTCCTCGGTGGTGGCGGACTGCCGGGCAAGCTGTCCGACTGCCAGTCGACCAACCCCGAGGAGTGCGAGGTCTTCATCGTCGAGGGCGACTCGGCGGGCGGCTCGGCGCGGCAGGGCCGCGACCCGCGGGTCCAGGCGATCCTCCCGATCCGCGGCAAGATCCTCAACGTCGAGAAGGCGCGGATCGACAAGGTGCTCGCCAACACCGAGGTGCAGGCGATCATCTCCGCCCTCGGCACCGGCATCCAGGAGGAGTTCGACCTGGAGAAGCTGCGCTACCACAAGATCGTGCTGATGGCCGACGCCGACGTCGACGGCCACCACATCAACACGCTCCTGCTGACGCTGCTGTTCCGCTTCATGAAGCCGCTCATCGAGCACGGCTTCGTCTACATGGCGCAGCCGCCGCTCTACCGGATCCGGTGGAACAAGCCGGCCGAGCACGAGTTCGTCTACTCCGACACCGAGCGCGACCTGATGATGCGCGACGGCCTGGAGCAGGGCAAGAAGCTGCCCAAGGAGAACCCGGTCCAGCGCTACAAGGGTCTCGGCGAGATGAACGCCGAGGAGCTGTGGGAGACCACGATGAACCCCGAGCAGCGGTTGATGCTCCAGGTCACCCTCGACGACGCCGCCCAGGCCGACGAGATCTTCTCGATCCTGATGGGCGAGGACGTCGAGCAGCGGCGCTCGTTCATCCAGCGCAACGCGAAAGACGTCCGCTTCCTTGACATCTGACATCAGCCGGCTGAGTGAGCCGAACGCCGAGCTGTACCAGGGCTGGCGGCGAGCGAAGCGAGCAATGCCAGGCAGCCGACCCGGCGGAAACTTTGTCCCTCGCGAGCGAAGCGAGCCCCTTCGAAGTTTGCGCCGTGTCGGCGGGCGCGCACTAACAAAGTCTCCAGAACTCTATTTCCAGCCTTAGACACCCGTAGATCACGGCAGAGAGAGCAATCGTGACGGAAACCCAGAGCAACCTCGGCGGCGACGGACCCGGCCCCGGCGGGCGGATCGAGCCGATCGAGCTGCAGACGTCCATGCAGCGCGCGTACATCGACTACGCGATGGCGGTCATCGTCGGCCGTGCGCTGCCCGACGTACGCGACGGGCTCAAGCCGGTGCACCGCCGCGTGCTCTACGCGATGTTCGACGGCGGCTACCGCCCCGACCGCGGCTTCTCCAAGTGCTCGCGCGTCGTGGGCGACGTGATGGGTCAGTACCACCCGCACGGCGACACCGCGATCTACGACACCCTGGTGCGGCTGGCGCAGCCGTGGGTGATGCGCGCGCCGCTCGTGCACGGGCAGGGCAACTTCGGCTCGCCCGGCAACGACGCGGCCGCCGCGATGCGTTACACAGAGTGCCGGATGGCGCCGCTCGCGCTGGAGATGGTCCGCGACATCGAGCAGGAGACCGTCGAGTTCCAGCCCAACTACGACGGCCGCTCGCAGGAGCCCGTCGTCCTCCCGTCGCGGTACCCCAACCTGCTGGTCAACGGCTCGGCCGGCATCGCCGTCGGCATGGCCACCAACATCCCTCCGCACAACCTGCGCGAGGTGGCCGCGGGCGCGCAGTGGGCGCTCGAGCACCCCGACGCCACCCGTGAGGAGCTGCAGGACGCCCTGATCGAGCGGATCAAGGGCCCCGACTTCCCCAACGGCGCACTGATCGTCGGCCGCGAGGGCATCGAGACCGCCTACCGCACCGGCCGCGGATCGGTCGCCCAGCGCGCGGTGATCGAGATCGACGAGGACGCCCGTGGGCGCACCTGCCTTTCGATCACCGAGCTGCCCTACATGGTCAACCCCGACAACCTGGCGCTGAAGATCGCCGAGCTCGCCGACTCGGGCAAGGTCCAGGGCATCGCCGACGTGCGCGACGACTCCTCCGGGCGCACCGGCCAGCGCCTGGTCGTCGTCCTCAAGCGCGACGCCGTCGCCCGCGTCGTGCTCAACAACCTGCTGAAGCACACCGAGCTGCAGACCAACTTCAGCGCCAACATGCTGGCCCTGGTCGACGGCGTGCCGCGCACGCTGACGATCGACCAGTTCGTCAGCCACTGGGTCGAGCACCAGGTCGACGTCATCCAGCGGCGCACCCGCTACCGGCTGGCCGAGGCGGAGAAGCAGGCCCATGTCTTCCGGGGCCTGGTCAAGGCGCTCGACATGCTCGACGAGGTGATCGCGCTGATCCGGCGCTCGCCCGAGGTCGACGACGCTAGGCAGGGCCTGATCGAGCTGCTCGAGATCGACGAGGTCCAGGCCAACGCGATCCTCGACATGCAGCTGCGCCGGCTGGCCGCTCTCGAGCGGCAGAAGATCATGGACCGGCTCGCCGAGCTCGAGCTGACCATCGCCGACCTCGAGGACATCCTCGCCAACGAGAGCCGCCAGCGTTCCATCGTCTCGGAGGAGCTCGCCGAGATCGTCGAGAAGTACGGCGACGACCGGCGCACCCAGATCATCGCGGCCGACGGCGACCTCTCGATGGAGGACCTGATCCCCGACGAGGAGCTGGTCGTCTCGATCACCCGCGGCGGCTACGCGAAGCGGACGCTCGCGACCCAGTACCGCACCCAGAAGCGCGGCGGCAAGGGTGTGCGCGGCGCGACCCTGCGCGGCGACGACGTGGTCGAGCACTTCATCGCGACCACCAACCACCACTGGCTGCTGTTCTTCACGACGGCCGGCCGGGTCTACCGCACCAAGGCCTACAACCTGCCGGAGGCGTTGCGCGACGCGAAGGGTGGGCACGTCGCCGGACTGCTCAGCTTCCAGCCCGACGAGTCGATCGCCCAGGTGCTTGCGATCCGCGACTACGAGCAGGCTCCCTACCTCGTCCTCGCGACCCGCAACGGCCTGATCAAGAAGACCCGGCTCGGTGACTACAACAGCCCGCGCCAGGCCGGCGTCATCGCGATCAACTTCCGTGAGGACGACGACGAGCTGATCGGCGCCGAGCTGGTCAACCCCGACGACGACATCCTGCTGGTGTCGCGGAAGGGCCAGGCGATCCGGTTCCGCGCCGGCGACGACCAGCTGCGGCCGATGGGACGCGCGACGTCGGGCGTCACCGGCATGCGGTTCAAGTACGACGACGACTCGGTGCTGTCGATGTCGGTCATCCGCGCTGCCCAGGTGGCGGCGGAGGAGGCCGCGGGGCTGGCCGAGCACGACGAGGAGTCCGCTGCGGTCGAGGCGACAGCCGAGCAGGTCAACGAGGTGAAGGCGCAGTTCGTCTTCACGATGACCGACGCCGGCTACGCCAAGCGCACCCGCATCAACGAGTACCGCCTCACCGGCCGCGGTGGCCTCGGCATCACGACGATGAAGCTCACCAACGAGGAGCGAGGCGGGCTGGTCGGCGCGTTCATCGTCGAGGACGGCGACGAGATCCTGTCCATCACCCAGGGCGGCCAGGTCGTGCGCAGCCCCATCGACGACAACTTCAAGCCGTCGGTCGGCCGGTCCACCCAGGGTGTGAAGTTCGTGACGCCGAAGGCCGGCGACGCGGTGGCGGTCGTCGCCCGGTCGGTCGAGTCGAAGGTCGACGACGAGGAGCCGGTCGGCACCGCTCCCGCCGAAGACGGTGAGACGGACGAATCGCTCGTTACCGACGCGGATGTAACAATCGACGCGGAAGAGTCCGTCGAGACGGGCGACAGCGGGGACGACGAGAGCCCCGGCGGAAGTGAGGGTTGATGTCGGACCGCACCAAGGAGCCGACCACGGTCCCCGTGCCCACGGGCGCGCCCGTGAACAAGGCGGACGGCTCCGCGAAGCCGAAGGTCGGCAACCGCCCGCCCCAGCCCATGCCCGACCTTCCGCCGCCGCCGGCGGACGCACCGACGCCGGCTGCGGGCCCCACGGTCACGACCACCGCTGAGGTTGCCCCTTCCCAACGTCCGTCCTCGCGCGGCCCGCGCCGGGCACGCCTCCGGCTGACCCGGGTCGACCCCTGGTCGGTGATGAAGACGGCGTTCCTGCTGTCGATCGCGTTCGCCGTCGTCACCGTCGTGTCGGTCGCCATGGTCTGGCAGGTGCTCGGCGCCGCCGGCGTGTGGGACTCCATCAACAGCACGGTCCAGGAAGCCATCGGCGGCGAGGACGTCGCCGGCTTCCAGATCCAGGACTACCTCGGCACCAGCCGGGTCCTCGGTTTCACGATGCTCGTCGCCGCCATCGACGTCATCCTCATCACCGCCAGCGCGACCCTCACGGCCTTCCTCTACAACATGGCAGCAGCCCTGCTCGGCGGCGTCGAAGTGACCCTCGCCGAGGACGCCTGAGCCCGAGGGTCCCGTTTTGTTGGGCCCGGCTCCGGTCGGGTACCGTTCCCCCCGGTCTGCGGTCGGGGCTTCCACCTTGCCGCAGGCCACCCGGGCCTATAGCTCAGACGGTTAGAGCGCTTCCCTGATAAGGAAGAGGTCACAGGTTCAAGTCCTGTTAGGCCCACCCACGCCGCCCGGCTCGGGCCATCCAATCCGACGGAGGAATCGCGTGATCAAGAAGCTCGTGCTCACAGCACTCGCCACCGCTGGCGTTGCGTTCGCAGTGAAGAAGCTGCAGGAGAGCAAGGCGGAGCAGGCCCTCTGGGCCGAGGCCACCGACCAGCTCCCCGAGAACTGACACCGGCCCGTACACCCAAGGGGCCTTGGCGCAATTGGTAGCGCACCTGCTTTGCAAGCAGGGGGTTAGGGGTTCGAGTCCCCTAGGCTCCACTCGACGCGACCGCAGCTTCCTGTCTGTGTGAGCAATTCGTCGGGGGCGCTACGGGTCGGAGAGGTCGCCCGGGTCAGTCGTCGTCGCCGGACTCGTCCTCCGAGCCGTCGTCCTCGGTGCCGACCACCTCGAAGTTCTCGTCGAGCTGGACGTCGACCTGGGTGCCATCGTCGAGGGTGACCTCGACCTCGTACTTGCTCTCTTCGTCGTCGACCTCAGTCTCGGTCACGGTGCCTCCGCCGGTCTCCTCGAGCGCGGCCTTCTCGGCCCGGTCGAGCTGCGAGGCGGGGATCGGGCGGTCCTGTGCGTCGTCGTCATCCCCGGAGAGGGCGGCGGCGGCACCGACCGTGCCGGCCGTGACCACGGCTGCGCCGGCGAAGATCGCCGCGGTGCGCTTGCGGGTCAGTTTCGGGTTCATATCGCCAGAGTAGATCTGCGGGAGCCGGTGTCAACGGTTCTCTCATCGGCGCCTCATCTGACGGACCAGAAGCCGCAAAACACCGAAGCCCGGGCCGATCGGCCCGGGCTTCGGTGCTTGCTGCAGGTGACGCTCAGTGGTGGGCGATGCGGTCCGTGCCGCTGCCACCGTTGAGGTGGTCGGTACCAGGACCACCGCGGAGCCAGTCGCGGCTGGCGCCGCCGAAGGCGCGGTCGTTGCCCTTGGCGCCGTTGACGAAGTCGGCGCCGGCACCGCCGTACACGGTGTCGTTGCCGGCGTCGGTGAGCACCCAGAGGCGGAACCGCTTCGGGAGGGTGCGGCCGTCGGTGAAGTCGTGTCCGCCGCGCGGCCAGACCTGGATGAACATCCGCTGCTTGTTGAAGCGCGGCGGGACCTTGCAGACGGCGGAGACGCCGGTCTTGACCCGCTCGTTCTGGCAGCGGTCCGGCAGGCGCTTCTTCCAGTGGGCGGTGCGGGTGTCGCGGAACCGGATCGCGTGCCGCGACTCGACCCACTTCACGGTCAGGTGCTGGTTGTGCTGGCCGGAGATGTAGACCGGGCCGTACTTCGAGTAGCGGATCAGCGCGGCGTTGCCCATGTCGCTGACACCGGCATCGCCGGGGCCGAGCATGAGCGGCGGGAGGTCCGCCTGCGCAGGGGCGACGCCCACGGCCAGGCTGGCGGCCAGGGCTACGACAAGGGTGGTGATCTTGCGGATCAAGGAGACTCCTCCTGGTTTGGGGCTCCCAGGACCATAGGCGGATTTACTCCGAGCGCGAATTCGTCGGTGGCGACGGCCGCCACTTCCGGTACGTAGTCCCGCCCGCCCTCCGAGCGCCCCGGTCATGGAATCTGATAACCCGTGGCAGACTCAGCGCCGTGAATCCTGGGGTGCGCTGGCTGGTGCCGTTCGTGGCGCTCCTGGCGGCGGGATGTAGCGAGTCCGACGAGCCGGTCTACCCCGAGGAGCCCGATACGTCGGCGATGTCGACGGAGTACGACCCCACGCTCGAGCCCGCGGCCGCCGCGCTGCCCCTGGTGCCCGCGGACGCCACGACGCTCGAGGTCACCGACTTCGACCAGCTCCGGCTCACCCTCGGGTTCGGTTCCCTCGACCACGACTCACCGGCGCCCGAACGGGCGCGTTTCTGGCAGGCGCTCTCCGAAGCAGCCAGCCTGTCCACGGGTCTGCTGCGCCCGGTTGCCGACGAGCTCGCGACCTACGACTTCGGGCAGGACGACGTCGCCTGGGAGGCGACGTACGCCGGTGGTGCCGACGGCTGGGTGCTTGCCTTCCACGAGGAGGCGCCGCTCGCCGCGGTACAGCGGGCGATCCGCGACGGGGTCGGTCCGTTGGCCGGCGCCGTCCTCGACATCGACCGGGCGCTGGTGACCTCGGCCCCGCCTCCCGAGGGGGAGGACAGCTGGGCGGCGATCGAGGAGGTCGTCGGACTGGTGGGGCAGGAGGCCAACACGACGTACGTCGAGCGCGCCTGCCTTGCGTTCGACACGGTCTTCGGCGAGGGGATGGAGGAGCAGCTGGCGGAGGCTCCTCGCGCGGCGCTCAAGTCCCTCGACCCGCTCGAGGGTTTCGCGATCGCTCTCGGGACCGACCTCGCCACCGTGCGGCTGGGGGAGTCCCGGTCGGACGCGTTCGACCGGCTGCGCCTGGCCGAGGTGATGCCGGCGATCAGGCCGGAGTTCGGCGCGGGCTTCGCACGCGGGGTCGCCGACCCGTCGACCGGCCGCCTCGGCTACGACCTGCAGCGACCGACGGCCGCCGTCGAGCTGATCCGGGACCAGCACCTCCCGTTCGCGGTCTGCGGCGACTGAGCGATCAGCGACCGCCACCGGCGAGCGCGTCGTACTGCCGCTTGTCGTGGGCGCAGAACACCGTGACCTCGTCGGAGTGAGCGGCCGCCAGCTCCTGGAGCCGCTCGAGATTCTCTCGCCGCACCTTGTTGGACCTCGCGGTGAACAGCTGGAAACCGGCCAGCCCGCGGTGACAAGTGGCCGGGCTGCCCATCTGCCGGCCGTCGAAGAAGGCGTCGCCGGCGTGCAGGAGCCAGTGCCCCGACCCCTCGCGCACGGCGACGCCGATCTGCCCCGGAGTGTGACCGGGGAGCGGCACCAGGACCACGTCGTCGCCCAGCGCAGTGACGGCGGGGAAGCTGAACCACTCGCCGTCGGGCTCCGCGTGCGGCACCCAGCGAGCGCCGTGCGCCCAGTGGGCGGGAACGTTGCGCGACCGGTGGCGTAGCGGTTGGTTCTTGACGGCTTCGAGCTCGAGCTGGTGGACGTGGACGCGAGCGTCCGGGAAGTCGGCCAACCCACCGGCGTGGTCGACGTCGAGGTGGGTGACCACGATGTCGGTGACGTCCTCGGGGGAGAACCCGAGGGCGGTCACCTGCGCGAGTGCCGTCTCTCCCGGATCGAGCGCTGGCCGCACCAGGCGCAGGTAGGGCTTGCCGAGCCGTTCGGGATCGGCGAGGTCGCCGGTCCCGAAACCGGTGTCGACGAGCATCAGACCCTCGTCGCGTTCGACGAGCAGGACGTGCGCGATCATCGTCGGCGCCAGCAGCGGCCGCATCGTGGCGCAGTTGAGGTGGTGGACCGTCACGGCGGTCATCGTGTCAGGTCCGGTCGGGCAAGGTCAGTCAGCCAGGTCAGTCAGCCAGACCGTGCAGGTTGCGAGCGGTAGGGGAGGTGGGCACGGTCGCCGGGTCCGGATAGGTCCCGAACAGGCGGTCCGCGGTGGCCGCGGTGGTGACCGTGAACCAGTAGTGCTCGCTCTTGTAGTGGTGCAGCCGGTGGTTGCGCCACACCGAGCGGAACCAGGCCGACTTCGGCCGGTAGTCGCTGTGCAGCAGGTAGTGGACCCATTCGTACGCCGACAGCAGCACCAGCACCGAGACCATCACCGTGAACATCGCCGACCAGGTCGGGGTGGTGGCCCACGCGATCAGGGCCAGGAACGGGGCGAGCGTCAGCTCGACCTGCCACGGCACGAACACCAGCGGGATGGACCGGGGGTCGGCGTGGTGAGCGCGGTGCTTGCGGGAGAGCAGCGGGTCGATCGTGAGACCGGCGACGCGGCGCGGCCGCCAGTGCAGGATGAAGACGTGGATCATCCACTCCACGAACGGCATGATCGCGAGCAGCCCGACGGGGATGAGCAGCTCCCACCACGCGCCCGGCCCGGCGAGCACCCGCCCGACGACGGAGACCGCCAGCGTGCTGCCGATGATGTACGGCGACGGGTGCCGCCAGAACTCGGCGAACACCTGGCCGAGCGACCGGCTGGTACGGCGGCCGCCGCCCGTGATCCGGGCCTCGTCGCGGGCGACCTGCTGCTGGGCGAGGGTGTCGACGTCGTTCGTGGTCATGACTCGTCTCCGTCGGAAGTGTCGGTGAGGGCCGCGAAGGCCTCCATCAGTGCGTCGTTGGTGGGGGCGAGCACCCGCTCGGCAGCGGCCCGCGCGGTCGCCGGGTCGCCGGCCGTGATCGCGGCCGTGAGCAGGCGGTAGGGGTCGACCTGGCCGACCTCGGCGGCGAGCGCGTGCGCCAGCACCGGGAGCGCCGGTTCGTAGGCCACCCGCAGCCCGTTGAACATCAGCCGGAACACGATCGAGTCGGCTCCGTCGACGACCACGTCCCAGAACTCCAGAGCCAGCTCCTGCCAGGTCACCGGGTCGGAGGCCGCAGCGAGCCGGTCGACCACGTCGCCGAGCGCGGTGGCCAGGGCCGGCCCGCCGCGCTCGGCGGCCAGGGCGGCGATGCCCGGGCCGACCGACGTCCGTACCTCGACCACGCTGCGGGCGACCGAGGGGTCGATGACGCCGTCGGTGACCAGGAGGTGCGGCAGCAGGTCCAACCCGCCGTGCTTCCGGAAGTCGCGGACCGTCGCGCCGCCGCCGTGCCGAACCTCGACCAGCCGCGCCTGCGCCATCCGCTGGAGGGCCTCGCGCACCGCGGGCCGGGAGACACCGAGCACCTCGGCCAGCTGCCGCTCGCTGGGGAGCTGCTCGCCGGCAGCCAGCCCGCCGTCCATCACCTCACCCAGCACCTGGTCGAACACCTGGTCCGACACGGACCTGCGGGTCACGGGCTTCAGCACCATGCGGCCGAGGTTAGTCGGCAAGTGGTCCTGTGGTCAAGTGGTAAGACCAATAAGACGGATTGCGCAGGTTGAGGTGCGAGGCCGACCGAGGCCGGGCCTCGAAACCGACGCACCTACGCTGGCTATGTGCAGCCGACCGCCTGGTGGAGTCCCCGGTTGTGGGCCGCGCACCTGATCGCGCTGGTGTGCGCAGGCGCCGCGGTCGCCCTCGGGCTGTGGCAGTACGACGCCTGGCAGGCTCACCGGGAGGCCGAGCGGATCGACCTGACCAACGACGAGCCGCAGCCGCTGACCGACGTCCTCGGTCCCGACCAGCCGTTCCCGTCCGAGCACGTCGGCCGGCCGGTCACCGTCGAGGGCACCTGGCTGCCCGAGGGCACCGTGCTCGTGTCGGGTCGCGAGAAGAGCGGCGAGGACGGGAGCTGGGTCGTCACGCCGCTGACCGTCGGGGGTCCTGACGACGCCGCGATCGCCGTCGTCCGGGGCTGGCTGCCCGGCGACGACCCCGCCGCCGCGCCGGCGCCTCCGACCGGCACCGCCACCCTGGTCGGCTGGCTCCAGCCCGGGGAGGGCACCGGCGCCGCCGACGAGGATCCGACCGACGACGTCCTGCCCCAGGTGCGGATCGCCGACCTGGTGCAGCGGGTCGACGTCGACCTCTACGGCGGCTACGTCGTCGTCGATCCGGCGGCGACCGACGAGACCGGCGGTCGCAACGCCGGTACGACGCAGCTCGAGCCCGCCACCCTCGACCAGCTGCCGCCGGCCGGGACGTTCACCGGATGGCGCAACTTCGCCTATGCGATCGAGTGGTGGATGTTCGCGGCGTTCGCGCTGTTCCTGTGGTGGCGCTTCGTGCGCGATGCCGTCGCTGCGCGACCCCAGACCTCCGACCAGGCGGGCACGGACCGCCCGGTAGGTTCGGCGCCGTGAGCGGCCTCTTCAAGACCTACCGCGTGCTGGCCTTGGTCGTCGGCGTGCTCCTCGTCGTGGGCACGATCGGGTCCGTCCTCAAGTACGGGCTCCCCGACGGCAGCACGCTGCAACGGCTCGGCGAGGACCTGACGCCGGTCTGGCTCGTCCACGGCTGGATCTACATGATCTACGTCGTGATCGCGTTCGTGCTCACCCAGCGCGCGGGCTGGCCGCTGACGCGGTTCCTGCTGATGATGGTCGCGGGGCTGGTCCCGGGATTGATCTTCTGGGTCGAGCGCCGAGTCGCCTCGCAGCTCCGGGACGAGCACCCGGAGCTGGCGAGGAGGTAGGACCTACGGCTTCTTCGCGTCGGAGTCCGTGAGCGGGTCGGACAGCGGGTCCGACAGCGGGTCGGAGAGCGGGTCGCCCTGGGTCTTCTCGGGAGCCGTCTCCACCGGCGGCACCGAGGACGCCGGGCTCGGCGGCGGAGCCGGGTCGTACGACGACTGCCAGCCGCCGTTGTCGCCGCTGCTGCCCTGGAGCTTCTTGGCCACCACGGCGACCGCGCCACCGATGGCGCCGAGCATGAGCAGCGTCTTGATCTTGGAGCGCTTCTTGGGCTTCGAGCCGGACAGCTCGGCTGCCTTGGTCTCGGCGAAGCTCTTCGCGTCGGTCGCCTTCTCGGCGAGGGTCGCCGCTCCCGCGGCCACCACGGGCGCTGCCAGCACCTTCGCGTCAGTGGCCTTCGCAGCAAGGGTCGCGGTGCCGGCGGCCACCACCGGGGCGGCCTTCTCCTTTGCGTCCGCCAGCGCGGGCTTGGCTGTGTCCTGCACGAAGTCCCGAGCCTGGTCGATCGCTGCTTCGACGTACCCCTCGGCCTGCTCGAGCATCGTCTTCTTCTTGCGAAGTCCCATCGCCGAATCCCTTCCGATTCCGAGAACTGTGCACCGGACCATCTGTCCTGGTCACTACCCCATCCCACCACGGCCAGACCCGTGCGAACCACCCGTGGGTCCGGGTGGAACTCGCCCCGTAGGATCGACGGCGAGCGTGCCGGCATCGAGCCGGCACGGACCGAACAGCGCGAAAGGCAGTCATGGCGGACCTCCAGGCCATCCTGAAGACGAACAAGGGCGACATCACGATCAACCTGTTCCCCAACCACGCGCCGCGCACGGTGCAGAGCTTCGTCGGCCTGGCGACCGGCAAGCCGGTCGAGGTCTCCCCCGACGGCCCCTACCGGCCGTCGCCGCGCGAAGGATCGGCCGGGTCCACGCCGTTCTACGACGGTCTCGGCTTCCACCGGATCATCCCCGGCTTCATGATCCAGGGCGGCTGCCCGCAGGGCACCGGCACCGGCGGTCCCGGCTACACGTTCGACGACGAGCCGCACCCCGAGCTGACCTTCGACAAGCCCTATCTGCTCGCGATGGCGAACGCCGGCGTCCAGGGCGGCAAAGGGACCAACGGCTCGCAGTTCTTCATCACCGTCGGCGCCACCAGCTGGCTGAACTTCAAGCACACCATCTTCGGTGAGGTCGCCGACCAGGCCGGTCGCGACGTCGTCGACGCGATCGCCGCGGTCCCGACCGGCGCCGGCGACCGCCCGGTCGAGCCGGTCGTGATCGAGACCCTCGAGATCACCGGCGCCTGAGCACCGGCAGGCTCGACCACCGATGAGCGCACCGGCCGGGGTGCCGACGTGCTACCGGCACCCCGACCGGGAGACCTACGTCCGTTGCCAGCGGTGCGAGAAGTCGATCTGCCCCGACTGCATGCGCGACGCGGCGGTCGGCTTCCAGTGCCCGGACTGCATCAAGGAGGGCGCGAAGAGCACCCGCCAGGCGCAGGCGGCGTACGGCGGCCGCCGGTCGTCGGACCCGCGCCTGACCTCGATGGTGCTGGTCGCGCTCAACGGGCTGGTCTGGGTCGCGATCCTCGCGACCGGCTGGAAGTCGAGCACGCTCACCGACCGGCTCGCCCTGCTCCCGACCGGGACCTGCCGCTCCGAGGGCGACCCCGGCTCGTTCTACCCGCGCCTGGACGCCGAGGGGCTCTGTGGGCAGATCCCGGACGGCCAGTGGTTCCCCGGCGTCTCCGACGGCGCCTACTGGCAGCTGGTCACCAGCATGTTCAGCCACGTCGAGATCTGGCACATCGGCTTCAACATGCTGGTCCTCTACTTCCTCGGGCCGCAGCTCGAGGCGGTCCTGGGACGGGCCCGTTTCCTCGCGCTCTACCTCGTCTCGGGCCTGGCCGGCTCCGTCTGCGTGTACTGGTTCTCGAACGAGGACACCTCGACCCTCGGCGCCTCCGGAGCCATCTTCGGGCTGATGGGCGCGCTGCTCGTGGTCGCCTTCAAGGTGCGCGGCAACGTGCAGAGCATCGTGAGCTGGCTCGCGATCAACGCGGTCGTCACGGTCGTCTTCCCCGGCGTCTCCTGGCAGGGCCATCTCGGTGGGTTCCTCGGCGGCGTGCTGGTGACCGTGATCCTGGTCTACGCGCCCAAGGACCGGCGCGTGCTGCTCCAGGTCGCCGGGATCACGCTGGTCGTGGTGGCGCTCGCGGCCGCGACCGTCGCCCGGACCGTGGCACTGGCCTAGACAATTCACAGGTTTCCCCACAGTTGTGGAGAACTACAACCATGTAGTTATCCCCGGTTGTGGAGCAACCTGTGGAAAAGCACCGACCCGGCTCGTTTGAACGAGCCGGGTCGAGGTGCAGATGCGACGGGTCGGCGCTACTCCCACTTGGTGGCGAAGGTGAACCCGACCGCCATGAACCCGATGCCGACGAACAGGTTCTTCTGCTCGAGGTCGTTGAAGATCGGGAGGTCCTGCGCGTGGTCGCCGGTGCCGACGACGTAGTAGGTGCAGATCCACAGCAGGCCGAGCACGAAGCAACCGAGCATGCCGACGACCACGCCCCGGCCGCGGCCGAGCGGCGTCGAGGGGTGGGCGGCGATCATCAGGCCGAGCATGATCGCGCCGAAGCCGATCAGGTAGTTCCACTCCTGGAGGTCGCCCACGAAGTTCAACCCGGTGACGACGCCCGGCTCGAACGAGTCAGGGTCGACGTTGGGCTTGTTGTCGTCACCGAAGCCGGCGACCGGACGGACGCCGATGTAGTAGTACGCCATCCACGCGATGCCGCCGAGGATGAGCACGAGGGAGACCAGGAAGCGGACGCTGAACACCGGACCGCTCGACGGGTCCTTGAACGCCGCATTGTCCGAACGCTTCAGGCTCGGGCGGGAGAACTTCACGGGCGGGGCTCCTCAGTAACGGCATACCTGTCGGCGCCTACCCTAGACACCATGACGGGCGCGCACACGGCTGGGCCGACGGAGCAGCCCGCTCCGCCGCCGCCGACCCCGCCGCAGCGACCACGCCGGTCGCTCGCGTGGCGGATCGGCACGCCCGTCGTCGGGGTGCTCAGCGGCGCCCTCTTCGTGGTGTCCGCTGCCGACAGCGGGGGCACCGACCTGCGCCCAGGTCGCTACACCGACCTCGCCGGGCTGGTGGAGGCCGAGGCCGCCGACTACGAAGAGGTCCGGCAGGACCTCGAGGACCTCGAGGACGACGTCGACTCCTTGACCGAGGAGGTCAGCGACGACCAGGTGGACCGCACCCGGGAGCGGGGCGAGGAGCTACTCGACCCCGCCGGCCTCGAGCCGCGCAGCGGACCCGGCGTCACGATCACGCTCAGCGACTCCCCGGACGAGAACCTCGACGAGGCGGTCGCCCACGACATCAAGGTCGCGCAGCTCGTGGTGCACCAGCAGGACGTTCAGGCCGTGGTCAACGCGCTGTGGGCCGGAGGAGCATCCGCGGTCACCATCGCCGGCCAGCGGGTCATCAGCACCACCGGCATCAAGTGCGAGGGTCCCGTGGTCCAGCTGCAGGGCGTGCCCTATCCCCAGCCCTACGTCATCCAGGCCGTCGGCGACCCGGCCGCACTGACAGCCGCCATCGACGCCGACCCGCTGGTGACCGGCTACCGCACCGACGCCGCGAACCCCTACATCGAGATCGGCTGGGACATGGAGACCGAGGACCACGTCGAGGCGCCGGCGTACGACGGCCTGCTCGACCTCAGCTACGCCGAGCCGATCGGTTAGTCGTTCCCCTCGCCGTCCCCGTCGCCGGGCGGCGGGAAGCTCAGCGGGTCGAGCGGGTTGCTCCCGGCCTCGACCTCGTCGCCGTCGCTGAACGTGTCACCGTCGGAGTCCGGGTTCTCGGGGTCGGTGCCCAGCGTCGCCTCGTCGGTGTCGGACAGGCCGTCGTCGTCGGTGTCGGTCTCGGGCGGCGGCGCCGACGTGGTCGGCTCCTCGAAGATAGAGACGAAGATCGTGACCGTCTTGCCCTGGTCGACCTCTTCGCCCTCGCCCGGGATCACGTTGGTGACCTCACCCTTGGGTGCCTCGGAGGAGGCGTCCTCGAGCACGTCGACCTGGAAGCCGGCCTCCAGGATCAGCCGCTCCGCCTGTCCCTGGCGCAGCCCGATCACGTCGGGTACCACCTCGGGACCGTCGGAGACGCACAGCGTGACCGAGTCGTCGCGGCCGACCGACGCCTGCGGCTCGGGCGTCTGCTCGACGACGGTGCCGGCCGGCTCGTCGGTGTCGCACCTCTCCGGCGCGGTCAGGATGTTCTTGCGCTTGATCCCGGCCGCGACCAGCTCCTCGATCGCGATCCGCTGGAGCTTGCCGGTGACGTCGGGCATCGCGAAGTCGCACGGCCCGCTGCTGAGCACGAGCGTCACCTCGGAGCCGGGAGCGACGTACTCGTCGCCCGGCGGGTCCTGGTCGACCACCTGGCCGGCGTCGTACTGGTCGTCGCACTGCCGCTGCTTGTCGTCGATGGCCAGTCCCTCGTCGGCCAGCAGCTCGCGGGCGCGGTCGCGCTCGAAGCCGACCACCGACGGCACCTGGACGTCGGTCGGCTCGTCGGGGAACAGCTTCGGCCACGCGAAGAAGGCGGCGGCCAGCAGGGCGAGTACCAGCAAGCCGAGCACCACCCACAGCCACGGCTTGCGGCCGCCGTCGTCGCGGCGGTCGGCGGGCGGCACCGGCCGCTGCCGCTCCGAGGTGTCCGTCAGGCCGTTCGCCGGCGCGACCACCGCCGTGGCCGAGGTCGGCGGCTCATCGATCGGGGTCGGCAGCACCGCCGCCACCGGACGTCCGGCGAGGTAGCGCTCGATGTCGGCGCGCATCTGCGCAGCGGACTGGTAGCGGTCCTCGACCCGCTTCGCGAGCGCCTTCATCACGATCACGTCGATGTCGGGCGTCAGGTCGGCGTCGTGGTGGGACGGCGGCACGGCGGGCTCGCGCACGTGCTGGTAGGCGACCGCCACCGGGCTGTCGCCGACGAACGGCGGCCGGCCGGTGAGGAGCTCGTAGAGCAGGCAGCCGGCGGAGTAGACGTCGGAGCGTGAGTCGACCGACTCACCGCGGGCCTGCTCGGGGGAGAGGTACTGCGCGGTGCCGACCACCGCCGCGGTCTGGGTCATCGACGACGCGGCGTCGCTGATGGCGCGGGCGATGCCGAAGTCCATCACCTTCACGTCGCCGGAGGGCGTGAGCATGACGTTGCCGGGCTTGATGTCGCGGTGGATGATCCCCGCGCGGTGGCTGTAGTCGAGCGCGGACAGCACGCCGCTGGTGATCTCGAGGGCCCGTTCGGGGAGGATCTTGCGGCCCTCACGGAGGATGTCGCGCAGCGTCCGCCCGGCGACGAACTCCATGACGATGTAGGGCTGCGCCACACCGTCGCCGGCCGGCTCCTCGCCGGTGTCGTAGACGGCGACGATCGCCGGGTGGTTGAGCGAGGCCGACGACTGCGCCTCGCGCCGGAAGCGCGCCTGGAAGGTCGCGTCGCTCGCCAGGTCGGTGCGCAGGCGCTTGACAGCGACCACCCTGCCGAGGCGGGCGTCGATGCCCTTGCGCACCTCGGCCATGCCGCCGCGGCCGAGCAGCTCGCCGAGCTGGTAGCGGCCGCCGACCGTCCCGGATCCCGTCCCGTTGCCCCCGGGCGGGTCCGTGGGCCCGGCGTTGCTCATCCGTTGTCACCTTCCGTCGAGAGACTGGTCACAGTCTCCGTGCTGGTGGTCTCGTCAGGCGGCGTCGTCTCGGTGGTCGGCGTGGTCTCGGGCGCGGGTGGTGGTCCCCAGTAGTGGACATCGACGGTGTCGCCCTCGTTCAGCTCGCCGGCCGGGTTGACGCTCAGCACCTCGTCCTCCGTCTCGCCGCCGGGATTGGCATCCTCGAACAGCCGGGGCCGGAGCCCCAGGAGCTGCAGCTCGCGCTCCACCTCGGCCACGTCACGGCCGATGTAGTCGTCGGCGTCGATGAACACCGCCGTGTCCTCGCTCGTCTCGGGCGTCGTCGGCTCACTCTCGGACGTCTCCGACGTCGCGGTCGTCGCCTGCGAGGTGCGGCGGCTCGGCGACCTGTCGTCGTTGCTGCTGCTCGGCTCGTCGTCGTCCTGCCCGAGCAGCAGCACGACCGCTGCGATCGCCGCAGCGACCAGGAGCAGCACGATCAGCACGATCGGGAGCACGTTGCGCCGGTCGCGCTTCTTCGGCTCCTCACCCTCGAAGGGGACGGCGCGGTCGAGCCGGTGGGTCGGACCGGTCGGTGGCTCGGCTCCGACGGGAACGGGAGCCACCGGCTGGGCTGGTGTCGCCGGCAGCACGGCGGTCGCGTCGTCCGGCGGCGCAGCCGCGGCGCGCATCCCTACCTCGGCGCCGCGGAGCGCGGCGGCGAGCTCGGCACCGTCGGCGTACCGCTCGGCCGGGTCCTTGGCCAGCGCCCGCCGGACGATCGTGCGGAGGTCCTCGGGCAGGTCGTCCGGCAGGTCGGGGACCGGCTGCTGCAGGTGGGCGAGTGCTGTCGCGACCGGGGAGTCGGCCTCGAACGGCCGTCGGCCGGTCAGGCACTCGAAGCCGACCACGCCGAGCGAGTAGACGTCGGACGCCGGGGTCGACGGGTTGCCGCGCGCCTGCTCGGGAGAGAGGTACTGCGGCGTGCCCATCACCGCTCCGGTGCGGGTGATCTGGGCGTCGTCGGCCGCGCGGGCGATGCCGAAGTCGGTGACCTTGACCCGCCGGTCCGGGGTGACGATCAGGTTGGCGGGCTTCACGTCGCGGTGGACGATGGCCGCCCGGTGTGCGACGGCGAGCGCGTCCGCGGTCTGCGTCAGCAGGTCGCGCACCACCGCCGGGTCGAGGGTGCGGCCGGCGTCCCTGGCCTGCACCAGCAGGGCGGACAGCGGCTGGCCCTCGACCAGCTCCATCACGAGGTACGGCGACGCCGAGTCGGCGGGGCCGCCCGGGTCGGAGGAGTAGTCGAACACCCCGGCGATGCCCGGGTGCTGCAGGGCGGCGGCGTTGCGGGCCTCGGTGTCGAACCGGGTCCGGAACTGCGGGTCGTCGGCGTACTCGTGCTTGAGCACCTTGACCGCGACCGGCCGGTTGAGCCGGGTGTCGGTCGCCCGCCACACCACGCCCATGCCGCCGGTGGCGATCCGGGAGTCGAGGCGGTAGCGGTGGGCCTCGTCGGCGAACTGCTCGGGCTGCCCTGGCTGGTCAGTCATCCAACACCGCCTCCATCACTGCCTTCGCGATCGGACCGCCCAGCTGGCCGCCTGCGATCTCCTTGCCCGGCGCCTCCTGGATCATCACCGCGACAGCGACCTCGGCGTCCTCGGCGGGCGCGAATGAGACGAACCAGCCGTACGGCGGCTGCCCCTCGACACCGCGCTGGGCGGTGCCCGTCTTGCCCGCGACGCTGACACCCGGGATCTGCGCGGGGAACGCGGTGCCGTTGTTGACGGTCTCGAGCATCAGGTCGGTGACCTGGTCGGCGGTGCTGGGGGACACGGCGTCACGCAGCTCGTCGGGCTCGGTCTGCTCCAGGGTCGAGTAGTCGGCGTCCTGGACCTCCTCGACGAGGTAGGGCCGCATCAGCGTGCCCCGGTTGGCCAGCGCGGAGACCACCATCGCCATCTGCAGCGGCGTCGCCTGCACCTCGAACTGGCCGAAGCCGGTCTGCGCCGTCTGCGCGTCGTTGAGCTCCACGGTCTCGCCGTCGGGGCCCTCGACGCCGGTCGGGTAGACCGACTCCACCTGCGGTGAGAGGTCGAGGAGGTACTCGCTGTTGAAGCCGAACGCCTCGGCCTGCTCGCGCATCGCCTCCGGTCCGAGCTCGACGGCCATCTTCGCGAACGCGGTGTTGCACGACTGCGCCATCGCGGTGGCGAAGGAGACCTGCTCGGGGTTGCAGAGGAAGCGGCCTTCGTTGTCGATCACGTTGCTCGAACCGGTGGTGCCGGGGGTCTGCCAGGTGGCGCCGGCCGGGACGTCGTCGTCGGCGGTGTACAGGCCGTTCTCGATGGCGGCCGAGGCGGTGACCACTTTGAACGTCGATCCGGGGAACAACCGGGTCTGGATCGCGCGGTTGACCAGCGGCTCCTGCTCGTCGCTGTCGAGCCGGTTGTAGGCCTCGCGGGAGGCGGCGAAGTCATGGGTCGCGAGGTCGTTGGGGTCGTACGACGGCAGCGACACCATCGCCAGGACACGGCCGGTCTTGGGCTCGATCGCCACGACCGACCCCTCGCCGTCGGGACCGACCGTCGACAGGAGCGCGTCGTAGGCCGCCTCCTGCACCTGGGGGTCGAGGGTGAGCAGCACGTTGCCGCCCTTATTGCTCTGGTTCTGGGCAAGGTCGATGAGCCGGGTGACGAAGAGCCGCGGGTCCTCGCCGGACAGCACGGTGTTCTGTGACCGCTCGATGCCGGTCTGGGTGCCGAGGGTGAGGTAGCCGGTGACGTTGGCGTACTTGAGCGGCTGCGGGTAGACGCGGAGGTACTTGTACTGGTCGTCGATCTCCGTGCTGCGCGCCAGCGTGGCCTGGTCCCGACCCTCGCCCGCGATGATCACGCCGCGCTCGCGGCTGAAGGCTGCCTCCGCGACCCGGGCGTTGGCCGGATCGGTGTTGAGCTCCTCGGCGTGCCAGAACTGGAGGTAGGTGACGTTCACCATCAGCGCGAGGAACAGGAACATGCAGAAGATGGAGACGGTGCGGATGGGACGGTTCATTGGGCCTTCACCGTCCTGACGACCTGGGTCGTGAGGAGGTCGGGGTCCTCGGGCTCGTCGGTGATCTCGGGCACCGGGCGCCGGGCCTGGTCGGAGATCCGCAGCAGCAGGGCGATGATCACCCAGTTGGCGACCAGCGACGAGCCGCCGTACGACAGGAACGGTGTGGTGAGGCCGGTGAGCGGGATCAGCCGGGTGACGCCGCCGATGACGACGAACACCTGGAGCGCGATGACGCCGGCGAGGCCGGTCGCGACCAGCTTTCCGAAGCCGTCGCGGGAGATCAGCGCGGCGCGGAGCGCGCGCTCGACGATGAGCCCGTAGAGCAGCAGCAGCGCCAGGACCGCGGTCAGCCCGAGCTCCTCGCCGACCGCGGCCATGATGAAGTCGGACTCGGACTCGGGCACCCGCGATGGCATCCCCTGGCCGAGGCCGCGGCCGGTGAGGCTGCCCCAGGCGAAGCCGTAGAGCGCCTGCACCAGCTGGTAGCCGTCACCGTCGCGGTCGGCGAACGGGTCGAGCCAGATCTCGACCCGCTGCTGGACGTGGGCGAAGATCCGGTACGCCACGGCCGCCCCGCCGAAGAACAGCAGCCCGCCGACGACCAGCCACCCCGGTCGCTCGGTGGCGACGTAGAGCATGATCAGGAACAGCCCGAAGAACAGCAGGCTGGAGCCGAGGTCCTTCTGCAGGATCAGGATGCTGAGGCTCACGCCCCACATCACCAGGATCGGGCCGAGGTCGCGACCGCGCGGGAAGTCGATGAAGAGGAACCGGCGGCCGGCGAGGGCGAGCGCGTCGCGGTGGACGACCAGGTAGCCGGCGAAGGTGATGACCAGCAGCACCTTCGCCACCTCGCCGGGCTGGAACCCGAGCGGGCCGATCTGGATCCAGATCCTGGCGCCGTTCACCTCGTTGCCGATCACGGGGAGCATCGGGAGGATCAGCAGCACGATCGCCAGGAACCCCGACGTGTAGGTGAACCGGGCGAGCAGCCGGTGGTCGCGCAGGAAGACCAGGGTGGCGACGAAGAGCAGCACGCCGACGGTCATCCAGATCAGCTGCTGGTCGGCGCGGCCGGAGTCCTCGGCGAGGTCGATGCGGTGGATCACGGCGAGGCCGATGCCGTTGAGCGCGGCGACGATGGGGAGCAGCACCGGGTCGGCGTACGGCGCCACCAGGCGGACCACGAGGTGCGCGGCGATCACGAGCGCGGCCAGCCAGCCGCCGTACCCGATGATGTTGGCCGGGACCTCGCCGTCGACACCGAGGCCGACAGAGGCGTAGGCGCCGATCCCCACCACCAGGGCGAGGATCAGCAGGAACAGCTCGGCACCGCGCCGACGGCGGTGGACGAACTGCAGGAGGCTGGCGTTGGCCACGGGAATCGGTCTCTACTCCTCGGCACCGTCGTCGGCGGGCATCATCCGCTCGGCCAGGTTGCGCACGATGCTGGTGGCGTCCTGGTAGTCGTCGGCGGCGATGCCCTCCTCGACGTCGGACTGCGCGGCCTCGGGGAGGTCGTCGACGGAGAGGTCGCTGGTGCGGTAGACGCTGGAGAGGCCGGGGAAGCCGTCGATGCCGCGGTAGACCGCGACCTGGCCCTCGTGCTCGCCGACGTAGTACTGCTGCTGGGTCCACCAGTACGCCGACGCCAGCGCGACCCATGCCAGCCCGAGCAGGACGGCGACCGCCATGAGCCGCCGCGCCCAGGTGTAGCGCCGGGGCGCGAGCGGTGCGTAGCGGTAGTCCTCGGGGTCGACCAGCGGGTCCTCGACGATCGCGTAGTCGATGCCGTTGGGGATCTCGGCGTCGACCGGCTCGAGCTCGCCGGTGTCACCGGAGCGGTGGCCGCGGAACAGGCCGCGTGCGCGGGGCTTGAGCTCCGCGGCGGCGCCGACGACCATCGGCTCGAGGTCGTCGTACGCCGGATCGGCGGCGGCCGCCTCCTCGGTGAGCACGTCGGCGACCACGCAGGTGACGTTGTCGGAGCTGCCGGCGTCGAGGCTGGCGCGGACCAGCTCGATGGCGGCGTACTCGGGGGAGCCGCTGGAGAGGATGTCGGCCATCCGGGTGTCGTCGAGGACGCCGCAGGCGCCGTCGCTGCAGAGGAAGACCCGGTCGCCGGGCGCGAGGGCGATCGCGAACAGGTCGGGCTCGACCTCGTGCAGCCCGTCGAGCGCCTTGAGGATGAGGTTGCGGTGCGGGTGGATCCGCGCCTCCTCCTCGGTGATCCGGCCCTCGTCGATGAGGCTCTGCACGAACGTGTGGTCGCTCGTGATCTGCGAGAGCTCCCCGGCCCGGAAGAGGTAGCCGCGCGAGTCACCGATGTGGCCGACCGCGATCCGCTGGCCGTCGAAGAGCGCGACCGTCGCCGTCGTACTGGTGCCGCTGAGGGCAGGGTCATGGTCGACCTGCGAGGCGATCGACTCGTGGGCCTCGTGCAGCGCGTCGGTGACCCGCGTGAGCAGGTCGGCCGAGCCGGGCCGTTCGTCGAGCTGGCGCAGCTCGTTGACGGCCGTGCTCGATGCGATGTCGCCGCGGGCGGCGCCGCCGACGCCGTCGCACACGGCGAGCAGCCAGGGGCCGGCGTAGCCCGAGTCCTGGTTGTCCTTGCGGACCCGGCCCACGTCGGAGATGGCGTAGTAGGAGAGCCGGAGCGGCTCGCGTTCGTCGCCGTCGACGTCGTCGGGCACCGGCAGCGTCTCCGCCTCGGGAGCATCGACGGTAGGGCCGTCCGGCGGCAGGGTCTGGGCGGCCGGGTCCGGGACCGGGCGCATCAGGGTGAGGTCGGCGGGGACCTCCTCCGGCGGGGGCGGCTGGTCGGCCGGCGGCGGCTCACTCGGAGGGCCGGGCTGGCCGGGCTGGTCCGGAAGCTGGCTGTCGTCTGACGTCAAAGGACTACTTCCTCAGCTCCAGGATGGTCTTGCCGATGCGGACCTGGGCACCGAGCCCGATGGTGGTCGCCTGGGTGATGCGCTGGGTGCCGAGGTACGTCCCGTTCGTGGAGCCGAGGTCCTCGACGTACCACTGGTCGCCGGAGGCGGCGATCCGCGCGTGCCGGGTGGAGACGTAGTCGTCGTCGAGCCTGATGGCGGCGTCGTTGCCGCGACCGATGAGGATCGGGGCGTCGGCGAGGTTGGCGGTGGCGCCGGCGTTCTGGCCCTGGATGACGGCGACGTGCGTCGGAGAGCCGCGCCGCTTCGGCGGCGCCTTCTGCTTCGCCGGCTTGGGCGGTGGCGCCACACCGGGGGCGGAGGGCACCCGGGCGCCGAACATGTCGGAGCGGATCACCGAGATCGCCGAGAGCACGAAGATCCACAGGATCGCCAGGTAGGCGACCCGCACCAGGAACAGCGTCAGCTCAGACATCGGCGATCTCTTCCTCGAGGAGCCGTACGACCAGGGAGGTGTGACCGACCTGCACCCGCGACCCGTCGCGCAGCTCGGCCCTCCTCACCTTGCGGCCATCGACGGTGATGCCGTTGGTGGAGCCCATGTCGTGGACCTCGATCTGCAGCGGACCCTCGCCCGGAGCGGTGGCGGCCTCCGGCCGGGCGGTGACGAGGAACTCGGCGTGGCGCCGGCTCACGCCGGGGTCGTTGATGCGCAGGTCGGCCTCGCTCCCGCGCCCCACGACCAGGCCTGGAGCCATCAGCGGGTGGCGGGTGCCGTTGACCTCGAGGACGGCGCGGGTGCGCTGGCGGCCGGTGAACCGGCCGTGCCCGCTCACGGTCGCCTCCGCCTTGCTCAGCACCCGGAACCGGCCGGTGCCGAGGTCGTCGGCGGACTCGAACTCGATCCGGATCGGTCCGGGGAACACGTAGGACTGGAGGTCGGCGTGCTCCTGCAGCTGCTCGGTGAGCTCGGCGGCGAGCGCCGTGTTGTACGGCGCGAGCCGGTCCAGGTCGGACTTGGCAAGCTCGACCGAGAACGCGTTGGGCACCAGCCGCCGCTCGCGGGAGAGGACCTGGGCCTTGTTGTCGAGCTCGCGCTGGAGCGCCGCCGCGATCTCGACCGGCTGCACGGCACTGCGGAAGGTGCGGGCGAAAACTCCGGAGATCGCCTGCTCGAGCTTGTGCTCGAAGCGCTGCAGTCCACCCACTCCGGGAGCCTCCTTCCCACTCTGCTCGCATGCCTCGCGCCCGACGGTGCCGGGTCCCGTCGATCGTATCGGTGCGGCCTTCGCCCGCTCGGCACCCCGCGCACCAGTGCCCATTTGGGGCAGGTGGCAGCCCTGGGATAGCCTTTCCCGGCTGTTCAGTTCAGGTCAGTTCAGGTCAGTCCAGATCAGTCCAGCAACACGCGCGAGTGGCGGAATAGGCAGACGCGCACGGTTCAGGTCCGTGTGTCCGAAAGGACGTGGGGGTTCAACTCCCCCCTCGCGCACGTAGACAGGCCCCGGGTCTTCGGACGCGGGGCTTCGTCCATTTCCACGCCCATCTCCTCCGCAGCCCAGTCCGCTCGCGCCGACCAACGTCGATGCCGGGCCTGGGCCTACTCTCACTCGTCCGGGCAGACGGACTGGTAGGGCTGGGCGGGCAGGACCTCTTCCCACTCCTCCTCGGTCAGGTCCCGCCCGGCCATCTGGCACGCGAAGACGAGAGCACGGTCGAGGTCGGTCTCCCAGGTGTAGACGCGCCCGTCGTACGACGCGATGGCCACGTCGTGGCTGTCGCCGATGAACTGCGCAGCTGCCGGGACGGCATCCCCGCGGCGGGGTGGGTACACGGTGCCCAGCAGCTCCAGTGTCGTGGAATCCCACAGGCTGACCCCGCCGTCTTCCGCGCCGGAGACCAGCATTTCTCCATCATCTGAGTAGTTGAGCCAGAACACCGCAGCACCGAGACCGGTGGATCGCCGTTGCTCCCCAGATGCGACGTCGATGGTGACGATTTCGCCCGTGCTACTGGCCACCGCCACCGTCGAGCCGTCCGGAGAGGCAACCGAGGCGTAGGGAGCCAGGTCCATGTCTCCCTCGGACTGGACCGCACCGGTGCTGAGGTCGATGACTCGCCAGTGCGCGCTCAAGCCGTCGCCGGCGGCCTCGTAGACCATAACGGTGCTGCCGTCACCGATCGGGGTAACGGCGTGGGTGGGGATGTTGAAGCGCTCGCCGCGAGGGCGCAGGGTCTCGGCGTCAACGATCAGGGTCCGGCCGTCCGTATCACCCACAAGCAGGCTGCGACCCCCGTCAACATACGCCAGTGTCCAGATACTGGCGTCTCCGTCGACAATGTCCCGAGGTCTCCGGAGGGGTTTACCCGTCACGGAGTCGAGGACACTGACGACGCCCTTCGCGCACTGCTCCGCCTCGCAGTACGCGGCGTATTGCCCGCCCTGGGGATGCCACGTGCCGAGGACCCACGGGCTTTCATTCACGGGAAGGCGGGTGGCGGGCGTCGCCTCGCCGGTCCGGGTGTCGACGAATCTGACCCATCCGGTGTCTTGGTCGTCGAGCCAGCGATAGGCCATCTGCTGCCCGTCCGGGGAGATGTCGGCCTGCGCGAACAGCTCACTGTCTCCGACCTGGGTGGTCTGCTGTAGGTAGGTGTCCTCCATAGACCGGTCCCAGGTGCGCAGCATCGAGTCGCCGCCGCCGCCGTATACGAGGTCGTTGTCCGGGCTGAAGCCGACGCCCCACGGATCGAAGGTGTCCCACCGTTCCAGCGGCCGGCCGGTGGCGGTGTCCCAGACGATGAGGTCGCCGTCTTGGGAGACCGATCCCACGAGCGAGCCATCACCTGAGAACCGCATGTCGAAGACCTGGGCGCGGTGTCCACGCAGCCTGTGGACCGTCTCGCCGCTGGCCGCGTCCACCAGGAACCCGTCCTTGCGGGTGAAGTCCTCGAGAGCAAGCAGAGTTCCCGCCGCGTTCACGTCCAACGTGACCCATGCGGTCAGGTCTTCGCGGCGCCAGAGTCGGTCGCCCGACGCCACGTCGTACGCCGTCAGCGGCCAGTTGGTGTACAGGGTCTGGCCGTTCGGGCTGAGAGCCATCCATTGGACGTCGACGCCGGTCCATACCCGCTCGGGTGGGCTGGTTGGAGAGCGGAGGTCCCAGACCAGGGCGTAGCTGTGAGTATCACCGTCCTCCCCCACCGACGATGTGTGCATGGTGGCGGCCAGGTAGTGGTTGTCGCGACTGAACTGGACGTCGACGCCCGACACCGGGTTGTCGCCGGGGAAGTCGAGTTCCGTCGTCGGCTCCATCGTGTTCGGGTCCAGCAGGCGCACCGGCTCCGTGGATTCCCCGGCCGTGATGATGACGGCGAGCCGCCTGCTGTCGGGGCTGAACGCCGCGTACAGGAACGCCTGCCCGTCCTCGGCAGGCCGGCCCGCGTCGTAGCTGCGCAGCAGCCGGTTGGTGGCGGCGTCGTAGAGGTGCATCCGGTTCTGATCGTCGGAGGAGGCGATCCAGCGGCCGTCGCGACTGACATCGAACCCCTCCAGGTAGCCGCCTCCGGGCGGCGCCGACCGGACCAACGTGGGACGCTTCGCCAGTGCGGTCACCAGGTTCACCCGAGTTTCCGGGGAGTTGTCCAGGCGAGCACCCGCGGCCGCGAGCAGCAGCGACAGGCTGATGTCGTCGGCGAGCTGGGCCCGGGCTCCGATCCGCCGTGCGTCCGCGGAGACGGCCAACTGTTCGGCCTGTGCGGCGTTCTCGTTCGCTCGGTCGGACTGGATGGCAGCCAGGATCCCGGCGACCAGCGCGAGGACGAGAAGTACGACGGCGCCGCCCAGCACGATCCGGAGCCGTCGGATCAGCCGGGCCTGCGCACGTGCTCGCTCGGCCGCGCTGCGCTCCTCGGCGTCGGAGGCCGCCTGGGCGGCGGAGAGGAATGCGCGCTCGCTCTCGGTGAGTGCGGTCTCCGTGCGGGACTGCCAGTCCAGCGCGCGAGTCAGTCGGACCCCGCGGTAGAGCTCGCTGTCCGGGCGTCCGAGGCTGTCCCAGGCGTCGGCCGCGGCGCTCAAGTGGTGGCGAATCCGTTGGCCCTCGACGTCGTCGTCGAGCCAGCCGCGCAGCCGCGGCCAGGCGCGGGCGAGGGCTTCGTGGGTGATCTCGAGGACCCCCTGGTCGCTGGTCACCAGCCGCGCGTCGACGAGCCTCTCGATCAGCTGCTCATGCTGGACGTCCGAGGCGATCAGGCGGCGCGGGACCTGGGCACGCACCGGTTCCCCACCGACGCCCGGGGAGACCAGCCGCAGCATCAGGTCGCGCAGCTGGCGGCGCTGGTCGGGCTCGATCTGCCCGTAGAGCTGTTCGGCCGACTGGGCGACGGCACCACGGATGCCGCCGGAGGCGTGGTAGCCATCGACGGTGAGCGTGCTGCCCTCACGTCGCTGCCAGGTCTCGAGCAGGGCGTGGGAGAGCAACGGGAGGGCACCCGGGTCGTCGCGGACCTCCCGGACCAGCAGCTCCACCAGGCCCGGCTCGATGACCAGCCCGGCCTGGTGAGCGGGACGCTCGACGGCATCGCGCAGGCCGGCCTCGTCCAGGGCACCCACCAGATGCAGGCCCTGCTCGACCAGCCGGCTGAAGCCTGCGTGCTCGGTCACCTGGCTCAGGCGGTCGCCCCGCATGGTCACCAGCACCGGCCGCCGCCGCGCCTCGTCGGCCAGGCGCTGGAGGAACGCTCGACGCTCCCCCAGGTCCTCACACAGGGCGAAGACCTCCTCCGCCTGGTCGACGGCCAGCACGGTGCCCGGTGGGGCGTTCTCCGGGAGCGCCGAGAGCGCCTGCGTCGGACGGGACCCCGGAGTGATCAGGACGACCCGGTGACCACGACTGCGCAGCGCCGCGAGCACCCCGGCGCGCATGATCGAGGACTTGCCGGATCCGGAGGGCCCGACCAGCGCAACGAACGAGGTCCTTCCCAGGATGGCGAGGCAGGCCGTGACGTCGGCGTCCCGCCCGAAGAACCGCTCGGCGTCGTCGACGTCGTACGCCATCAGGCCCTGCCACGGACAGCGGTCCGTGACCGGGGAGGGGTCGGGGACGACGAGCGCGGGATCCTGCAGCAGGATCGACTGTTCGAGGGCCACCACCTCGGGGGACGGGTCGATCCCGAGCTCGCGGGCCAGCACCGCCCGGAGGCGCCGGATGGTTCGCAGTGCCTCGCCCTGCGCGCCGGAGCGGTACTGCGCCAGCGCGAGCAGCTCCCAGCGGCGTTCCCGCAACGGGGCCGACCGCACCATCTCGTGCGCCCGGGGCAGGGCCTCGGGGGCGCGGCCGCGTCGTAGCTGGGCATCGAGCAGCAGCTCCTCGGCGTCCTGGCGCAGCTCCTCCAGGCGTCCGGCCTCACCGCGAGCCGGGGACCACTCCGCGAGGTCCACGAACGCCGCCCCCCGCCAGAGATCGAGGGCCTGCTCGAGCAGGAACGCGACCCGGTCGGTCTCGCCGAGCTCCAGCAGGTGGCGTGCGCGGGCGACCTGCGACTCGAACCGGCGGGCGTCGATCTCGTCAGCGGGCACGATGAGGCGGTATCCGTCCGCGGTCGTCTCGATTGCCTGGGCCCCCAGGGCCTTGCGGAGTCGGACCACGCACGACTGGAGGTTCTTCGCGGCCGAGGCCGGCGGGTGGTCGCGCCAGACGGCGTCGATCAGCTCGTCGGCGCTCACCGGCTGCCCCAGCCGGATGGCCAGGGCCTGGAGCACGACGCGGTCGCGGGGGCCGAGACGTCCCGAGCCGTCGACGGTGAGCGGACCGAGGACAGCGATCCCCACATCGCCACAGTCCTCCCGCCGTGGGGGCGCGTCAATGGCACGAATACCCGATCGATACCGCGCGTAAGCCCGATGAGTACCGCCAGAGAGCGCACTGGATAGGTCGGGCCACCCGGCTCGCGAATCCAGAAACCGGAGCAATCGAGATGAACACCAGACACCAGACCCGATGGGCCGTCGCCCTGGCAGCCGTCGTCCTCACCCTGACCGCCGCCTGCGGAGCCGACAGCACCGCCGTCCCCGCCGACATCGACGGTCCAGAGCGAGACCGCAGCACCGACACGTGGCACGACGACAACCCCGCCCGCCTCGACTTCCGCGACAACGGCCTCGGCTGACCCGCCCACGTCATGAACAACAACTACTCACTCGACGCGGACTCACCGCGCTGGTGGTGGCCCCCGGCCGCGGTCGGCGCGGTGGGGGCCGCCGCCATCGCCGCAATTCTGGTCCTGCCCTCCACTGGTGTCGCTCTGCCCGGGGAGACCCGAGACGTCCCGCCCGGCCCCGACCACTGGTCCGCCACGGTGGATCCGGACGCGGACCGCCCGTGCTTCCTGACCCGGGCGCACTGGAACATCGCCCTCGACCAGACCCAGCCCCGCTGCGGCCGGGGTACCCCGAACCGGCAGCAGTGGACCGGCACCCTCCGCCCGGGCCTCGACTCCCAGCCCTGAAATCCGCGGCGTCGTCGGTGACCTGCGTCGTGAGTCTCCTCAGCTGGCGCTGGAGCGGCGCCATCCGTAGGTGGCTCGTCGCCAGATCAGCTCGACCGGACCCGCGCCCACCCGACTGTCCCACCACACGGCCGCGACCAGCTGGGTGAGATAGAGCGCTAACGCGATGGCGACACCCACAGCAACACCGAGCTCGCCGTACAGCCCGAGGCCGTATGAGTACATGACGAAGGTCAGGACCAGCGACTGCAGCAGATAGTTGGTCAGTGCCAAGCGGCCGGCGGCGGACAGCGCACGAAGCGTCCGGCGCTCGCTCAGGAGCACGACGGCGGCGCCGAGGCCCAACGCCAGCAGAGGAGCGGCGAGTGCCATCAGGAGGATCTGGGCGGCCAGGACGGTGAACAGCCCGCCCGTGCTCTGGACGATGACAACGAGGATGTTGAGCGGCAGGCCGACGCCGATCCCGATGCGCGCGGTGGCGACGAATCTGGCTCGGTGGGCCGCGACGTCGGCGAGGAGGCCGGCGCGGGCGACGTACATCCCGAGCAGCATCATCGCGAGCACGACAAGCGAGAAGGTGAGCCCGAAGATCAGGCCGCCTGGCTTGGTGAGCCGCTCCTGGACGAGCTCGAGGTAGCCGCCGTTGCGATAGATCTCGTCGAGTCTGGGCACCTCGGCCGCGTCGGAGTCCCCCGCGGAGCGCTCAGCGGCAGCGAGTGCCGAGGAGCCGGTCAGCCAGCGGATCGCGAGCAGGGCCAGACCACCGAGGCCGATGGCCGAGAGTGTGCCGAGGATGCCGAGGGCCCAGCGCAGCTGGGTGCGGGCCGTGCGGTTGACGAACAGCGCCAACACCACGCTGACGACCGCGTAGGTCGTGAGGATGTCGCCGTACCAGACGAGGAAGAGGTGCGCCGCGCCGATGACGCCCAGCGCGGCCATCCGGCGTGCGTACAGACGACGCCAGGGGAGTCCCTGGGCTTGCCAACGGCCGACCTGGGTGGCGACCCCGAAGCCGAAGAGCAGCGAGAACAGGCCGATGAACTTGCCTTCGGCGAGCACCTTGACGAGGACTGCGGCGACCCGGTCGACAGTGCCGTCGATCGCGGTCGCTGCGAGGTGCTCGAAGGACGGCGACGCCTTGAAGAGCAGGACGTTGACCACGACGATGCCGCCGAGCGCGAGTCCTCGCAGCACGTCGACCGCGGGGATCCGGCTCACCCGATCGAGCGGATCGGGCGCGGAGAGGGCGCGGTCGGGACGTGCTGGGGCCGGGGCGTGGGTCATCGTAATCCTTCAGTTGAAGAGACAGTATGTCTGATCAATAGTCCTTGGATCGTGTCATTTGGTCAAACGCACCGTCAAGTCAATAAACGGCATTGATTGGACTATCTGTCAGGCGGAATGTGACATGCTGTGCGCATGGCGACGAGGAAGTACGAGCAGGTGCTCCGCGCGGAGGCGGCCGCGGAGACCCGGCGACGGATCCTGGAGGCGGTGGGCCAGAGACTGCGGGAGGCCCCGACCGAACAGCCGAGTCTCGAGAAGGTCGCCAAGCTGGCGAACGTCTCCAGGTCGACGATCTACGCCGACTTCGGATCGCGGGCGGGGCTCTTCGACGCTTTCGTCGCCGACCTGTGGGACCGCACCGGTCTGGAGGATCTGGGCGAGGCGGTCAAGAGCGGCGACGCCCGGGAGCACCTTCGCCGGGGTATCGCTGCCGCCAGCAGGATGAAGGGTCAGGAGATCGCGATCTACCGGGTGCTGCATGCGATGGACCGGCTGGACCCGGAGTCGGCCGGCGGGGCGGTGCGGCACATGGAGGAGGATCGCAAGGCCGGGATGAAGAAGCTCGCAGAGCACCTCGCCGACGGTGGTGTGCTGCGCGAGGACGTCAGCAAGGAGCAGGCGTTCGACGCGCTTTGGGTGCTGACCAGCTTCGAAGCGCTCGACCTGTTGGTGACCGGGCGCCGGATGTCCCTCGACCGGGCGATCAACACTTTGGTGAACATGGCGGAGCGGTCGGTGTGCCGACCGAGCAGGTCTCGCCCGCCGCGATCAAAGTCCTGAGTCCTCAGCGATCGCCGTCAGCATGAAGGGGGCTCTCGCCCGCGCCTGTCCACGAACCTTCGATGATCAGTGCGAGGTCCTCGCGAAGCTGACGAAGACGTCGCTCGCCGATCAGCTCGGCGATGCGCCGCTCTATTTCTGGGACGGTTGCCCGCGCGAGAGCCATCACCTCACGGCCAGCCGGCGTGGCCAGTACGAGCTTGGCCCGTCGGTCGGACGGGTCGGGGATCCGCGTGACGTACTCGTGCTGCTCCAGGTGAGCGACGAGGTCGGCCATCGCTTGCTTGGTGACACCAGCCCGTGCTGCCAGGACACTGACGGTGGAACCCTCCTTGTCGAGGAATTGGAAGACAGCCCCGTGGGGGGTGCGTACGGCCGCGTGGCCTGCATCGGCGAGCCGTGCGAGCACCACGTCATTCACGACGACGAACGCCTCGCGAAGCAGGACGGCGGTGTTCGGGGGTCGGCTGGGAAGCGTTCTTGACATTAGACAAGGCTCCTGTCTATCTTTGTCATATGGACAAGCTACCTGTCGATATTGCCACAGCCGAGACGATCATGCTCGGGCCGGACGAGACCGTGATCCTCGCCTCCTGCGCGGACACGAACGACGACCTGTTCGCCGTAGAGATCCGCATGCAGCCCGGCGGCGGCCCACCCGTCATGCACAGCCACGAGCCGAGCGAGATCTACTTCGTGAGAGAGGGGGTCTTCTCGATCTATGTCGGCGAAGGCGAGGACGTCCGGCGGATCCATGCTGCGGCCGGAGACGTGGTCCCGCTTCGAGGTGGCATTCCGCACACCGTGCGCAACGAGGGCGACCGTGTCGCCGTCGCGCACGTCGTCCACACCCCGGGTCGTCCCATGGAGTCGTTCGTGCGCGAGGTCGGCGCTATGACCGTGGACGGAGCTCCGGCCATGGACGACGTCTTGAGGGTCGCGATGCAGAACGGCATCACGATGCTCGGCCCCATCCCCGAGATGACCTGAGCGAGCGCGCCCCTTGGCACCGCCAGGTGCGTGCTCCGGCCGCGGGTCGGTCGCAGTGCGTCAGGCGCGCGCGTCGGCGCCGTCGGTGAGCAACGGGTGGGTGATGTACTCGACCGGGATCGAGGTGATGGGGTCGTCGAGGGTCGCCTCGCGCCTCCGGGCGACGGCACGGACGTAACCGAGGTAGCGGCCCTGATCCATTTCCAGCGCGCGGATCTCGGGTTCGTTGCTCGGAGCCACCGCGTACTGCCACTGCAGCCAGAGGCGCCAGCCGTCCTGGAGGGTGTCGGCATGCTCGACGTCGACGACTCCGCTGCGCGCCCAGTGGCGACGCCACCAGTCGGCGGAGTGGAGACAGGCCAGGCTCGGCTCCCACCAGTGGCGCAGGTGCTCCGGCGGTCCGGCATCGAGTTCCTGCACCAGCCCGGCCCCGACGATGCCGAGCTGCCCTCCTGGTCGGACGAGGCGCGTCAGGTAGGACAGGTAGAGGTCATCGGTACCGAAGTAGACGTAGGCATCGACGCTGACCACTGCGTCGAAGAAGTCGCGCGCGAAGGGAAGTGAGCGCGCATCGGCGTGGATCGGGAACACGGCGTCCTCGACCCCCGCGTCCCGGATCCGGGCGGCGCGCTCGTCGACACCGAACCAGAGGTCGGTCGACCACACCTGGACGCCGTACTCCCGGTGGAGGAAGACCGAGGAGGCGCCGCGGCCGCAACCGAGGTCGAGCACGCGCATCCCTGGCTGCAGGTCGAGGAGCTCAGCGAGCCACTCGGTCATCCACAGGGAATGTGCTCCGCCGCTGACGCTCGAGCGGAGCCAGTCCGGGTGGTAGGCCGACGCGCGCGGAAAGCGATCAGTGCGTAGGAGGTGGTCGCTCATCGGACGACCTCTGCCGGGCGGAGGGCCCTCGGCCCGACAGCGGTGAGGCCCGGGCCGATCAGGTCGCTCATGGCGCGGTCGAGCTCGGTCACGCCGCGCGGGTGGTCACCCACCCGCCACCAGCGCGTGATCGGCACGGCGTCCGGACGTACCAACATTGCCGAGCCCGGGACGATGAGTCCGAGGGCGTACGCCACTGCTCGCGGCAGCGCGACAGCTTCGACCGGGACGTCGTGATGGTGCGCCGTGGCGGCCGAGTGCCATTGAGGCGAGTCCGGCGCGGTCAGCAAGGTCAATCCGTCGCCGATGAGGTCGAGTGTCGATACCGGCGCCGAACCGGTAGCGCCTGGACCCACCCAGGCATGCGGCAGGCGTCCACCCAGGTCCTGGAGCATCTCGGTGACGACCGCGTGGCAGCCTCCCTGGGGGTCCGCGGCGCGGGCCACGTCCACCGCGGCGAGCGGACGCATCTCCTGCTCGTAGGTCTGGAGGAACGCCGGTGCCGCCCAGCCGCGCAGCACCCACGCAAGCCGCCAACCGATCGCCAGACCGTCGCGGACGGCCATCGCCAACCCGTTCCCGCCCCGCGGGGTGACCCGGTGTGCGGCGTCGCCTGCGAGAAAGACGCGTCCGACCGAGAATCGATCGGCGACTTGTGCACCGGCTTCGAAGATGCTCGTCCGGCCGATGTCCAGCGGCATGCGCGGAGCGCCCGTGGCGGCGCGGATCCGTCGCTCCATCGCCGCACGATCCGCGACCCGCGCAGCGTCGTCGTCGGGCCCGAGGACCACACCGAACTGCCAACGATCATCGGGACCCGCCGGGATGAGGACGCCCGCGCCCTCCGTGCTCTTGATCCCGTACAGCGCGTATCGGTGCTCGGCCAGCAGCGGCCACAGGGGAGCGTGGAACTCCGCGCTGACCCCAGCCATCACCCGGCCCGGACCGAGCAGAGCAACGCCGAGCCGGCTGCGAATGGAGCTCCGGGCGCCGTCCGCGGCGACGACATACGCCGCGCTGACCCGGCGGGTCTCGGCACTTCCGCCGAACCGCACGTCGAGACGGGCACCGGCGCCGTCCTGCTCGAGATCGACGACCTCGGCCTGACGGATCAGGCCGGCGGACGGCAACCTCCCGAGGTGGCCGGCGAGGACGCGCTCGAGGTGGTCCTGCGGAACTCGTGCCGAGGAGGTCGGGCTCACAACCGCACTCTGCGCAGCGTCGGGAAGGTTGATCGCGACCCGCGTTCCATCACCCGCGTCGGCGACCGTCGTCGTCTCGAGGAGCGCCAGGTCGACGTCGGGCGAGCCCGCTCGCAGCTCGTCCTCCAGTCCCCATCCCCGGAACACCTCCATCTGCCGCAGGCTCACACCAACGGCACGGGGAGAGTTCGAGACGTCGCCGCGCCTTTCGAGGACCAGCACGTCGAGTCCGCACCTAGCCAGCTGGACCGCGGCGACGAGACCAGCGGGGCCGGCGCCGACGACCACGACGTCGTGATGCGACTCGTTCGCGATGTCAGTCATCGTTGTGGTCCCTTTCAGTTCGGTCACGAGGCCGACCCCTCTCGACGATCCCGGTCAGGACCGACGGGTCCGACAGGTAGACCTCGTGCTCGCCGGTGCCCCGCACCGGAGGTCTGCCCGTCCACGAGGTGATCCGCCGGGCCGCGATCCGGATCGGCGGGATGGTCTCCGACCCGAGCCCGACAGTGATGTCGACGCCCGCGAGGTCGCGGCGGCGGAGCCGGTACGTCGGGATGCCCGGCTCGTCGCGGATCATCGCCTCGGCGTTCGCCCGGGTGGCGGCGAGTGCGGGGTCGTCGACCGTGACCGGTCGGCCGAGGATGAACTTCAGCAGGACGGCCTGGGCACCCACGTAGTCGCTGGGGTGGCGGCGGAGGTGCCGGCGAGAGGGCACCATCAGCACCCGTTGGGCCAGACCGCCGCCGGGCACGACGCCCAGGGCGGGCGGCTCCCAGGCGACCACCCGGCCCACCGCGCGCGGGTGCCTGGCCGCGAGGGCCAGTGCAATGACGGCGCCGGAACTGACACCGACAACCGTGGGAGAGTCCAGGCCGACCGCCTCGATGAGCGCCCTCGCGTCGTCGGCGTGCTGGGCAGCGCCACCGCCGGGCCAGGAATCGCGCCCCGACCGGCCGGTACCGCGCCGGTCGTAGGCCGTCACCTGGTAGCCGGCTGCTGCCAGGCTCTCTGCCTGTGCGGCCAGCATCGTGGCGTCCTCGCCGCCGCCGTGAATGAGCAGCAGGGGGCTGCCCTCGCCGCGAATGTCTGCGGCGAGAGTCGTGTCGCGGACGAAGAGCTTCCTGGTGGTGGGGCGTACGGGCATGACGAACCTCTAACGGACAAGTTGTTGAGTGAAAATGGATGCACGCTGCTCGGCCGACCAGGAGAGCGCCCCGACCTGATGGGGGCCGGGGCGCTCTCTCGGCAGGAGCAGGTTCAGCAGACGATCAGTAGCCCGAACGGCAGCGGGTCCGGGACACCATCGCCGTCAGGGGCGTGGGTCTCCACGACGACGAACCTTCCGAACGTCTCTTGGACAGGCCCCTTCCGCCACACGGACGCGGATCCGGCCACCGGCTCGGTGCCGCTGTGGGTCACGGACGGGATCACCAGGCAACCCAGGTGCGGACCGACGAACGTGACGAGGTAGCGCCCGGGCGTCTCGGTCTGCTCGGAGTCGATGATGCTGCCGCCCTCCTGGTCGATGAGGGACCCGTCGGCTCGCATCATCGCCCGACTCATCCCCAACACCCGGTGCGCCGCGTCGGCGGTTCCGGCCTCGAGGGCGCTGTCGGCGACCTTGGCGGCCTCGGCGAGCTGGACCGTGTCGAGCGTGTCCTCGTCGACCTTGGCGCCGGTGACCGCGTTGTTGGCGATATCGACGCTGCGGACGGCGCCGTCCTTGATGTGCCGCGAGGCGATGGAGTCCCTGGCGTGGCCGCCGGCCACGGCCGCGCCACCGCCGATGACGGCGACGGTCAGGGCGGCTCCGGCGAGGATCGTCGCGACGATTGAACCTTTGTTGGGCGTGCGGGTCATTGATGATCTCTCTCTTTGAGTCGGGTGGGTCATGCGGTGTGCGACCGGCGGGTCAGCGCGACGGAGGCGCTGGCGAAGCCGACGGCTGTGAGGACGTAGGCCAGGGCGGGGCCGGCGTTGCCGATGGCGGCACCCAGGACCCACTCGACCGGGACGGCGGCGACGATCGCCACGGCCATCCAGCGGGGAGCCATACGGGTCCGCCAGAGGACGACCCCGAGCAGGATGCGGCCGAGCATGATGGACAACGCGAACGGCAGGATCACCAGGTAGACCGACGAGGACTCGATCGCCTCGTTGAGCGCGATGACGCTCGCCCGGTCGATCTCGTTCTGGGTAGCGACGTAGGTGATCAGCTGCATGGACGCCGCGGCGGCGCCGCAGCACGCGCCGACGATCCAGAGGCCACCGATCAGCGTGGCCGCCCGACCGGCGACCGAACGGAGCGCGACGTACATCGCAATCGCGGACGGCACCAGGGTGATGGCGCAGAGGATCGCGAATGCGACGGCGGCACCGGCGGCGGCCGGGTGGTCGGCGAAGGCGTCGTACTGGGTGGCGTAGGAGCCGCCGAGGTCGTCGGGGGTGACGGCGTTGGAGGCCGCGAGGAGCAGCCAGGGCAGCGGCGCCGCGACGGCCAGGACACGGCGCCATCCGGCGCGACGCTCCGAGGTCACGCCGAGCACGTTGCTGTTGACGGTGGTGACAGACATTGTGAAGGTTCCTTTTGAATGGACAACATGTGGAGTGAACTCAACTGTAAACATTCACCGAACGGACTGTCAATTTAAATGCGAACTCGTCATACCGCGGCGTTCGTGCTGCGACACGCCTTGGCCCAGAGCGGCGCGGACGACGCCTTCACGAAGCTGCTGCACCAGGACGCGATCGTGTATGCCGGCTACAGCGCCGGCGTCTGCGTACTAGGCCCGGATCTGTGCGGGCTCGAGCAGTGCGACGACCCAGAGGCGGTGCGCGCGACCTACGTCGAGGGTTCGTGGTGGCACCGGCACCGACGGCGGTGCCAAACTCACGGCATGAGCCTCTCGGAGACCGATCTGACCCACCTGCGTCGGTGCTTGGAGCTGGCCCGTGAGGGCCTGGAGGACGGCGACGAGCCGTTCGGGTCGCTGCTCGTCGACGCGGCTGGCACCGTCCGGTTCGAGGACCGCAACCGGGTCAAGGGTGGCGACGAGACCCGGCACCCGGAGTTCGAGATCGCCCGCTGGTCGGCGAGCCACCTGACGCCCGAGGAGCGCGCGTCGGCCACGGTCTACACCTCCGGTGAGCACTGCCCGATGTGCTCGGCGGCGCACGGCTGGATGGGGCTGGGCCGGATCGTGTACGCCGCATCCTCCGCGCAGCTCACGGAGTGGCGGTCCGGCTGGGGCGCGCCGCCGTCCCCGGTGGCCCCGCTGCCGGTGTCGGCGGTCGCGCCCGCCGTGCCGGTCGACGGGCCGGCGCCGGAGCTCGAGGAGGAGATCCGCGAGCTGCACCACCGGCTGCACGCACAGCGAAGCTCCCGACCAGGCTGACCTGGTCGGGAGCTTCGCGTTGCGGTCCTGCGGGTGGTCCTACTTCTCGACCGTGGCGCCGACCTTGACCGCGACGATCCGCGGGTCGAGGACCTGCGCGGAGTACGGCGCCTGCGCGCCGTCGCAGGTCATCGAGAGCTCGATGGGCGTCTGCGTGTTGATCGCGATGCCGTCGAGGCTGATCGTCCCGAGCTCGCCGCCGCCCGAGGCGACCCGGACCTCCGAGGTGGCGATGGTGCGGGTGAGCTCGGCGCCGATCGGCTGCGAGAGCGCGCAGGTGAAGTCGTTGACGTCGCCGCCGGTGTTGGTGACGTTGGCGGACGCCGACACCAGGTAGTTCCCGGCCGGGACCTCGAACTCGAAGATGGTCTTGTCCGGGTTCCCGGAGGTGATGTTGTGGAAGTTCAGGTCGTCGAAGTACGCCTTGGGGCCGGCGGTGAACGCCTGCTTCGCGGCCTTGTTGAGGTCGCTCTGGCCGAGCGAGCCGGCCTTGACCTTCTTGCCGGTCACGGACGCTTCGCCGAGGTCGATGGTCTTGACCTGGCTGTTCTTGATCTGCGGCGAGCCGACGGAGTTCTTCGCGACACCGGCGGCGTAGGCCACCCCGCCCACGCCGCTGACGGCGATGACGAGGGCCACGGAGGAGGCGACGTTGGAGTAGTTGAGCTTGTTCTTGATGTTCATGACGGATGGTGCCTTTCGGTGGGTGAAGCAGGTTTGGTTGGTTGACCTCAACTCTGTCCACCGGACGACACCCCTACATCCGCGAGCAGCACGCAGCCAACGACCCGCGGTACGTAATTCAGTCGCCGCCGAGGGGGCGTCACTACGTAGTCGGCTCTTCACGGTTCCCGTCGTCGGCGGAGCGCCCTAGGTTGGTTCCCGTCGGCCGAGAGCCGGCCATGCCACGTCGGAGGACCCATGGGATCGCTGCTCAACCCCTACATCAGCTTCAAGGACAACGCGCGCGACGCGATGGAGTTCTACCAGTCGGTCTTCGGCGGCGAGCTCACCGTCAACACGTTCGGTGAGTACGGCGAGAAGTACGCCGAGGGCGCCGACCTCGTCATGCACAGCATGCTCACCACCGCCGGTGGGTTCACGCTGATGGCGGCCGACACCCCGCAGGGCATGGAGTTCACGCCCGGCTCGCAGATCACCATCAGTCTCTCCGGTGACGGCGACGACGCCGAGGCCATCCGTGGCTACTGGGAGGCGCTCGCCGAGGGCGCCACCGTGACCGTGCCGCTGGAGCAACAGGTGTGGGGCGACGAGTTCGGTCAGCTGACCGACCGGTTCGGCGTCGGCTGGCTGGTCAACATCGGCGGCGGGGCGGCGTAGCCGACGTCCGGATCCTGCGGCTGGCCGAGCGATAGCCGGCGCTGACGCTCGACGGTGGCGAGGTAGAACGCCCACCCGAACGAGAAGCTCGTGAACAGGGTGGCGACGAAGAACAGCCACGGCCGGGCGATGCCGCGCCGCCGACCGTCGATGATCGTCGCCAGCGGCAGCAAGACCACGTTGGCCACGGTGAAATCGGCGCCCGCCGACCCCGCGGCAGGGTTGTCGAACATGAGCTCCAGGTACTGAGCCCAGCTGCCGTCGCCCCAGAGCGGGTTGAAGAAGAGCCGGTCGGGCCCGTAGTCGAGGACGAACGTGACGTTGAAGTACCAGCCCAGTCCGATCGAGACCACCCCGACGACCAGGTAGACGACCTCGAGAGTGGAGAACATCGGGCCGGACGACGGCCTGCGGTAGATCGCCGGGTTGGACCGGACGAGCCAGGCCACGACCGCGATGCCGAGCACCGCGTGGACGACGAGGGACACCATGGGCCGAGGTTCGTGCCTTCGCAGGAGTTCTGTCAACTGTGACAGAACATCAGATCTGATAACCCCTACGATGCGAATCATGGCCAGCCTGCCGCAGACCGCGCGCAGTGAGCGCACTCGGGAGGCACTGCGGCGCGCCGCCATGGTGCGGTTCCTGGCGCAGGGGGTCGAGGACACATCGGCCGAGCAGATCGCCGCGGACGCCGGCGTGTCGCTCCGCACGTTCTACCGGCACTTCAACTCCAAGCACGACCTGCTGTTCGCCGACTACGACGCAGGACTCCAGTGGTTCCGGCACGCCCTCGCCGACCGACCCGCCGGCGAGCCGATCGTGGAGTCGGTCCTGGTCGCGGTCTTCGCGTTCCCGTACGACGCGGAGGCGGTCACGCAGATCGCGAACATGCGTGCCAACGAGCTCGACCCCGGCCGGATCGTCCGACACATGCGGGAGGTGCAGGCCGACTTCGCGCACGCGATCCGCGACCACCTGGCCCGCCGCAGCGGGGACCCGGAGGGCGAGGCACTCGAGATCACGGTGACCGCGCGCTGCGTCGCGGCTGCTGTCTTCGCCGGCATGGAGGTGTGGATGCACCGGGAGGAACGCTCCCTGGACGACCTCGCCGTGACCTGCCGCACCGCCCTCACCTGGATCGATCGAGGACTGCCGATCCACTAGCCGATTCAGCTGAGCCGGGATACTGAGCGGCATGTCCCACGCACCGATGCCCGGCGCCGAGTCCCTCGTCGAGCCGTTGCGCTCGCGGTGGAGCCCGAGCATCTTCGACGCGGAGCACCGGCTGCCGACCGCCGCCATCGTCACGCTCCTCCACGCCGCCCAGTGGGCTCCGAGCAGCGGCAACCTGCAGCCGTGGCGGTTCGTGGTGTGCGAGCGCGGCAGCACGCCGCACCAGGCGCTGGTGCCGCACCTGAGCCGCGGGAACTCGGGCTGGGTGCCGCGGGCGTCGGTGGTCTTCCTCTCCGCGACCCAGGTCGAGGACGCGCCCGACAAGGCGGCCGACGACAAGCCGGTCGACGTCCCGATCAACATCTACTGCGTCGGCCAGGCAGCTGCCCACCTCAGCCTCCAGGCGCACTCGATGGGCCTGTGGGTGCACCAGTTCCGCGCCTTCGACAAGGACCCGGTCGCCGCCGCCCTCGGGGTGCCGCCGTGGTGGCGGATCCTCGCCGGCATCGCGGTCGGCGTCCGCGGCAACCCCGCCGGCGTCCCCGAGCGAGACCGCGAGCGGGAGCACCGGGTGCGCGCCCGCAAGCCGCTCGCCGAGATCGCGTACGGCGACGCGTGGGAGGTGCCGTGGGAGGGCGCTCTCAACCAGCCCTGACCGCCGCCAGGATCTCGGGATCAACCTGCAACACTTGCCCGATGACGACGTTCCACGACTTCAAGGCGGCCGACATCAACGGGGCCGCGATCGACCTCGCGTCGTACGAAGGCTCGGTCGTGCTGGTGGTGAACACCGCCTCGCAGTGCGGGTTCACCCCGCAGTACGCCGGGCTCCAGCGGCTCCACGACAGCTATGCCGACCAGGGCTTCGCGGTGCTCGGGTTCCCGTGCGACCAGTTCGGCCACCAGGAGCCCGGTGACGAAGCCGAGATCGCGGCCTTCTGCGAGAGCGAGTACGGCGTCACCTTTCCGATGTTCGCCAAGATCGAGGTCAACGGCGACGACGCCCACCCGCTCTACCAGTGGCTCAAGAGCGAGCAGAGCGGCCTCTTCGGCGGTGCGATCAAGTGGAACTTCACCAAGTTCCTGATCGGCCGGGACGGCTTGGTGGTCAACCGCTACGGGTCGACCACCAAGCCCGGCAAGATCCGCCCCGACATCGAGGCAGCTCTCGCTTGACGTCCGGCGCCTGACGAGAGGCTCAGGCTGGCAGCCTCAGGATGGCGAGGATCGCGTTCAGGATCTGCCTGATCTGGCGGAGAACCCCCACGTTGTCCAGCAGCCCGGCGATGGCGCAGAGCAGGTTGCCGAGCAGGTTGCCCGGGCCTGGCGTGGCCACGATGTTGAGGACGATCCGGTTGAGGTGGACCTCCAGCCCCAGCAGGTTGAGGTCGAGCGGCCCGAGGACCAGGTTGAGGATCTGGCAGCTGGATGGTAGCTGGCGAGCACCGACCCGGTCACCCTCGATCCGCTTGACCGGGATGGCGATCCGTCGGTTCTCCTCGCCGCGGAGCTCACCGTCGCCGTTCCTCAGAACCGCGTGCAGCCGGCCGATCGCGACCAGCTTGCCGGCCCGGTTCTCGAACCGGCGCGGGGTGAACCACCCGCGGACGGTGCCGGACCTTCCGTAGGTTCCGTACACCCACGACCGGGCGTCACCGAATTCCGATCCGAGGACCGGTCGTTGAGCGATCGACTGCTGGGTCGACACGGCGGTGTCCGCCGCCGATCGTGCCTGGGCCGGCGCGCTCCCGGGCGCCAGCAGCGCCGCGGCGACCACTGCTGCCATCAGCAGGGCCAGGCGCATGCGTAGTTGATCAAACATCTTCTTGCTCCCTCCACAGAACGGCGGAGTTCGCCGCTCCCTCCGGCGGGCGGTGCCCACAATCGTCCGGGGCAAACGATCACCGGACGAAACAGGCGCAGGTGCGGGCTCAGGGGCGTCAGACCCCGGCCGGAGCGAGCTTCTTGCCGAGGTCGTCGTCGAGGTCGTCGTCCTCCGACGCCGGTAGGAGAGGGAGGGAGTCGCGCTCGAGCGAGGTGCCCTCGACGTCGACGTTCGGCAGGATCCGGTCCAGCCACGCCGGCAGCCACCAGGCCTTCTCGCCGAGCAGGTACAGCACCGCCGGGATCAGCGCCATCCGGACGATGAAGGCGTCGAACAGGATCGACGCGGCCAGCGCGAAGCCCATCGACTTGACCACGGCGTCCTCCTCGAGCATGAACCCCGCGAAGACGGCGATCATGATCGTGGCGGCGGCGACGACCACCCGTGCACTGTTGCGGAAGCCGTCGACGACCGCCTCGCGGGTCGAGAGCCCGTGCACGTGCGCCTCGCGCATCCGGGTCACCAGGAACACCTGGTAGTCCATCGCCAGGCCGAACACCATGCCGATCAGGAAGATCGGCATGAAGCTGACGATCGGCTGGCCCTCGAAGATGCCGAGGGCGCCCTCCTGGAAGACGGCGACCGTGGCCCCGAGGGTGGCCAGCACGGAGAGCAGGAAGCCCAGGGTCGCGGTGAGCGGCACCAGGATCGAGCGGAAGACCAGCATCAGCAGGATGAACGCCAGGCCGACGACCACCGTCAGGTAGATCGGCAGTGCTCCGGTGAGCCGGTCCGAGACGTCGGTCGTGATCGCGGTGAGGCCGGTGACGCCGGTCGTCGTGCCGGTCTCCTCCTCGATGTCGGCCTGGCCGTCGCGCAGCGCGTCGAGCAGGTCGAGGGTGGCGGGGTCGTCGGGCCCGGACTCCGGCGTGACCTGGATCATTGCGCCGGTGCCGGCCTGGTTGGTCGCCACCAGGGTCGCGTCCGCGACGTCGTCCTGGCCGGCGGCCCACGCGGCGACGTCCTCGTAGGCCGCCTGGCGGCCGGCGTCGTCGGCGATGTCACGCCCGTCGACGACGACCAGCAGCGGGCCCTCACGACCGGGGCCGAACGCCTCGGTCATCAGGTCCGACGCCTGGCGCCGGGTGGTGTCGCTCGGGGCGGTGCCGTCGGTCGGGAAGGCGAGGTACATCTGGCCGATCGGGATCGCCAGCGCGCCGAGGCCGATGACGATGACGGCCACGAACGCGATCGGCGCCCGGCCCACGAGCCGGCCCCAGCGCACGCCGTTGTTGATGACCAGGCCCTGCTCGTCGCGCTTGACCCGCTCGCGGCGGATCCGCCCGCGGAACGTCCACGACTTCAGCATCCCGAGGATCGCCGGGAGCAGGGTGAGCGCGACCAGGACCGCGATCAGCACCGTCGCGGCCGCCGCCAGGCCCATCGCGGTCAGGAACGGGATCCGCACGATCGCCAGCGCCGAGAGGGCGATCAGCACCGTCAGGCCGGCGAAGACGACCGCCGAGCCCGCAGTGCCGACGGCGATGCCGGCGGCATGCCTGCGGTCGTCGGTGTGGCGCAGCTCGCTGCGGTAGCGGGCCAGGATGAAGAGCGTGTAGTCGATGCCGACCGCGAGGCCGATCATCGTGGCGAGCATGGGCGTGCTGGTGCCGATGTCGGTGATCGCGGTCATCGCGGTGATGCCGGTCATGCCGAGGCCGACGCCGAAGATCGCGGTGAGGATCGGCATGCCCGCGGCGATCGCGGAGCCGAACGTCAGCAGGAGGACGACGAGCGCGATGCCGATGCCGATCAGCTCGGCGGCGCCGCCCGGCGGCGACATCGACTGCATGCCGGGGCCGTTGGCCTCGACCACGAACCCCTCCGCCCCTTGATCGGAGTGCTCGGCGAAGAGCTCCTCGGCCGCCTCGATCGTCGTCGGCTCGATGTCGCTGGGGGACTCGACGTCCCACTCGAAGGAGAGGACGCCGATCCGGCCGTCCTCGGAGAGCGGGCTGAACGCCGGCGGCGCGTCGGCCGCGGCGACGTTCGGGTCGACCAGGCCGGGGTTGTCGGCGACATCGTCGCTCATCTGCGGGAGCGAGGGGATCGCGGCGATCAGGTCGGCGATCCGTGCCTGGTACGACGGCTCGTCCAGGGTGTGCCCGTCGGGCGCGGCGACGACGACGTTGACGGTGGCGTCGTCGAACGCGTCACCGGCCTCGGGGAACAGCTCCTGCTGGAGGTCGGCGGCCGCCTCCGACGGGATGCCGGGGATGGTGAACTCGTCCGACATCGGCTTGGAGAACGCCGCGGCGACGCTCCCGAGCACGACGGCGAAGACGAGCCACCCGGCGATGAAGAGCGGCCACCGCCGGAAGGCGGTCGTGCCGAGGCGGTAGAGCATGCGGGCCATGGGGGTCTCCGTCAGTCGATGAGGACGGCGCGCGCGTCGCGCACGGCGTCGGTGATCAGGTCGGGCAGCGGGCGGTTGAGGTCGGGCTCCGACCGGTCGAGCACGGAGTCGACGATCGTGATCAGCAGCTGGACGAGCAGCCGGGCGCGCGTCGCGCCGTACTCCTCGCCCTCGCGTTGGAGGATCAGGTCGATCGCCATCTCGGTCCTGGCCTCGAACCGCTCGTGGGCGATCGCGATCACCCGCGGGTCGCGGCGCATCACGTTGCGGCGCAGGTGGACGAGCTCGAGGTCGGTGCCCTTCTCCTGCAAGGCCTCGCCCGCGATGTGCACGAGATCGTCGAAGAGGCGGCCGGTCGGGCCGCCCGCGACGAACACCGCCACGGTCTCGTCGGGGAGCTCGTGGTCAGGACCGAGCACGACGTCGGCCTTGCCGTCGAAGTAGTTGAAGACAGTGCGGCGCGACACCCCGGCCGCGGCCGCCAGGTCGTCCATGGTCCAGCCGTCCAGGCCCTTGTCGCGGGTGAGCTCCAGGGCGCACCACTCGAGCCGCCGGGTCGTCTCGACCCGGCGCGCTTCCCACTTGGTGGCGGCGGACTCGGACATAGAGACAATCCTTGCACTCCGAGGTCAGAGAGTGCAAATCTGTGACGCCCGTCACGCGAAACTCAGATGAGCCGACCCAGGCTCTGACCTAGGCTCGGCGGTCGTGTCCACGACCGACTCCTCCCGTGGCGGCCTGCCGGTCGGGATCATCCAGATCTCGCTGGCGGGGGTGCTCTGGGGGACCGGCGGCCTGACGCTGCAGGTGATCAGCGACCGAACCCCGCTGTCGTTCGTGACCATCAGCGGCTACCGGATGCTGATCGCGTCGGTCGCGCTCGTGGCGGCAGTCCTCCTGCTCCGCCGCCGGGCCGAGCTGGTGGCGCTGCTGCGCGCGGCCCCGGGCACGGCCTGCCTGGTCGGCGTCGGCACTGGCGCCTACCAGGCGCTCTACTTCGGGGCGGTCGTCGAGGTCGGGGTCACCGTCGCCACCGTCGTCAGCCTCGGTCTGGCGCCGGTGCTGCTGACCGCCGCGGAAGCACTGCGGGACCGCCGCCATCCCGGCACCCGGCGGGTGGGCGTCGTCGCGGTCGCGCTCGTCGGCCTGGTGCTGGTGAGCGTCGCCGCCGGCGGCACGGAGACCGGCCCGCGCCCGGGGCTGGGGGTGGTGCTCGCCATCGCGTCCGGCACGACGTACGCCGCCACGACCGCGCTCGGTCGCCCGCTCTCGCAGCGCACGGATCCGCTCGCACTGACGACCGTCGCGACCACGGCCGGCGCCGTGGCGCTCGTCCCGGCCGCGTTGGTCGTCGGCGGACCGCTCACGACCGGCGACCCGGTGGCGCTGGGCGCGCTGGCGTACCTCGGCGTGATGACGATGGCGCTCGCCTACGGCCTTCTCTACGCCGGCCTCCGCACCACCTCGAGCGCGGCCGCGGTGATCGCCAGCCTGCTCGAGCCGGTGACCGCGGCGATCGTCGCCGCGCTCTTCCTCGACGAGCGGGTCGGCGGGCTCGGCGTGGTCGGCATCGTGCTGGTGCTGGCCGCCGTCGCCGGCGCCGGACGCGAGCCGGTGGCGGAAGCCGGGCCAGCGGCCAAGGTCAGGACGTCGCCGGACTGACCAGGCCGTGGTCGTAGGCGTAGACGATCGCCGCCGGCCGGTCGCGGAGGTGCAGCTTGGTGAAGATGCGGCCGATGTGGCTCTTGACCGTGAGCTCGGAGATGACCAGCTCGGCCGCGATCTCGCCGTTGCTGCGCCCGATCGCCATCGCCCGCAGCACCTCGAGCTCGCGGGGGGTGAGCGCGTCGACGACGCCGTTGTCCGCCGGTGTCGCCTGTGCGCTGGCGCGGTAGCTGCGCAGCACCCGCCCGGTCACGGCCGGGTCGAGCCACGAGTCGCCGGCCGCGACCGCGCGGACGCCGCGGATCAGGTCGTCGGCGGAGGAGTCCTTGAGCAGGAACCCGGCGGCGCCGGCCCGGATAGCGCCGGACAGCATCTCGTCGTCGTCGAACGTGGTCAGCACGAGCACGGGTGGGGCGCCGGGGTCCTCGGCCAGCAGCCGGGTGGCGGTGATGCCGTCGACCTCGCGCATCCGCAGATCCATGAGCACGACGTCGGCGCCAGGGTCGCCGTCCACGGCGAGACCGGCGAGGGTGCGCGGGATCTCCGCGCCGTCCGCACACTCGGCGACGATCTCGAAGCCGTCGCGCCGGCGCAGGATCCGGCGCAGCCCGGACCGGACCAGCTCCTGGTCGTCGACCAGCAGCACCCGGACGGGCACGGTGGTCTGCTCGGTCACGAGGTCGCCCCGGTCGGGGCGGTCGGCAGGGTGGGTGCGGTCGTTGCGTTGGGCACCGTGCCGGCCAGCCGGCCGAGGCCGGGCACGGTGTGGCCGCAAGGGAGCTCGATGCCCCGCTGCCCGAGCCGCACGTCGACCAGCCAGTCGTCGCCCTCCGGGCCGGCGGTGAGGGCGGCACCGAGCTGCGCGGCGCGGGCGTGCATGCCGGCCAGCCCCGACCCGAGGCCGTCGGCACGGCGGGCGCGCGAGCCGTTGAGCTCGTTGCGTACGACGAGCCGCGCGCTTCCGCGGCCGACCGTCAGCGAGACATGGGCGGTGCTGCCGGGTGCGTGCTTGGCGACGTTGGCGAGCGACTCCTGTGCGATCCGGTAGAGGCCGAGGCCGGTGGCGTCGGCCAGCTGGGTGAGGTCGCCGCGCTCGTCGTACTCCACGTGCAGGCCGGCTTGGTCGACCTCTCGCACCAGGGCGGCGATGTCGGCGGCACCGGGGAGTGCCTGGCGGTTGGCCGCCCCGTCGGTCATGCCGCTCACCGTGCGGCGGATGTCGGCCATCGCCCGCCGGCCCACCTGCTCGGCGTCGGAGAGGGCGGCGTCGGCCTCGCCGACCGCGTCGTCGGCGGTCGCCGCTCCGGTCGCGACGTCGCGCAGCGCGTGCCGCGCGCCGGTGATGTGCAGCAGGGTCACGCTCAGCGAGTGGGCGACCAGGTCGTGGATCTCGCGCGCGATCCGTTCTCGCTCGGCGGTCGTGGCCTGCTGCCAGGTCGCGTTCCGCGCCTCGCGCTCAGCGACCAGCGCCCGCATCTGCCACAGCAGCATCGCGCCGACGACGAACCCGACCTCCAGCAGGATCGCGTGGACGGGGAACCCGACGATGCCGGGACCGAAGACCACAGCGGCGCCGAGGATGGCGTAGGAGATGCCCCAGACGGCGATGCCCGGTCGCAACCCGTCGCGGGCCGTGATCTCCGCGGTGACGAAGGCGAGCAGGCCGGGCACCGCGTCGATCGGTGTCCGGTCGAGGTCGGGCGCCACCGACAGCATCCAGCCGGCCGCGACGAGCGCGGGGAGGCAGTCGAGCCACCACGGCAGCCAGTAGCCGAAGCCGAGCTGGACGACCGGTGCCATGAGCACCAGCGGGATCGTGAGGAGGAGCGGGTCCGGGGTCCAGAACGCGTCGCGGAGGGCGAGCGCCAGCACCACGCAGGCCAGCTGGCCCCCGAACGAGGCGACCGGCACCCACCAGGGGTAGAGGATCCCGCGGGGCTGGCAGTTGGCCTCGATGCGGTCGCGCACGGCGCGCAGCAGGCCCCAGGTCATGTCCACCAGCGTAGGCACCGGCGTGGTTCGCGTCATCCGACCGCAGAGGTCTACGCCCTCCTACCAGGGTCGGACGCCGCCCGGTCAGGAATGCCTGCCGTCGCGCGATGTCGGGAGGGGTGGCCCGTGTCTAGCGTTCTCGGTACCGAAGACCAACGAGGACGGTGAGCACCATGACCTGGAGCGAGACCAAGCGCCGGTGGCGCATCCTGCGCGAGATCGAGGACCTCTTCGTCGCCGACCCGACGGCGGAGCTGCCCTGGACCGAGGAGTACGGCGAGCTGTTCGGCGACCGGGACGGGCTGGTGGCCTCGCTGCGCTATCGCTGGCAGCTCACCCGTGACGCCCAGCTCGACACCCACTCGCCCGAGCCTGCCTGGGACGAGCAGCACGGCCGGGTCGAACGCCGTACCCGGCACCTGCTCGCGATCCTGGACAGGGCCGTGGCCCGGGACCAAGGTGGGGAACGTGCCGTTGCGTGAGTTCGCCGCCTGGACGCTGGCCCACGGGCTGCAGCGCCGCGTCCTGCAGCGCGCGGCCGCGAAGGGCGACGTGATGGCGCTGCTCGCGACCGACCCCGCCTTCTACGACGATCCCTACCCCTCCTACGAACGGCTCCGTGCCGACGGCCCCGTCGTACGCAACGGCTTCGTCGCCGGCACCGTCGACCATGCGGTCGCCAACGCGATCCTGCGCAGCGACGACTTCGGCACCGGCGCCGGACAGGGGGAGCTCCCCGCACCGATGCGGAGGCTGCACGGGCTGGTCCGCGATCCCGACACCCTCAGCCCGGTCGACCCGCCGTCGATGCTGGCGGTCGACCCGCCGGTCCACACCCGTTACCGGCGGCTGGTCGCGCGCGCCTTCACCGCCCGGAAGGTCGGCCGGATGGCCGACCGGGTCCAGGACGTGGCGAGCCGGCTCCTCGACGACCTCGAGCGCGAGCCGACCTTCGACCTGGTCGGGCGCTACGCCGCGCAGCTCCCCGTCGCCGTGATCGCCGACATCCTCGGTGTCCCCGACGCCGAGCGCAGCCAGGTCCTCGGTTGGGGCAACCACGCGGCGACCACTCTCGATCCCGGGTTGAGCTGGGCGGAGTACCGCCGCGCCGCGACGGCGCTCCGCGAGATGCACGCCTGGTTCGGCCACCACCTCGAGCGGCTGCGCCGCAACCCCGGTGACGACCTGCTCAGCCAGGTGCTCCAGGACCCCGAGGCCGCCGAGCTGACCGAGGAGGAGCTGCACGCGATCGGCCTGCTGGTGCTCGGGGCCGGTTTCGAGACGACGGTCAACCTGATCGGCAACGCGGTCGTCCTCCTCGACGCGCACCCGGACCAGCTGGCCCGGCTGCAGGCCGACCCCGACGCCTGGGCCGACGCCGTCGAGGAGGTGCTGCGGTACGACGCACCCGTCCAGCTGACGATGCGGGCGGCGGTGCGCGACACCGAGGTCGCCGGCCACCGGATCTCCGCGGGCGAGGCGGTGCTCGTCTACCTCGGCGGTGCCAACCGGGACCCGGCGGCGTTCGCCGACCCCGGCACCTTCGACGTACGACGCAGCAACGCCGCCGACCACATCGGGTTCTCCGCCGGCGTCCACTTCTGCATCGGCGCGAGCCTGGCGCGGCTGGAGGCCACGGTCGCGCTCCGCACGCTGTACGAGCGCTACCCCGACCTCCGCGTCGTCGGCCGGCCCGAGCGGCGCACGACCCGGGTGCTGCGCGGCTGGGAGTACCTGCCGGTCTCGACCGTCGCGCGGGTGCCCGCCTGACGCACGCCGAGCTTGTCGAGGCGCCTCGACAAGCTCGGCGTGCGGACACCCGGAACCGATCGGCGGGGGCCGCACGTCAGAGGCCCATGACTCCCCGAACCTCAGCGGCCGCCATCGCCGTCTTCCTCTCCACCGCGCTCCTGACCTCGTGCTCCGACGACCCCGATCCCGACAGCAGGCGGGGGATCGACGCCCGGGCCTACTACGAGGACTACGAGTCCGTCATCGAGGACGACGGCGCGGTGAACTACTCGGCCCAGCCGACGACGGAAGCCGAGGACGCCAGCGGTGAACCGCCGCTTCCGCCGGCTCCGAACGAGGACAACTTCTTCCGCGACCACGGCACCAGCGGGTTCGTGGAGACGGCGACCGACGCGCGCTCGACGTTCGCTCTCGACGTGGACACCGGCTCCTACGGCGTCGCGCGCAACCTGCTCGGCCAGGGCTTCCGGGTGCCGCCGGCCGGGATCCGCGTGGAGGAGTGGGTCAACGCCTTCGAGTACGACGACCCCGCCCCCACCGACGCCGACCTCGGGCTGACGACCGAGACCGGCCGGGCCCCGACCCTCGAGGACGGCACCCAGCTGGTGCGGGTCGGCATCTCCGCCCGCGAGGTCAGCACCGCAGACCGTCCCCGGGTCAACATCACGCTGGTCGTCGACCGCTCCGGCAGCATGGACATCCGCGAGCGGCTGGGCCTGGTGCAGTCGTCGCTGGCGCTCCTGGCCGACCGGCTCGACCCCGACGACACGGTCTCGGTCGTCTCGTTCGAGGACCAGGCCCGGCCGCTGCTCCCGCCGACGCCGGTCAAGGACACCGAGGCCATCCTCGCCGCGATCGAGGAGCTGGAGCCGGGTGGCAGCACCAACCTCGAAGCAGGCCTCCGGCTCGGGTATGACATCGCCCGGGAGACGGCGTCATCGGGCGACCCCGAGGCGGTCAACCTGGTCGTGCTCGCCTCCGACGGCGTCGCCAACGTCGGCCACACCGGACCGGGCTCGATCGTCGAGACCATCCAGGAGGAGGGCGCCGACGGCATCCACCTGGTCACCGTCGGCTACGGGCTGGGCAACTACAACGACCACCTGATGGAGCAGCTCGCCGACCTCGGTGATGGCTTCTACGCCTACGTCGACACCTACGCCGAGGCCGAGCAGCTCTTCGGCGAGGACCTGGTCACGACGCTGACGCCCGTCGCCGGGGAGGCTCGCACCCAGGTGGCGTTCGACCCCGAGCTGGTGACGTCGTACCGGCTGGTCGGCTACGACAACCGCGCGATCGCCGACGAGGACTTCACCGACCCCGGCACCGACGCGGGCGAGCTGGGCGCCGGCCACCACGCCACCGCTCTCTACGAGGTGCGGCTCGCCCCCGGTGTCGAGCCGGGCGCGGTCATCGGCACCGCGGCGGTCCGGTGGAACCAGGTCGGCACCGGCAGCACTGAGCGGCAGCAGGAGGCGGTGATCGACCTGGTCGCCGCGGACGAGGAGTCCGCGCCGTCGTACCGGCTCGAGCTCGCGGCGACCGTGGCCGACCTGGCCCAGGTGCTCAAGCACGCGGCACCGTACGCCGACCGGACGGTCACGCTCGACGGCATCCTCGACCGGGCCCGGGCGCTCGCGGAGGTCGACGTGGCGGGCGCCGACGATCTGGTCACCGTCGTGGAACAGGCGATCGCGGTGGAGTGAGCCTCGCCACCAACTTTACAACTCGGCAGGTCTTGTCAAGGACGTTTACAAACACTACCGTCTTGTCAAACGCGACGAGTTTGGAGAGAGATCGATGGAGACCTCTGGGATGAATCCCGAGCAGCTCGGCAAGACCGTTCCTGACGGCACCACCGAGGTGTGGAAGGACAAGAAGCGGTACCTCTGGCTGCTGGGCCTGATGGTGCCCGGCTTCGGGCTCATCGCCGTGGCCACCTACTTCTACCTCGACTGGTGGTGGCTGCTGCTCGCCGGCCCGCTCCTCATCAACGTGATCATCCCGGTGCTGGACCTCGCGCTCGGGCTCGACCCGTCCAACCCGCCCGACGACGTCATCGAGCAGCTCGAGAGCGACAAGTACTACCGGTGGGTCGTCTACATGTACCTGCCCATGCAGTTCGCCATCCTGATCGGGGGCGCGGCCATGCTCGGCGACATCAATCCCGTGCGCTGGCTGGCCGACCTGTTCGGCACGACCGGTGGCATCGCCGACGTGCTGGGCTCGGGCCTCGTGCGCGACCTGGCCGACGACCCGCTGACCTGGTGGGAGAAGGTCCTGCTCGTCATCTCGCTCGCCGGCGTGCAGGGCATCGGCATCAACACGGCGCACGAGCTCGGCCACAAGAAGGAGTCGGTCGAGCGCTGGCTCTCCAAGATCGCGCTCGCGCCGACGTTCTACGGCCACTTCTACATCGAGCACAACCGCGGCCACCACGTCCGGGTGGCCACCCCGGAGGACCCCGCGTCGTCGCGGCTCGGCGAGTCGTTCTGGATGTTCTGGCCGCGCACCGTCTCCGGCTCGCTCAAGAGCGCCTGGGAGCTCGAGGCCAAGCGCTACCGGCGCAAGGGCACCCACCCGTTCCACATCGGCAACGACGTCCTCAACGCCTGGCTGATGTCGCTCGCCCTGTACGGAGCGATCACCCTGATGTTCGGCTGGCAGGTCCTGCCGTACCTCGCGATCACCGTCGTGTTCGGGTTCTCGCTGCTCGAGATCGTCAACTACCTCGAGCACTACGGCATGAAGCGCCAGAAGGTCGGCGAGAAGCAGCGCTACGAGCGGGTGCTGCCGATGCACAGCTGGAACAGCAACAACATCGTCACCAACATCTTCCTCTACCACCTGCAGCGGCACAGCGACCACCACGCCAACCCGACCCGGCGCTACCAGACCTTGCGCGACTTCAAGGAGTCGCCCGCGCTGCCCACCGGCTACGCCGGGATGCTGACCCTGGCGCTGTTCCCGCCGCTGTGGCGCAAGGTGATGGACCCGCGCGTCGTCGACCACCTCGACGGCGACGTCACCCTCGCCAACATCCACCCGCGCAAGGTCGACAAGTACCTGAGGAAGTTCCCGCCGCCGGCCGAGCACGACGTGCACGCCGAGGACCACTTCGCCCAGCAGTTCGAGGGCGAGGTCTTGGCGGCCCGGTGCCCCGGCTGCGGCTACGTGTACGAGGTCGCCGCGGGCGACGAGCACGAGGGCTTCCCTGCCGGCACGGCGTGGGCCGACATCCCCGAGGAGTGGTGCTGCCCCGACTGCGGCGTCCGCGACAAGATCGACTTCGCGCCGTTCGACCCGGAAAGGGTGGACGCGTCATGAGGATCCACGCCGACCTCGAGAAGTGCGAGGGCCTCGGCATGTGCGAGGCGATGGCCAACGACTACTTCGAGGTCGACGAGGACCCTGTCCGCGGAGACCAGGTCAACGTCCTCGACGACTCGCCGCCGGAGTCCGACCGGGCGCACGTGTACGCCGCGGTCCAGGCCTGCCCGGTCCTCGCGCTGACGCTCGCCGACTGATCGAGGGGACTGAGGGCCGGATGTCTATCCTCGCTCGTGTGAGCACTACGCCGTCGGCACCCACGCAACCGGTCGCCGTCGGAAGGCTGCGCGACCGGCTCTGCGACGCCGCCGTCGTGGTGATCACGAGCGAGGGCTGGGCGCGCGTCACGATGGCGCGGCTCGCCGACGAGGTGGGCGTCAGCCGGCAGACGGTCTACAACGAGATCGGCACCAAGGCCGACCTCGCCGAGGCGGTGGTGCTCCGCGAGCTCGACCGGTTCCTGGCCGGCGTCATCCGCTCGTTCGACGAGAACCCCACCGACCTGATCCAGGCGATCCGCGACTCGGCCCGCCGGGTCCTCAAGTACGCCCAGAACAACGCCCTGCTGCACGCCGTCGTCTCGGCCACCCACGGCGCCGACACCGAGCTGCTGCCCCTGCTGACCACCCACGCCGAGTCGCTGCTCGTGGGAGCCAAGATGGTGGTCGGCGAGCGGGTCGCCGGCTACCGGATCGACCTCGAGCCGGACCGGCTCGACGCCGTCATCGACATGGTGGTCCGGCTGGTGCTCAGTCACGTCATGCAGCCCTCGGCCGACCCGGCCACCACGGCGGACGACATCGCGTGGGTCGCCGAGCGCGTCCTGGGCTGATCGCCCCTCGTCCCGGCTCGGGATGCGAGAGACTCGACGCCGAGATTTCGGTTTCCCAACTACCCTCGGTGGGGGAGGGAAGTTCCATGGGGGTTGCGCAGCACCGTGCGCGACGCGCGCTCGTCTGCGCCGTCGCGTTGGTCGGTGCTGCCTGCGCGGCGCCCGCCGACGAGCCCGAGGACGAGACCAGCAACGCCGCTTCCTCGACGAGCACGGAGCCGAGCAGCACCACGTCGGGACCGGTGCAGATCATGTACGAGCGTCCGACCGTCGACCCGCCTGGTGAGCTGGACGCGAGCATCGTCGGCGACGACCTGCTCGTCATCGGGTCGGAGACACTGCCCGAGGAGCTGGTCGAGCAGATCGGCCGGATCCAGGTCCGGGGCGAGCCCGGAGTCGTCGCGATGCACCAGTTCTCACTGACCCAGATCCCGGTCGAGAACAAGGTCCTCGACGTCGCTGCGGTGGACCCGGCGGAGTATCGACGCTTCACGGTGTCCGACAGCGCGCAGCTCCAGGACCAGTGGGACCGGGTGGCCGGAGGTGAGGTGGCGGTAGCGCTCGAGCTCAAGGGCCGAGTCCCGCTCGACGAGGAGGAGTACCTCGCGTTCGCCACCGGCGGGACGACCCACAAGCTGCACGTCGGCGCCTACGGTCAACAGGTCGGCACCATCGATGCCGTCGTCAACGAGGGCTGGGCAGAAGAGCTGGGCATGGTTCGCGGCAACGCCCTCGTCATCAGCACGGGCGGCGTTTCTCCGCAGGCGGTCAACGAGCGGCTGACGAAGCTGATCGACGAGCGGACCACGGTCTACGGACTGGACGCGGTCGCCGAGTACGGCCTCGACACCGACGCTGTCCAGGTCGCCAACACGGTCGGAACTTTCGCCGAAGCAGTCGGCGTCTTCAGGTACACCGTGATCGGCGGCGGGCGCATCGCCCCGGAGCCGGCCTGGGTCCGCGAGCACATCGTCACGGAGACGCTGCCGCTGCTCGGCAAGATCACCTGCAACAAGTACATGATGCCGCAGCTCCGCCATGCAATGGAGGAGATCGCGTTCTCGGGCCTGGGGCCCGAGATCAAGTACCACGTCGGTTGCTTCTACCCGCGCTTCATCGCAGGCTCCACCACGCTCTCCAACCACTCGTTCGGGCTCGCCATCGACATCAACTCCCTCGAGAACCAGCGCGGCACCGTCGGCGAGATGCACCCGCAGGTGGTCGACATCATGAAGAGGTGGGGCTTCGCCTGGGGCGGCGACTGGAATTACACCGACCCCATGCACTTCGAGCTCGAGCGGATCGTCGAAGCCCGCTGACGGACGCCCGCCAACCGTGACAGTCGTTGTGTCATGATCGGCCGCATGACGGGCGAGAGCTTCGAATTGGGTCAGGGCACCGGCCCGCTGCGCGGGATCAAGGTCGTCGAGATCGCGGGCATCGGGCCCGGCCCGCACGCCTGCACCATCCTGGCCGACCTCGGCGCCGACGTGATCCGGGTTGAGCGGCCGGGTGGCCAGATGCTCAGCGGCGGCAGCCACGACCTGCTCACCCGGGGCCGGCCGAGCGTCGCGCTCAACCTCAAGGACCCCGCCGCAGCTGGAGTGGTCCTCGACCTGGTCGCCGACGCCGACGTGCTCGTCGAGGGCATGCGCCCCGGGGTCGCCGAGCGGCTCGGCATCGGACCCGACGCCTGCCTCGAGCGCAACCCGCGGCTGGTCTACGGCCGGATGACGGGGTGGGGCCAGCACGGCCCGTGGAGCCAGGCGGCCGGCCACGACATGAACTACATCGCGATCACCGGCACCCTGCACGGCCTCGGTCAGGTCAAGGAGAAGCCGCAGTTCCCGGCCAACCTGGTGGGGGACTTCGGCGGCGGCTCGACATACCTCGTCATCGGCGTCCTGGCCGCGCTGCTCGAGGCGAAGGTCTCCGGCGAGGGACAGGTCGTCGACGCCGCGATCGTCGACGGCACCGCGCACCTCAACACGATGCTCGCCGCGTTCCTCGCCGCGGGGACGTTCAAGGAGGAGCGGGTAAGCAACCTGCTCGACGGCGGGGCGCCGTACTACAGCATCTACGAGACCGCGGACGGCGAGCACATGTCGGTCGGCTCGCTGGAGCCGCAGTTCTACGCCCTGTTCGTCGAGCTGCTCGGCATCAAGGACCAGGCGCCCGGCCAGTTCGAGTTCGACCGGTTCGACGAGATGCGGGACCTCATCGCGGCCCGGTTCAAGGAGAAGACCCGCGACGAGTGGTGCGCGATCTTCGACGGCACGGACGCCTGCGTCGCGCCGATCCTCAAGTTCAGCGAGGCCGTCGACCACCCGCACATCAAGGCCCGCGAGATCCTCGTCGAGAAGGACGGGATCGTGCAGCCGCAGCCGGCGCCGCGGTTCTCGCGCACCGAGGCGAAGCTCGGGATGCCGCCGGCACCCAGGACCGGCGCCCACACCCGCGCCGCGCTCACCGCATGGGGCATCGACGACGTCGACGGCCTGATCGACCGCGGGATCGCCGTCCAGGCGGACGACTAGCCAGTTCCGACCCTGGTCGGAGGACGGCATCGCCGAACCCGTGGAAACTAGGCGCATGGAGCACGAGCACGTCGACGTCCTCATCATCGGCGCCGGTCTGTCCGGCGTCGGCGCCGCCGCCCAGGTCCGCGAGCGGCTGCCGAAGAAGACGGTCGCGGTGCTCGAGTCCCGCGCCGCCAAGGGAGGCACCTGGGACCTCTTCCGCTACCCCGGCATCCGCTCGGACAGCGACATGTTCACCTTCGGCTACACCTGGCGTCCCTGGCAGAGCGACGTCGCGCTCGCCGACGGACCGCTGATCCGCGAGTACATCGACACCGTCGCCGAGGAGTACGACGTCGACCGGCTGATCCGCTACCAGCACCGGATCACCCGCGCGGAGTGGGACACCGACCGGGCGCGCTGGACGGTGACGGCCGTCGTCGGTGACCCTGCGGCCGGCGAGACGGTCACGTTGACCGCGAGCTTCCTGTGGTCGTGCGCGGGCTACTACCAGTACGAGAAGGGCTTCCAGCCGACCTGGCCGGGGATGGCCGACTTCCAGGGCGAGATCGTGCACCCGCAGCACTGGCCCGACGACCTCGACTACGCCGGCAAGCGGGTGGTCGTGATCGGCAGCGGGGCGACCGCGGTGACGCTGGTGCCGGCGATGGCCACTGGTCCGGGGGCGGCCGAGCACGTGACGATGCTGCAGCGGACTCCGACGTACGTCCTCACCCGGGCCCGGCACGACCCCGTCGCCCGGCTGCTCAATCGGCTGCGGATGCCCGACCGGGTGATCTACCGCGCCGCGCGCTGGGCCAACATCCTCCAGGCCGTGGGGTTCTACAAGTTCAGCATGCGCTGGCCGCACCGGGCCAAGGCGCTGATCCGTAAGGGTGTCGCCCGCCAGCTCCCCGAAGGCGTGGATGTCGACGAGCACTTCTCGCCGCCGTACAACCCGTGGCAGCAGCGGCTGTGCTTCGTCCCCAACAACGACCTGTTCAAGGTGCTGCGGAGCGGCGACGCGTCGATCGTGACCGACACCATCAACACGTTCACGCCCGACGGCGTGCGGCTGGTGTCCGGCAAGGAGCTGCCGGCGGACCTCGTGGTGACCGCGACCGGCTTCCAGATGCAGCTGCCGTTCGGCGGCATCGAGTTCGTCATCGACGGCGAGCCGCTGGACCTGCCGTCGAAGATGGCCTACAAGGCGCTGATGCTGAGCGACGTCCCGAACTTCTTCTTCACGCTCGGCTACACCAACGCGTCGTGGACCCTCAAGGCCGACCTGGTGATCGACTACGTGTGCCGGTTGCTCGCCCACCTCGACCAGCACGGCTTCCGCACGGCGGTGCCGGTGCCCGACGCCGCTGTCGAGCGGCGGCCGCTGATGCTGTTGAGCTCGGGCTACATCCAGCGCTCGGCGCACCTGCTGCCCAGTGAGGGCGACCGTGCACCGTGGCGGCTCGACCAGAACTACCTGGTCGACCGGCGCGTCATCAACCGCGCCAGGATCGACGACGGAGTGCTGCGCTTCGGCTAGGAGCGGGCTCTTAGCCGGTCGGCGGCGACGTCGTATCGGCCCCGGTTGGCCACGATCCGAGCGGCGTGCTGCTCCGCCCAGATGCGGATCGCGTCGATCGGCGCGAGGAGGTCGCGGCCGAGCTCGGTGAGCTCGTACTCCACCCGCGGCGGGACCTCGGCGAAGACCGTGCGGGTCACCACGCCGTCGCGTTCGAGAGCCCGCAGCGTCTGCGTGAGGACCTTCGGCGTGATGCCTTCGATCCGCGAGCGCAGCTGGGAGAACCGAATCGCTCCGTCGGCCAGGGCGACCACGATCAGGACCGTCCAGCGGTCACCGATCCGGTCGAGAACGACGCGCGACGCGCACTCTCGTGCGAACGCGTCGGGCGGGAGATCCATGGTTTCCACCAGGTATCTATAGCACGTTGAAGTACTCAGTATCCAATGGATACCGTCACGCCGATCACACCAATCGAAGGAGAAGCACATGAAGATCGCCGTGTACGGCGCCACCGGCGCGATCGGCAGCGCCGTCGTTGACGAGGCCAGGTCGAGGGGACATGAGGTCACCGGCATCAGCCGCCGGGGCAGCGGAGAGCCATCGCACCTGGCTGGAGACGCCCTCGACACCGAGCTCGCCACGGCGGTCGCCGAGAAGCACGACGTCATCGTGTCCGCGATCGGTCCGAGCCGCGTGAGCGACGACGGCACCCGCTTCGTCGACAGCATCGACAACCTGGTGGCGACGCTGGGCGACCGTCGGCTCGTGGTGGTCGGCGGAGCAGGCAGCCTTGAGGTGGACGGCGTTCGACTGGTCGACTCCCCCCACTTCCCGGAGGCCTACAAGGGCGAGGCGCTCAAGGGTGCGGCGAGCCTCGCGCTCCTGCGGGACGCGTCGGAGGACGTCGACTGGACCTATCTCTCCCCGGCGCCCGTGATCCTCCCCGGCGAGCGCACCGGCAGCTACCAGGTCGCGATCGACACCCCCGCCGGGGAGCAGATCAGCGTTCCCGACTACGCGGTGGCCCTCCTCGACGAGATCGAGCACCCCCAGCACGTGAGGCGGCGGTTCACCGTCGCGAACTGACGTCGACGAGCGGTGGGCCCGGGACAGGACACGCGAGGATTCCTGTTCGGAGACGGATGACCACTAGGCTGGACCCATCGGTCCGGCAGGTCTTGCCCCGGGCCCCGCGCAGGCTCACGCAGCCCGCGCTCCTCGAAACCGAGGCCGCTTCCCTTCCCGCCGCCGGCGGGACAGCACGGCGAGACGCCCGAACAGGGAGTCCGCCGCAGACTGGCGCGTGCTCCGGAGAGACCTCTCGTGACTTTGACCTTCGCCGACCTCGGCGTGCCCGCCGCCCTCGACGCGGTGCTGGCTGCCGACGGCATCACCACTCCCACCCCGATCCAGGCCGCGACGCTGCCCGACTCGCTCGCCGGCAAGGACCTGCTCGGCCGCGGCCGCACCGGTTCCGGCAAGACCTACGCGTTCGCGCTGCCGGTCGTCGCCCGGCTCTCCGCCAAGGGCGGCCGCGCGAACCCCCGCCGGCCCCGCGCGCTGATCCTCGCGCCGACCCGCGAGCTGGTCAGCCAGATCGAGGCCGCCCTCCGCCCGCTCGCCGACGTGGCCGGACTGCGTACCGCCACCGTCTTCGGCGGCGTCGGCCAGGGCCCGCAGGTCTCGGCGCTCAAGCGCGGCGTCGACGTCCTCATCGCCTGCCCCGGCCGGCTCGAGGACCTGATCGGCCAGGGCCACTGCGACCTCGGCAACGTCGACATCACCGTGCTCGACGAGGCCGACCACATGGCCGACCTGGGCTTCCTCCCCGCCGTCCGCCGCCTGCTCGGCCAGACCCCGCGCGGTGGCCAGCGGATGCTCTTCTCCGCGACCCTCGACAACGCGATCGACGTGCTGGTCAAGCGGTTCCTCGAGCAGCCGGTCGTGCACCAGGCCGACTCCGTCCAGTCGCCGATCTCGGCGATGGACCACCACGTCCTGCACGTGTCGCGCGACCTGCGGATCGCGGTGCTCGTCGACCTGGCGAGCGCGCCGGGCCGCACCGTCGTCTTCACCCGCACCAAGCACGGCGCGAAGGCGCTGGCCCGCCAGCTCAACAAGAGCGGCGTCCCCTCCGTCGACCTGCACGGCAACCTCAGCCAGGGTGCGCGGACCCGCAACCTCGACGCGTTCCACAGCGGTACGGCGACCACGCTGGTCGCGACCGACATCGCGGCCCGGGGCATCCACGTCGACGACGTGGCGCTGGTCGTCCACGCCGACCCGCCGGCCGAGCACAAGGCCTACCTGCACCGGTCCGGCCGCACGGCGCGTGCCGGTGCCGCGGGCACCGTCGTCACGCTGATGACCGACGACCAGGTCCGCGACGTCCGTGCGCTGACCCGCGCCGCCGGCGTGAAGCCGACCACGACCAAGCTCGCCAACGTCACGCACCCCGTCCTGCAGACCCTCGCGCCGGGCGATCGCAGCCTCCCGGGCGGCATCGTCCCCGCAGCCGGCACGGCGCCCTCACGCCCCCGCGGGAGCGGCGGCGGTGGCACCGGCAACCGTTCGCGCAAGCCTTCCGGCCAGCGCGGCGGCAACCGCGGCGGCGCGCCCAAGACGGGCGGATCCGGCGGCCGGTCGAGGGGCAACGGCTCCTCACGTCGTACCGGCTCCGGCGGCGGGCACAGCGCCTCGTCGTTCTCCGGGCGCCGCTGAGCCGGTAGCGCGTCAGGCCCGCGGGTTGCGGGCGGTGCGCGCGACGGCCGCCTCGTAGGCGGTCACCAGACCGCCGACGGAGAGCGGCTTGAGCCGCTCCATGACCTCGCGGAAGCGGTCGGACTGCGCGTCGTCGTAGAGCGGCGCGAGCTTGTCGCGGATCACCTCGTAGAGCTCCTTGGCCATCTGCTCGCCGTGCTCCTGGTAGACCGCGGCGGCAGCGACGGCCACCTCGCGCGGGAAGCCGAGCTCGAGCAGCCGCAGGCCGATGGCGAGCTGGTTGCCGGCGACGAGGTACGTCGTGCCGCGGCGACGCAGCACACCCAGCGCCTGGAGCGTCGCGACGTCATCGTCGCTCAGGGTGCGGCCGGCCTTGGTCTCGAGCCGGCGGTGGTCCATCTCCACCGGGAGGTCGGACTGCCACGGCGCGAGCATGGTGCGCGCCAGCGCGATGTCCTCGGGGCTCGCGTCGGCGGGGATCCCGGCGACGTACCGCTCGATCGCCGCCAACGTGAAGCCGTGGCTCTGGAGCTCCTGCACCAGCTCGAGCCGCGCGACGTGCTCGGGCGTGTAGTAGCCGGACCGACCGCGCCGGACCGGCGGCGGCAGCAGCCCCTTGGTCGTGTAGAACCGAAGCGTCCGGACGCTGATCCCGACCCGCGCCGTCAGCTCGTCGAGCGTCAGCAGCTCGGGTGTGACCCGTGTCGCACTACCGTTCGGCTTGACCATGACAGTAATAGTGTCACAATCGGGAGCAGCCACACTTGATCGCGCCCTTCGCGCGTCTCCCGAATCCCAAGGACGGTCATGGCAGAAGCATTCGTGTACGACCACCTGCGCACCCCGCGCGGCAAGGGCAAGGCCACCGGCACCCTCCACGAGGTGAAGCCGGTCGACCTCGCCGTCGGTCTCCTCAACGAGCTCGAGGTCCGCAACCCCGGCCTCGACACCAACCGGGTCGACGACGTCATCCTCGGCGTGGTCTCGCCGATCGGGGACCAGGGCGGCGACATCGCCAAGACCGCCGCGCTGACCGCCGGCTACCCCGAGACCGTCGCCGGCGTGCAGCTCAACCGCTTCTGCGCCTCCGGCCTCGAGGCCGTCAACCAGGCGGCCGGCCGCGTGCGTGGGGGCTTCGAGGACCTGATCGTCGCCGGTGGCGTCGAGTCGATGAGCCGGGTGCCCATGGGCTCCGACGGCGGCGCCTGGGCGATGGACCCGGCCACCGCGCTCAAGACGAGCTTCGTGCCGCAGGGCATCGGCGCCGACCTGATCGCCACGATCGAGGGCTGGGACCGCGACGACGTCGACGCCTACGCCGCCGAGTCCCACCACCGCGCCGCCAAGGCCTGGGCCAACGGCTACTTCGAGGGCGCCGTCGTACCCGTCAAGGACCGCAACGGCATCACCGTCCTCGACCGCGACGAGACGGTCCGCCCGGACACCTCGGTCGAAGGCCTCGCCGGCCTCAAGCCGAGCTTCGCCCAGATCGGCGCCGACGCCGGCTTCGACAACGTCGCCCTCGAGAAGTACCACTGGATCGAGAAGATCAACCACGTCCACCACGCCGGCAACAGCTCCGGCATCGTCGACGGCGCGGCCCTGACGCTGGTCGGCAATGAGCAGGTCGGCCAGGACCTCGGCCTCACCCCGCGCGCGCGGATCCTCGCGACCGCGGTCTCGGGTGCCGACCCGGTGATCATGCTGACCGGCCCCGCACCGGCCGCCCGCAAGGCGCTGGCCAAGGCAGGCCTCGAGGTCGGCGACATCGACCTGTTCGAGATCAACGAGGCGTTCGCTGCCGTGGCGATGCGGTTCATGCGCGACATGGGCATCAGCCACGACATCACCAACGTCAACGGCGGCGCGATCGCGATGGGTCACCCGCTGGGTGCGACCGGCGCGATGATCCTCGGCACGCTCATCGACGAGCTCCAGCGGCGCGACCAGCGCCGCGGCCTCGCCACGCTCTGCGTCGGCGGCGGCATGGGCATCGCCACGATCATCGAACTCGTCTGAGACGGCTCTGAAGGAGAACTGGACCAATCATGAGCACTGACACCCAGACCGCCGTGCGCTACGAGCGCGATGCCGACGGCATCGTCACGCTGACGCTCGACGACCCCAACCAGAGCGCCAACACGATGAACGAGCTCTACCGCTCCTCGATGGAGGCCGCGGTCGAGCGCCTGTACAACGAACACGGCGACGACGACAGCGCTATCAGGGGCGTCGTCATCGCCAGCGCGAAGAAGACCTTCTTCGCCGGCGGCGACCTCAAGCTGATGACCCAGACGACCAAGGAGAACGCCCCCGAGGTGTTCGCGCTGGCCGAGAACATCAAGGCCGCGCTGCGCCGCCTCGAGCTGTTCCCCAAGCCGGTCGTCGCCGCGATCAACGGCGCCGCCCTCGGCGGCGGCCTCGAGATCTGCCTGGCCGCGAACCACCGGATCGCCGTCGACGACCGCAGCGTCAAGGTCGGCCTTCCGGAGGCCAGCCTCGGCCTGCTCCCGGGTGGCGGCGGCGTCACCCGCACCGTCCGGATGTTCGGCATCCAGTCGGCACTGATGGACTTCCTCCTCCAGGGCACGCAGTTCGACCCGCAGAAGGCCAAGGACAAGGGCCTCGTCAACGAGCTGGTCGCGAGCCGCGAGGAGCTGGTCCCTGCCGCCAAGGCGTGGATCAAGGCCAACCCCGAGGCGTCGGCGCAGCCGTGGGACGCCCCCGGCTACAAGATGCCCGGCGGCAACCCGAAGTCCCCGGCTCTCGCCGCCTTCCTGCCCGCGTTCCCGGCGCTCCTCCGCCAGCAGCTCAAGGGCGCGGACTACCCCGCGCAGAAGGCGATCCTGTCGGCTGCCATCGAGGGCGCGAACGTCGACTTCGACACCGCTTCGCGGATCGAGTCGCGCTACCTCACCAACCTGGTGGTCAACCAGAACTCGAAGAACATGATCCAGGCGTTCTTCTTCGACCTCCAGGCGATCAACTCCGGCTCGCTCCGTCCGCAGGGCATCGAGCCCTGGAAGGCCACCAAGGTCGGGGTGCTCGGCGCCGGGATGATGGGTGCCGGCATCGCATACGTCTGCGCCAAGGCCGGCATGGAGGTCGTCCTCAAGGACGTCGCCGTCGAGAACGCCGAGAAGGGCAAGGCCTACTCCGAGGGCATCCTCGACAAGGCCATCTCGCGCGGCAGGTCGACCGAGGAGAAGAAGGCCGAGCTGCTCGGGCGGATCAAGCCGACCGCCGACCCCGCCGACCTCACCGGCTGCGACCTCGTGATCGAGGCCGTCTTCGAGGACCCGGCGCTGAAGGCCAAGGTGTTCGCCGAGGTCGCGCCGTTCGTCAACAAGGACGCCCTGCTCTGCTCCAACACCTCCACGCTGCCGATCACGCAGCTCGCCGAGGGTGTCGACCGGCCGACCGACTTCATCGGGCTGCACTTCTTCTCTCCCGTGGACAAGATGCCGCTGGTCGAGATCATCACCGGCAAGGAGACCAACGAGGTAGCGCTGGCCAAGGCGTACGACGTCGTCCAGCAGATCCGCAAGACGCCGATCGTCGTCAACGACAGCCGCGGCTTCTACACCTCGCGGGTCATCGGCTACATGGTCAACGAGGGCATGGCGATGCTCGCCGAGGGCGTGGCGCCGTACAGCATCGAGCGCGCCACCCTGATGGCCGGCTACCCTGCCGCCGTGCTCCAGCTGTCTGACGAGCTCAACCTCGAGCTGATGGCGAAGATCGCCAAGGCCACGAAGGAGGGCGAGCTCGCCGCGGGCAACGACTACGTCGAGCACCCCGGCATCGCCGTCGTCCACAAGATGCTCGAGGCCGACCGTCCCGGTCGCCTCCGCGGCGCAGGCTTCTACGACTACGAGGACGGCAAGCGCGGCTCGATCTGGGCCGGTCTCGCAGAGCTGTTCCCCGTCGCCGAGCAGCAGCCGCCTCTCGAGGACATCAAGGACCGGATGCTGTTCGCCGAGGCACTCGAGACGGCGAAGTGCTTCGAGGAGGGCGTCATCACCTCGGCGGCCGCCGCGAACATCGGCTCGATCATGGGCATCGGCTTCCCGCCGATGACCGGTGGCGCCGCGCAGTTCATGACCGGCTATGAGGACAAGCAGACCGGCGAGATCGGTCTCGACGCGTTCCTCACGCGGGCCGACGACCTGGCCGCCAAGTACGGCGACCGGTTCCAGGCCACCCCGTGGCTGCGTGACCTCGCCGCCTCGGGCGGGTCCTTCCCCGCCTGATCCTGCTTCACCACGTCGACCCGGCTCGTTTGAACGAGCCGGGTCGACGCGATTTCGCTGACGCTCGGCGGTGATCAGGCGTCGGCAGGCGTGGCCAGGTCCGGTGAGCCGTCGCGGCGGCGGAGGCGACGAACCAGCAGCAGTATCGGCGCCCCGATGATCAGGAGGACAGCCGCCCAGGGGAGCAACGCACCGGCCACGGTGGCGGTGCCGGTGCCGAAGGACTTCAATGCGTCCCAGCCGTTCTCGAGGCCGGCGAGGAACCCTGCTTCCTCCGGCTCCTCCTTCGTGTCCTTCTTCTCCTTCGGCGGGAGCGAGATGTTGACGGAGATCGTGGACATCGACGTCTGGTCGTTGAGGTAGGTCAGCCGCCGCTCGAGCGACTCGAGGTCGGCCTGGCGGTGCGACAGCTGCGCCTCGATCCGGATGATGTCACTGATCGACTGCGCCCTGTCGAGCAGCTCCTCGACCCTGGCCAGGCTCCGGCGCTGGGCGCGGATCCGGACCTGGGTGTCGATCACCTTGGTGGTGACGTCCTCCTTGCCGGTGTTGGAGGACTGCAGGTCGCCGGCCTCCTCGAGATCGGTGAAGGCCTCGTCGAAGTCCGCGACGGGGATCCGCAGCAGCAGCCGCGCCGTGCTGATCTCGCCGTCGTCGTTGGTCGTCGTCTCTCGCTCGGTGACCTCGCCGCCGTGCTCGTCGGCGATCCGGGTGACGTCGAAGGCGGCGACGCCGACATCGTCGGCCTCGAGCGACACGTTGCCCTTCGCGATGATCTTCTGCGCGGGATCGTCGGGATCGGGCGGGCCCTGCTCGCTCATGGCCGACGCGTCGTCGACCTCCATGCTGTCGGCGGCATCCCGCCTTGCGACTCCCTGATCGAGAGGTGCCTCGGCAGGCGCGTCGGCGTCCTTGAACTCCCTCGCGCCGGCCGAGTCCGAATCGCCGCCGTCTTCACCCCCCGACGAGGAGCACGCTGCGATCGCGAGGAGGACGGCGACAAGTGCGAGCAGCAGCGGGATACGACGCGTGACAGGCCTCATGAAGGTACGACGGCGCGAGCTGCCGGTCGGTTCCGTCGCCACCGCCAGCCATTCCCTTCTGCCGGCAAGAGGCCTATGGTCGGCCAGTCGGGCGCCTTCGGGTGGCGCCCCGGGCTCGGGAGTGACTTGTGAGATCGACTCGGCGGATCTCCGCCATGCTGGCAGCCTTCGCAATCGTCCTGGTCGGCCTGGTCGCCGCCACCGGACCGGTCGAGGCCAAGGACAAGGACAAGGACAACAGGTGCAACCGGACCAACGACTCGGTCCGCAAGCTGCTCGAGTGCGTGACGCTCGAAGGCGTCCTCGAGCACCAGGAGGCGTTCGCGGCGATCGCCGACGCCCACGGCGGCAACCGCTCGGCGGGCACGCCCGGCTACGACGCGTCCGCCGACTACGTCGAGGACCGGCTCACCGCGGCCGGTTACGACGTCACCCGGCAGACCTTCGACGTCTACAGCTTCGAGGACCACGGCGGCTCCGAGCTGGAGCAGACCAACCCCGACGACGTCAGCTACGTCGAGGGCACCGACTTCGGAGCGACGCCGCACTCCGAGCCAGGTGACGTGACCGCCGCCGTGACCCCGGTCGACATCCAGCTCGGTCTCGGCAACACGTCGTCCAGCGGGTGCGAGGACGCCGACTTCGCCGGGTTCCCGGTCGGCAACATCGCCCTCATCCAGCGCGGCACCTGCACGTTCGAGATCAAGGGTGAGAACGCCGCCGAGGCGGGCGCCTCCGGCATCCTGTTCTTCAACCAGGGCAACACCGCGGGCGCCGACCGTCAGGGCATCCCCGCGGTCACGCTCGGCAACGACTACACCGCGGATCTCCCGGCACTGAACCTGACCTACACGCTGGGTGCACAGCTGGCTGGCATCCCGGACCTGGAGATGCGGCTGTTCGCCGACGTCACCCGGACGCCCACGACCACGCAGAACGTCATCGCGGAGTCGCGGCGCGGCGACCCCGACAACGTGATCATGGCGGGCGCCCACCTCGACTCGGTGCCCGAGGGCCCCGGCATCAACGACAACGGCTCCGGCTCCAGCGCGCTGATCGAGGTCGCGGAGCAGATCGCCAAGGTGAAGCTGCCCAACAAGGTCCGCTTCGCCTGGTGGGGTGCCGAGGAGGCAGGACTCGTCGGTTCGAACTACTACGTCAACACCCTGCCGGACCCGGACCTCGCCGACATCGAGATGTACCTCAACTTCGACATGGTCGGCTCACCCAACTACGGCCTCTTCATCTACGACGGGGACGGCTCGGGCTTCGACCTGGTCGGCCCCGACGGGTCCGACGAGATCGAGGCGTTGTTCGAGCGCTACTACGCCGAGCGCGGCATCCCGTCCGAGCCGACCGCGTTCTCCGGCCGGTCCGACTACCAGGCCTTCATCAACAACGGCGTGCCGTCCGGAGGCCTGTTCACCGGGGCCGAGGGCGTCAAGACGCCTGCTCAGGCCGAGAAGTGGGGCGGCACCGCCGGTCTCGCCTACGACCCGTGCTACCACTCGCCGTGCGACACGATCGACAACCTCAGCCACGAGGCGCTCGCCATCAACGCAGACGCGATCGCCTACGTGCTCTACCTCTACGCGTCCGACCGGGAGGCCATCAACGCCGGGTGACCTAGCGGTCACTCGGCAACACTGGCGGCGGCGAGCGCGGCCGCGACCTCGGCCGCGTCGTCGGGCGACACCAGCCCGGACGTCACCCGGAGGTACGGCGCGCCGTCGGCCGCCACGAACACCGACCCGCCGGCGACCCGGATCCCCGACGCCGACAGGTGCACCACGGCCGCGCGCTCGTCGTGGACGGGGAGCCACATGTTGATCCCGTCCGGCACCGCGACGACGATGCCGAGTGCCTCCAGCTCGGCGACGATCGTGCGCTGCCGCGCCATGTACTGCCGCCGCGCCTCGCTCACCTCGTCGAGCGACTGCGACGAGGTGAGCAGGTCGAGCAGGATCGTCTGCACCATCCGCGAGGTCCACGCCGGGCCCAGCATCCTGCGTGACACGATCCGGTCGACGATGGAGGACGGTCCGCCGAGGGCAGCGATCCGCAGGTCGGGGCCGTGGGACTTCGAGAACGACCGCACGTGCACCACCTGGTCCGGCAGCCAGACCCCGAGGCTGACGTCGGGCGCGACCGAGATGCCGGAGGAGTGGTCGTCCTCGATGATCCACGGCATCTCGCCCCGTCGTTGGCGCAGCACGCGCACCAGCTGCTCCGCCCGTGCGGCCGTCGTCGACACACCGGTGGGGTTGTGCGCCCGCGGCTGCAGCACCACGGCCACCGGACGCGCGTCGAGCGCCCGCCGCAGCGAGTCGGCGGTGACGCCCGATCCGTCGAGCGCGATCGGCACCACCTCGGCGCCGAGCGCCTCGATCAGGTCGAAGAACGGCGGGAAGCCGGGCGACTCGAGCACCACGCGGTCGCCGTACGAGACGACCTGCTCGAGCATCCGGGCGACGCCGTCGGTCGCGCCGTCGACGACGGTGATCGCCTCGGTCGGGTAGGGCCAGGTCGCGGCCAGCACCTCGCCCAGCTCCGGCAGCACCGGCTCCTCCTGGTAGGCGAGGACGGCGGCGCGCTGGGAGACCCGGTGCAGCGCCGGCCCGAGGTCGGGCAGCAGGGTCGGGTCGGGCGTGCCGCGGGAGAGGTCGAGCCGCAACCCGTCGGGACCGGCGCCGACCAGGCCGCGCTGCCGCGGCGACAGCCAGGGCGTCGGGGTGTCGCGGACGAAGGTGCCGGCCCGCCCGCGCGAGACGACCAGCCCGGTACGACGCAGCGCCTGCCACGCGGCCGACACCGTCGCCGGTGACACCCCGAGGTCAGAGGCGACGTCGCGGACCGTCGGCAACCGGTCGCCGGGGGCTAGCTCGCCCGCCCGGATGGCGCGACTGAACGCACCCGCGATCCCCTGCGGCGTGCTGTCGCTGATGGCCGCCAGATCCATGCCCAACCCTTGACAAGAGGGAAATCGAAGCGAAATGTTCAACCCAGAAGATAACAGAACTTCGGGGTAGCGAGGCCGGGTCACGGGCGGCCTCGCACCTCAACCACCGACTGCCCCCATTCGGAGGACCCGATGACGATCGTGCGCGCCGCCATCAGCCAGACCACCTGGACCGGCGACAAGGAGTCCATGCTCGACAAGCACGAGCAGTTCGCTCGCGACGCCGCGGCCCAGGACGCCCAGATCATTTGCTTCCAGGAGCTGTTCTACGGCCCCTACTTCGGCATCACCCAGGACCAGAAGTACTACCGCTACGCCGAGCCCGCCGACGGCCCGATCGTCCAGCGCTTCGCCGCGGTGGCGAAGGAGCTCGGCATGGTGATGGTGCTCCCGATCTACGAGGAGGAGCAGGCCGGCGTCTACTACAACACCGCTGTCGTGGTCGACGCCGACGGCACCATCCTCGGCAAGTACCGCAAGCACCACATCCCGCAGCTGGAGAAGTTCTTCGAGAAGTTCTACTTCCGCCCCGGCAACCTCGGCTACCCGGTGTTCGACACCGCAGTCGGCAAGGTCGGCACCTACATCTGCTACGACCGCCACTTCCCCGAGGGCTGGCGGGAGCTCGGCCTCAACGGCGCGCACATGGTCTTCAACCCCAACGCCACCAAGCCCGGCCTGAGCAACCGGCTGTGGGAGGTCGAGGGCCCGTGCGCCGCCGTCGCCAACGGCTACTTCGTGCTCCAGCCCAACCGGGTCGGTCTCGAGGACAACGAGTACGGCGCCGAGGCGGTCGACTTCTACGGCACCAGCCAGGTCATCGACCCGCGCGGCAACTTCGTCGGCGAGCGGGGCTCCTCGGAGAAGGAGGAGCTCCTCGTCCGTGACCTCGACATGGGCATGGTCCAGCAGATGCGCGACGACTGGCAGTTCTACCGCGACCGCCGGCCCGACTCCTACACCGCCATCGCGCGACCCTGAATCTCGACAAGCTCGATCACCGGAGAATGAGATGACCATCCTGATCAAGGGCGGCACGGTCGTGAACGCGACCGGCACCGTCGAGGCGGACGTGCTGGTCGACGGCGAGCAGATCGTGGCGGTGCTGGCGCCCGGCAGCCAGACGCTGGGAAGCATCGAGGCCGACGAAGTCGTCGACGCCACCGGGAAGTACGTCATCCCGGGCGGCATCGACGCCCACACCCACATGCAGCTGCCGTTCGGCGGCACCCAGGCCAGCGACACGTTCGAGACCGGGACGACAGCCGCAGCGTGGGGCGGCACGACGTCGATCATCGACTTCGCAGTGCAGAAGTACGGCGAGCGCGTCGAGGACGGGCTCGCGCACTGGCACGAGCTGGCCGACGGCAACTGTGCGATCGACTACGGGTTCCACCAGATCATCGGTGGCGTCGACGACGAGTCGCTGAAGGCGATGGAGGGGCTGATCGACGAGGGTGTCACGTCGTACAAGCTGTTCATGGCCTACCCGGGCGTGTTCTACAGCGACGACGCCCAGATCCTGCGAGCGATGCAGAAGGCCCGCGAGATGGGCCTCCTGACGATGATGCACGCGGAGAACGGTCCCGCGATCGACGTGCTCGCGGCGCAGCTCGCCGAGTCCGGCAAGACGACCCCCTACTACCACGGCATCGCGCGGGCGTGGCAGATGGAGGAGGAGGCCACCCACCGCGCGATCATGCTCGCCGACGTCACCGACGCGCCGCTCTACGTCGTCCACATGAGCGCGAAGCAGGCGGTCGCCCAGGTGGCGTGGGCGCGGGACAACGGCAAGAACGTCTTCGGCGAGACCTGCCCGCAGTACCTCTACCTGTCCCTCGAGAAGCAGCTCGGCGCCCGCAGCGACGAGTGGGGCGACTTCGAGGGCGCCAAGTGGGTCTGCTCCACGCCGCTGCGGTCCGAGGAGGAGGGCCACCTCGAGGCGATGTGGCAGGGGCTGCGCACCAACGACCTGCAGATGGTGTCGACCGACCACTGCCCGTTCTGCATGAAGGACCAGAAGGAGCTCGGCAAGGACGACTTCCGGGCGATCCCCAACGGCATCGGCTCGATCGAGCACCGCGTCGACCTGCTCTACCAGGGTGTCGTCGACGGCCGGATCTCGCTGCCGCGCTGGGTCGAGCTGATCTCGACCACGCCGGCCCGGATGTTCGGGCTCTACGGCAAGAAGGGCGTGATCCAGCCCGGCGCCGACGCCGACATCGTCGTCTACGACCCCAACGGTCACACGTCGATCGGCTACGGCGAGGGCAAGAAGCACCACATGAACATGGACCACTCCGCGTGGGAGGGCTTCGAGATCGACGGCCACGTCGACGTGACCATCTCCCGCGGCACCGTCCTGGTCGCTGACGGTGAGTTCAAGGGGACCAAGGGTCACGGTCAGTACCTCAAGCGCGACCTGACGCAGTACCTGACCTGAGGCGTCTCGATACGCCCTCGCCCAGGGGCTCGGGCTACTCGACGACCGAGAGGAAGCAGACAAGATGGACTTCGGTGTGGTGATCCAGACCAACCCGCCTGCCTGGCGCACGGTCGGGCTCGCGAAGCAGGCGGAGGAGCACGGGTTCGACTACGTGTGGACCTTCGACTCCCACCTGCTGTGGCAGGAGCCCTACGTCATCTACAGCCAGATCCTCGCGGAGACGCGGCGGATCGTCGTCGGGCCGATGGTCACCAACCCGGCGACCCGGGACTGGACGGTCACGGCATCGGTGTTCGCGACCCTCAACGAGATGTACGGCAACCGCACCGTGGTCGGCATCGGCCGCGGCGACTCCGCGGTACGCGTCCTCAACGGCAAGCCGACCACCCTCAAGGAGGTGCGCGACGCGACCCACGTGATCCGGGAGCTCGGCAACTGCCGGCCGGTGGAGCACAACGGCTCGACGCTGCAGTTCCCGTGGGCGCGCACCTCGGAGCTCGAGGTGTGGATCGCCGCCTACGGTCCGCTGGCGCTGAAGACCGCAGGCGAGGCCGGCGACGGCTTCATCCTCCAGCTCGCCGACGTCGACGTCGCGAAGTGGATGATCACCCGGGTCCGGGAGGCCGCCGAGAACGCCGGCCGCGATCCCGACGCGCTGACGTTCTGCGTCGCCGCTCCGGCGTACGTCGGCAGCGAGGACCAGATCGACCACATGCGCTCGCAGACCCGGTGGTTCGGTGGGATGGTCGGCAACCACATCGCCGACATCGTCTCCAAGTACGGCGAGGCGACGGCGGACAACGAGGGGTTCCCCCAGGTCCTCGTCGACTACATCAAGGGCCGCACCGGCTACGACTACAACACCCACGGCAAGGCCGACAACGACCACGTCGACTTCGTGCCGGACGAGATCGTCGACCGGTTCTGCATCCTGGGCACCCCGGAGCAGCACGTCGCGAAGCTCGAGGAGCTGAGGGCGATCGGCGTCGACCAGTTCGCGGTCTACCTCCAGCACGACAACAAGGAGGAGACGATGCGGGTCTACGGCGAGTCGATCATGCCCCATCTCCGCGACCACATCACCGCCAAGGCTTGACCCCGTTGACTCAGATCTGGAACCGCTTCCGCGCGGTCTTCTTCGGCGTCCTCGGCGTGGCCGCCGTGGTCGCGACCTGGGACCTCTACAAGGCGTTCGGCCCGGAGCAGGGCGTCCTGGTCGGCGACACCCGCGTGCTGCCGCGCACGACCGAGCTCGCGATGCCGCACTCCTGGGAGATGGTGCAGCGCTTCGGTGAGCCGGTCACCGGTCTGGCCGGGGCGCCCGACGCGTTCGAGGCGGTCTTCGAGGCCAGCATGTTCTCGCTCGGCCTGGCCGCCCGCGGCTGGGTGATCGGTGTCGTCGTCGGGATGCTGCTGGCGCTGCTGATGAGCCGGCTGCGGATCGTCGAGTCCGCGCTGCTGCCGTGGGTCATCCTCAGCCAGACCGTCCCCCTGATCGCGATCGCCCCGCTGGTCCGCCGCTGGGGCTCCGAGATCGAGATCGGCGGCTACCTGTGGAGCAGCGAGGACTCGGTCGCGGTGATCGCGGCGTACCTCGCGTTCTTCCCCGTCGCCGTCGGAGCCCTGCGCGGCCTCAAGTCGCCGGACAAGACGCACCTCGACCTGATGCGGTCCTACGGCGTCGGCTGGTGGCGCACGCTGCTGACCCTCCGGCTGCCGTCGTCGATCCCCTACCTGCTGCCGGCGCTCCGGCTCGCCGCCGCCAGCGCGGTCATCGGCGCCGTCGTCGCCGAGGTCTCGATCGGCCTCAAGGGCGGCCTCGGCCGGATGGTCATCGACTACGCCGTCGCCGCCTCCGGCGACCCGGCCAAGCCCTGGGCGCCGATCTTCGGCGCGGTCGCGGTCGGCCTGGTCGCCGCCGGCGCGATCGGCCTGCTCGGCCTCGCTCTCCGCCCGTTCCGACTCACAGGAGTGCCCTCCCGATGACCGAAGCCGCCATCACCGTCACCGGCGTCGACCGGATCTTCGGCAAGGGCCGCAAGGAGGTCGTCGCGCTGAGGGACGTCGACCTCACCGTGGCCGACGGCGAGTTCGTGTCGCTGATCGGGCCGAGCGGCTGTGGCAAGAGCACGCTGCTTCGACTGGTCGCCGACCTCGACACCGCAACGTCGGGGGACATCAGGGTCTTCGGCAAGGTCGCCCGCCAGGCCCGGCTCGACCAGGACTACGGCATCGCCTTCCAGCAGGCGGGCCTGCTCCCGTGGCGCACGGTCACCGGCAACATCGAGCTCCCGCTCAAGCTCCACGGCGCCGACGCGTCGTTGCGCAAGGCGCGGGTCGCCGAGCTGATCGAGCTGGTGGGCCTCACCGAGTTCGCCAAGAGCCACCCCGACCAGCTCTCGGGCGGCATGCAGCAGCGGGTCGCCATCGCCCGCGCGCTGGCGGAGAGCCCGCGGCTGCTGCTCATGGACGAGCCGTTCGGCGCGCTCGACGAGATCACCCGTGAGCGGATGCAGAACGAGCTGGTGCGGATCTGTGCCGAGACCGGCGCCGCCGTGCTGTTCGTCACCCACTCCATCCCCGAGGCGGTCTTCCTCTCCGACCGGGTGGTCGTGATGTCGCCACGACCGGGGCGGATCACCGGGGTGGTCGATGTCCGCGCCGACGGGCTGACCGGCGCGCACGACCGCACCGAGCGGGCGCGGGACGAGGAAGGGTTCTTCCGCGCGGTGGCCGACGTCCGAGCCCTTCTGCACGGCGGGGAAGGCGCACTGGCAGAGACCGGGCCGGCTGGTGTGGACTCGGTGGACGTGCGATGACGACCGCTGTCGACCCCGTCGCCGCGGGCCGCGTCACCCGCCCCCGACTCCCGATCACCGAGGTCCGGTGGAGCACGATCGTCGCGCCCCTGGTGCTGGGCGCACTCGTGATCCTCGCGTGGGAGGTGCTGGTGGAGCAGGCCGACATCGAGCCGTTCATCCTCCCGGCGCCGAGCGCGATCTGGGAGCAGGTCACCGCGAACACCGAGAACATCGTCGACGGCTCCATCGTCACCGGTCGCAACGCGTTGATCGGGATGCTCGCCGGCGCCGTGATCGGGGTCATCGGCGCCGCAGTGGCAGGGTCGTTCCGGTTCGTCGACCAGATGGCGGCCCCCGTCGTCGCCGCCCTCGCGGTGATCCCGATCGTCGCTCTCGCGCCGGTCCTCTACTCGATGTTCGGCGCCGCGGTGAACACCGGCCGGATCATCGTGGCCGGCGTCTCCGTCGCGGTCCCGGTCTACCTCAACACCCTGCGCGGCATCCGGCAGGTCAGTGCCGTCCACCGTGACCTGATGACGGCGTACGCCGCCCGTCCGTTCCAGGTCATCCGCACGGTGACGCTGCCCACCGCGACGCCCTACGTGTTCACCGGCCTGCGGGTCGCGTCGTCCCTCGCCGTGATCGCCGCCCTGATCGCGGAGTACTTCGGCGGCCCCATCGGCGGGCTCGGCAAGTCGATCACGTCCTCGGCCGCGAGCAGCAACTACCCGCTCGCGTGGGCCTACGTGTTCGGGTCGATCGTCCTCGGCCTGCTGTTCTACGTCGTCACCCTGCTGGTCGAGCTGTGGTTCTCACGCCACCACAGGCCCGCATGAACCCCCACGATTCTCGAGATCTGCACAGAAACAGGAGAAGCAAATGAGGAGAAGCCTGAAGCTGGGCGCGGCCACCGTCGCGCTCGCCCTGGTCATGACCGGCTGTGGTGACGACGACGACGGCGGCTCGTCGTCCGAGGTCGAGGTCCAGCAGAGCGAGGACTGCGCGACGCGCACCAAGGAGGCCCGGGACGCCGGTGAGCTCCAGGAGGTCTCCCTCCAGCTCCAGTGGGTGTCGCAGGCGCAGTTCGCCGGCTACTACGCCGCCGTCGCCGAGTGCTACTACGTCGACGAGGGTCTCGACGTCAACATCATCGAGGGCGGCGTCGACATCGTGCCGCAGGACGTGCTCGCGTCCGGCGACGTCGACTACGCGATCTCGTGGGTGCCGAAGGTGCTCGGCTCGATCGAGCAGGGCGCCGGCATCACCAACGTCGCGCAGATCTTCGAGCGCAGCGCCACGACCCAGATCTCCTTCAAGAACAAGGACATCGCCGAACCGGCCGACCTCAAGGGCAAGAACGTCGGCAGCTGGGGCTTCGGCAACGAGTGGGAGCTGTTCGCCGGGATGCAGTCCGCCGGCGTCACCGTCGAGGACATCAACCTGGTCCAGCAGGCGTTCGACATGAACGCCTTCCTGGCCGGCGACATCGACGCCGCACAGGCGATGACCTACAACGAGTACGCGCAGGTCCTCGAGACGAAGAACCCCGACACCGGCGAGCTCTACACGCCCGAGGACCTCAACGTCATCAACTGGAACGACGTCGGCACCGCGATGCTCCAGGACGCGATCTGGGCAACGACGGAGAAGCTCTCCGACCCCGACTACGAGGAGCAGACGGTCTCCTTCATCAAGGCCTCGATCAAGGGCTGGGCGTTCGTGCGGGACAACCCGGAGGACGCCGCCGACATCGTCGCCGCGTCCGGCTCCGAGCTCGGCCAGAGTCACCAGCTCTGGATGGCCAACGAGATCAACAAGCTGATCTGGCCCTCGACGAACGGCGTCGGGATCATCGACGAAGCTGCCTGGGCGCAGACCGTCGACATCGCCCTCAACACGGAGAACGAGACCGGCGCGACCATCATCACCGAGCAGCCGCCGGAGTCGGCCTACACCAACGAGTACGTCGAACAGGCGCTCGCCGAGCTCGAGGAGGAGGACGTCGACACCATCGGCGCCGACTATGAGCCGATCGAAGTGACGCTGAAAGAGGGTGGCCGGTGACTGTGACGGCCGATCTCAACGCCCGCACCACGGAGCTCGACCAGGGGCACGTGTTCCACTCGTGGTCGGCGCAGGGCGGTCTCGCCCTGCTGCCGATCGCGGGTGGGCAGGGCAGCCGGGTCTGGGACCACTCCGGGCGCAGCTACCTGGACTTCTCCAGCCAGCTGGTCAACGTCAACATCGGGCACCAGCACCCGGCCGTGGTGGCGGCCATCCAGGAGCAGGCCGCGACCCTCGCCACCATCGGGCCGGCCACCGCCAACCTCACCCGCGGGGTCGCCGCGCAGCGGATCGCCGCCCGGGCACCCGAGGGCTTCAACAAGGTGTTCTTCACCAACGGCGGCGCCGACGCGATCGAGAACGCCATCCGGATGGCACGTCTGCACACCGGCCGCGACAAGGTCGTGTCGACGTACCGCTCCTACCACGGCAACACCGGCGGCGCGATCGTCGCGACCGGAGACTGGAGGCGGATCCCCAACGAGTACGCGCGGGCGCACGTCCACGTGTTCGGGCCCTACCTCTACCGCTCCGAGTTCTGGGCGACCACGCCGGAGCAGGAGAGCGAGCGGGCTCTGCAGCACCTGCGGCGGGTGATCGAGAGCGAGGGTCCGGCCAGTGTCGCCGCGATCCTGCTCGAGACCATCCCCGGCACCGCCGGGGTCCTGATGCCCCCGCCGGGCTACCTGGCGGGAGCGCGGGCGCTGGCGGACGAGTTCGGGATCATGTTGATCCTCGACGAGGTGATGGCCGGGTTCGGGCGCACGGGCGAGTGGCTGGCGCTCGATGCGTTCGGCGTCGTGCCCGACCTGATCGCCTTCGCCAAGGGGGTCAACTCCGGCTACGTCCCGGTGGGCGGCGTGATCATCAGCGACCCGATCGCGCGCACCTTCGACGACCGGGTGTTCCCGGGCGGCCTCACCTACAGCGGCCACCCGCTGGCGGCCGCCTCCATCGTGGCGTCGATGGACGCGATGGAGAGCGAGGGCATCGTCACTCACGCGAAGCAGGTCGGCGCCGATGTCATCGGTCCGGGCCTCGCGACGCTGGCCGACAAGCACCCGGTTGTCGGAGAGGTCCGCGGCACCGGCGTGTTCTGGGCGATCGAGCTGGTCGCCGACCCCACGACCCGCGAGCCGTTGTCCGCGGCGCTGATGGGCCGGGCGAAGGGCGAGCTCGTCAGCCGTGGCGTGCTGCCGTTCATCGCCGACAACCGCATCCATGTCGTACCCCCGTGCGTGGTCACCGAAGACGAGGTGGCCGAGGCGATGGTGGCGTACGACGAAGTCCTGACCCTGCTCGACGAGGAGCTATGAGATGACCGAAGTACTCGACCACTGGATCGCCGGTAGCACCGACCCCGGCGAGGGGACCCGCACCGGCCCCGTCTACGACCCCGCCCTCGGCGTGGTGTCCAAGGAGGTGCGCTACGGCTCCGCCGCCGACATCGACCGCGCGGTCGGCGTCGCCAAGGAGGCCTTCGCCAGCTGGGGGCAGGTGTCGATCACCAAGCGGCAGAACGTCATGTTCGGCTTCCGCGAGCTGCTCAACCAGCGCAAGGACGAGCTCGCCGCGATCCTCACGTCCGAGCACGGCAAGGTGCTCTCCGACGCCGCCGGCGAGGTGGCGCGCGGGCTGGAGGTCGTCGAGTTCGCGTGCTCGATGCCGCACCTGACCAAGGGTGCGTTCTCGCAGAACGTCTCCACCGACGTCGACGTCTACTCGGTGAAGGAGCCGCTGGGAGTTGTCGGCATCATCAGCCCGTTCAACTTCCCCGCGATGGTGCCGATGTGGTTCTTCCCGATCGCGATCGCGACCGGCAACACGGTCGTCCTGAAGCCGAGCGAGAAGGACCCCAGCGTCGCCAACTGGATCGGCGCGCTGCTCAAGGAGGCCGGCCTGCCCGACGGCGTGTTCAACGTCGTGCACGGCGACAAGGAGGCGGTCGACGCGCTGCTCACCCACCCCGACGTCGCGTCCATCTCGTTCGTCGGGTCGACCCCGATCGCGAAGTACGTCTACGAGACCGCGACCTCCCACGGCAAGCGGGTGCAGGCGCTCGGCGGCGCCAAGAACCACATGCTGGTGCTGCCCGACGCCGACCTCGACCTGGTGGCCGACGCGGCGGTCAACGCAGGGTTCGGTTCCGCCGGCGAGCGGTGCATGGCGGTCTCGGTCGTGCTCGCGGTCGAGCCGATCGCCGACGAGATGATCGAGAAGATCCGCGACCGGATGGGCAAGCTGGTCGTCGGCGACGGCCGCAAGGGCTGCGACATGGGGCCGCTCATCACCCGGGAGCACCGCGACAAGGTCGCCGGCTACCTCGACGTCGCGACGACCGACGGGGCGACCGTCGTCGTCGATGGCCGGGAAGCGGAGTACGACGGGCCTGCCGAGGGCTTCTGGCTAGGTCCCACCCTGATCGACAAGGTGCCGACCAGCTCGACGGTCTACCGGGACGAGATCTTCGGTCCGGTGCTGTCCGTCGTCCGGGTCTCGTCGTACGCCGACGGTGTCGACCTCATCAACTCGAGCCCCTACGGCAACGGCACCGCGATCTTCACCAACGACGGCGGCGCCGCACGTCGGTTCGAGCGCGAGGTCGAGGTCGGCATGGTCGGCATCAACGTGCCGATCCCGGTGCCGGTCGCCTACCACTCGTTCGGTGGCTTCAAGGCGTCGATCTTCGGCGACGCGAAGGCCTACGGCCCCCAGGGGATCGAGTTCTTCACGCGTGAGAAGGCGATCACCAGCCGCTGGCTCGACCCGTCACACGGCGGGATCAACCTCGGCTTCCCCCAGCACGATTGACGTAGGCGCAGGCGCGAACCGCCCCGCCATCAGCAGCAGCACCGGGGTCAGCAGCAGCGGAAGGAGGAACATGGCGCGGTGGCCGACCTGCTCGGCGACGACCGCGATGGTGACTGCCGCGACCAGGTAGCCGACGTAGTTGGAGACGTTGACCCGCGCGAGTGCCTGGCCGCCGCCCTCGGGGTCGAGATGACCCGCCGCCACCATCGACAGCGGCGGGATCATCGCGAGGCCGGCGCCGAGCAGGGCGAAGCCCGCGATCGTGACCGGCACCGACGGTGCGGCGGCGACGAGGGCGACCGCGAGGAACGCGACCGCACCGCTCGCGCGCACGGTTGCCACCGCGCCGATCCGGCGGACCACCGCGTCGCCGACCAGCCGGGTCAGCAGGAGGACGGCCTGCTAGGCGGTGAACGCGAGGGCCGCGGCACTCTCCGACGCCGAGAGCCCGTCGGTCAGGTAGATGCCGCCCCACGCCGAGGTCGCGGAGTCCAGGAACCACATCACGAACGTCGGGATCGCGAGCAGGAGCACCGGCCACCACGGGACGCGCGGCCGGCCCTCGCCGCCGGCGGCCGTCGTACCGTCGATCGGGTCGTGGGCCAGCAGGTCGCGGCACAGCAGACCGTTGAGCAGCAACCCGACGGCGCTGACGGCGAGGAGGGTCGGCAGCAGTGACCAGTCGAGCTCCAGGCTGATCGTCGCGTAGACGCCGCCGACGACGGCTCCGAGGCTCCACATGCCGTGGAAGCCGACCATGATGCTCCGGCCGTACTGGTCCTGGATGCCCACGCCCTGCATGTTCATGGTCGCGTCGACGGCGCCGACACAGAGACCGTACGAGCACGTCGTCACCAGCAGGCCACCGAGGCTGTGGGGCACCGCGATCAGGGCGATGCACACCGAGGCGGCGGCCAGCGCGAGGCGGAGCACGACGGCGCTGCCCCATCGCGCGGCGGCGTATCCCGCGAGCACGCTGCCGATGCCGGACAGCACGGCGACGGTGCCGAGCACCGCCAGCACCTCGTAGTCGCTGAGGTCGAACCGGTCCTTGATCGTCGGGAGCCGGGTGATCAGCGAGGCGAACCCGAACCCCTGGATCCCGAAGGCCGCGAAGCACGAGCGCCGGGCTCGACTCACAGGCTGGTCCATCACAAGAAGGCCTTGCCCTCACCACGGTAGGTGGGCGCGGTGCCGACCACCTCACCATCGGCGACCAGGTGCAGTGCGTCGACGTGCTCGCACACCTCGCCGGCCTTGGTGTGCCGGAACCAGACCCGGTCGCCGATCCGCAGCTGCGCTGCTGCCGCGCCCGTCAGCGGGGTCTGCACCTCGCCGGCTCCCTCGGCCGGCACCAGCTCCAGGCCTCGCGGCCACACCGGCGTGGGCAGCCGGTCGGGGCCGATCGCGCCGGACGCGACCCAGCCCCCGCCGAGCACGGTCGCGTGCCGTGGCGAGGGACGGCGTACGACGGACAGCGCGAAGTGGACGGCCGGCTGCGGCCGGAACCGCCGGTAGTGGTCGAACAGGTGGGGCCCGAACAGCCCGGACCCTGCGGCGATCTCGGTGACCGCGGCCTCGGCCGCGGTGCTCTCGATGCTGCCGGTGCCGCCGCCGTTGACGAACTCGAGCGGTGCCACCTCCCGCACCGCGGCGACGGCGGCCGCCCGCCGCCCGGCCAGCTCGCGCGCGGACAGCCGCTGCATCGCCCGCACGGCGTGCTTCCTCAGGCCGGGCTGGTTGTCGCCCACTCCAGCGATCTGGCCCTCGTAGGCCATCAACCCGACCAGCGTGAACCGGGGGTGGTCGACGACCGACTGTGCGAGCGCCGCCGCCTCCGCGGGTGTGTGCGTGGGCGAGCGCCGGGCGCCGAGGTGCACCCTGCCGCCGACCAGCCGCAGCGACGCGTCGAGCTCGACGCAGACGCGGATCGGCGGCCCGCCGGGACCGATCGCCGCCGCCGTGAGCTCGAGCTGCTCGATGCTGTCGATCATCAGGGTGACCCGTGACGCGAGCAGCTCGTCGCCCGCCAGCAGGGCCAGCGCGGCGCGGTCGACGCTCGGATAGCCGACCACCACGTCGTCGATGTCGCGGGCCAGCCACAGCGCCTCCGGCAGCGTGAAGGCGAGGACGCCGGCATAGCCCGGCAGCGCAAGGGTGCGGCTGATCACCTCACGGCACCGCACCGACTTGCTGGCGACCCGGATCGGCGTGCCGGCTGCGCGGCGGACCAGGTCCTCGGCGTTGGCGTGGAACGCACCGAGGTCGAGGACGGCGTACGGCGTCTCCAGGTCGGCCGTGGCGCGGGCGAGGTCGTCGTACGACGTGGGTCCGGTCGCTGTGGTCTGCAGGGTCACGCTCCCAGCACCCGCTCCAGGTAGGGGTTGGCGAAGACCCGGGTTGGGTCCAGCTCGTCGCGCAGGGCGACGAAGTCGTCGAACCTCGGGAGCCGCTCGCGCAGACCCTCGGCGTCGAGCCGGTGCAGCTTGGCCCAGTGCGGTCGCCCGCCGACGGCGCCGAGGACGTCCTCACAGATGCCGAACCACCGCTCGTGCGGCATCCGGTGGTACTGGTGGAACGCGACCACGGCCGAGTCGCGGTCATAGGCCGGCGACAGCCAGATGTCGTCGTGGCGGACGAACCGCACCTCGAACGGGAACGACACCGGCTCGTCGTGCGTGTCGACCCAGTGCTTGAGCTCTCGGAGCGCCGGCACCAGCGCCGCCCGCGGGATGAAGTACTCACCCTCCCGGAACCGGACGTTGCGCTGCGAGGCGAAGACATTGGGGGCGAGGTCGGTGAAGTCGCGCGCGGTCACGGCCCTGGTCACGAGCCGGGTGATGCCGGGGACCAGCCGGGGGAATCGGGTGCCGGCCCGCAGCATCGCCTCGAAGCCGACGTTGGTGACGATCCGGTCGTCCACCGTCCGGGCGAACGCGCTCATCGGGCGCAGCTCGGTGTCGCCGGGCAGCCGCTCGAACCGGCGGGTCAGCGCGGTCGTGGTGTGCGGGAACCAGAAGAACTCGAAGTGGTCGTTCTCGTCGACGAGGTCGTCGACCCGCTCGAGCACGTCGTCGAGCGGCACCGGCGCGTCCACGGCGCGGAGGGCGTAGAGCGGGACGCACTGGAGCGTCACCTTGGTGATGACGCCGAGCGCGCCGATCGACACCCGCGCCGCCTCGAAGAGGTCGGGGCGCTCGGCCGCCGAGCACTGCACGACGGAGCCGTCGGCCAGCACCAGCTCCAGTCCTCGCACCTGCGTGGAGATGCTGCCGAACCCAGCGCCGCTGCCGTGCGTGGCGGTCGACACCGCGCCGGCGATCGTCTGCCGGTCTATATCGCCGAGGATCTCCATCGCCAGGCCGTGCTGCGCGAGCAGTGGGTTGAGCCGGTGCAGAGGGATGCCTGCGTCGACCGTGACCAGCCCGGTCACGTTGTCGACCGACTGCAGGCCGGCGAGCCGGTCCGGGAGCAGCTGGACCCCGGGCGCCACGGCCACGCCGGTGAAGGAGTGGCCCGACCCGACCGCCTTGACCGGGAGGCCGTCGCGGGCCGCCAGCTTCACCTCGGCCGCCACCTCCTCGGCCGAGCCGGGCGCAACGGTGCGCGCAGGGTTCACCTGCTCCGTGCGCGCCCAGTTCTGCCAGGTCATGGATCCAGCATGACCGCCGCCCCCAGATCAGGTCAACTGACCTACTCTTGTCGACCCTCGAACCCCCAGCGGAGGCCGAACACGCCCGGCCCGAAGCTGCGGCGGAACACGTGGGCCGTGCTGCCGGGCCCGACCGTACGGCGGGGGACCGGTGCGACGTCGGCGTCGGTGAACTCCCCCCACCACGTGGGTAGGCGATCGGGGTGGAACCGCACCCACATCAGGAGGTCGCCGCCCGGCCGCGACCGCCCGTGCATGCACTCGGGGGTCGGTACGTCGTCGTACGGGTAGTCGGTGACCCACTCCAGCACCGCGGTGTCCGGCGCGGTCACCGGTCGCTCGAGCTCGAGCACCACGCCGTACGCCGTGCCGCTCGGGTGGTCGTAGGTGCGGGTCAGCCGAGCCCCGGCCGCATCGGAGAACACCGGCGGGCCGTCGTACCCCTCGACGATCTCGACCCAGGGGTACTCGCCGACAGTCCCGGACGTGACCTGGAGGACCATGCGGATCCACCGACGTCGCAGCACGCCGCTCTCGTCCACGTCGGCGACGACCTGGGTGGTGAGCTCGCGGAAGACACCCGTAGGTGCGCGCAACGCTGCGGTGGTCTCCTCGGCCGCTTCGCTCACCGGTCTCGCTTCGAACGGGGGCACGGGTGCGGCCAGTGGGCCGACTCGTCGGGTCGGACCGATCAGGGAGGCGAGCGCATCCTCCGGCAGGCCGAGGAGCTCCTCGATCTCGCGGATCGCGGCGTGCGAGCCGGCGCCCTCGGGGTGGCGATGTCCCGACCGCCAGTAGCTGAGGGTGGTCAGGGACACCGGGTTGCCGCGGTCGGTGAGCCGGTCCCGGAGCCAGACCAGACTGACCTGCCGCGCGGCGATCGCCGCACGGAGCGCGACGGCGAAGTCGTCGGACTCCCCGGGTTCCGGGGTTTTCACATCTGACTCCCTGTATGTGAAGGGAAGGCTTCTACCGTAGGTCTGAGTGGCCGACTACTGCGGGATTCGTGAGCAGTCGCGAGTCCGGGGGACCGGTGGGCTGCTAGGGGGGTAGGTCGCGTACCGCTGGAGGGTCGCGATCCTGCGCGAGGCTCGCGAGCGCACGTGGTGGGGAGGGCTCCAATCCCATCGGCTCGCGGGCCTCGCCTATGCGTTGAGGAAAGTAACAGTCAGGCTTGACTGTTTGTTTGGTCGGGCGCCATGCTGAGCGGGTGACCGTTCGAGCCGCCTCCCGCGTCCCGCAGGAGGAGCGCACCCGGGCGATGCGGGCGCGACTGATGGACGCCACGGTCGAGCTGCTGGTCGAGAGAGGCTTCAGCGGTACGACGACGACGCTCGTCTCGGAGCGCGCCGGCGTCAGCCGCGGCGCCCAGCTGCATCACTTCCCGACCAAGAACGACCTCGTGGTCGCCGCAGTGGCCCACCTGACCGAGCGCCGCGGCGAGGAGCTCGCGGCTGCCGCCACGCGGCTGCCCGACGGCAACCAGCGCACGCGGGCGGTGATCCAGATGCTCGGCGACCACTTCGCCGGTCCGGTGTTCACCGCCGCGCTGGAGCTCTGGGTGGCCGCGCGCACCGACGACACCCTCCTGGAGGCGGTCGCGCCGCTCGAGCAGCTGGTCGGCCGCGAGACCCACAAGATGACCGTCCAGCTGCTGGGTGCCGACGAGTCGCAGCCCGGCGTACGCGAGCTGATCCAAGCCACCCTCGACCTGGTCCGAGGCCTCGGCCTCGCCAACACCCTCGGCGACGACACCCCACGTCGGCGCCGGATCCTCGACCATTGGGCGGCGACGCTCGACACCGCACTGCACACCGACGGAGGCAAGAAGTGAGCCTGTTCGACGACGTCCTCGCCGACCTCACCGCCGAGGGTGACCAGCTCCGTGCTGCTGTCGCCGGACTGGATGCGAGTGGCTGGACCATCCCGGTGCCCGCCGAGGGCTGGACCATCGCGACCACGGTGGCGCACCTGCTGTGGACCGACGAGGTCGCCGTCCTCGCGACCGACGCGCACACGCCGGAAGGGAAGGAGGCCTGGGACGAGGTCGTCCTCCAGGCCATCGCCGACCCGACCGGGTTCGTCGACGCGGGCGCCCACGAGCTCGCCGGGCTCGATCCCGCGGACCTGCTGGTCCGCTGGGACGCCGGACGCGCGGCGCTCGCCAAGGCACTCCGCGAGGTGCCCGACGGCCAGAAGATGCCGTGGTTCGGCCCGCCGATGTCGGCCACCTCGATGGCGACCGCCCGCTTCATGGAGACCTGGGCGCACGCGCTCGACGTCCACGACGCCTTGATCTCGACAGGATCGATCAGCAACAGGCCCGCGCCGACGGACCGGATCAAGCACGTTGCCCACCTCGGCGTCCGCACCCGCAACTACTCGTTCGTCCAGCAGGGCCTCGAGGCGCCGGCCGACGAGTTCCGGATCGAGCTGACTTCCCCCAGTGGGGACCTTTGGTCGTGGGGCCCCCCTGAAGCGAAGCAGACAGTGCGTGGCACGTCGTACGACTTCTGCCAGCTGGTCACCCAGCGCATCCACCGCGACGACACCGACCTGGTCGCCGTCGGTGCCGACGCCGAGAAGTGGCTGACCATCGCGCAGGCGTTCGCCGGTCCCGCCGGCGGCGGTCGGCAGGCGACGGCATGACCATCAGGATCGGCAACTGCTCCGGCTTCTACGGGGACCGCCTCTCGGCGTTCCGCGAGATGCTCGAGGGCGGCCCGCTCGACTACCTCACCGGCGACTACCTCGCCGAGCTGACCATGCTGATCCTCGGCAAGGACACGGTCAAGGACCCCGGCCTCGGCTACGCCCGCACCTTCGTGAAGCAGGCGGAGGACGCCCTCGGCCTCGCCCTCGAGCGGGACGTCAAGGTGGTCGTCAACGCCGGCGGCCTCAACCCGCGGGGCCTCGCCGACAAGCTGCGCGAGGTCGCGACCGGGCTCGGGCTGGACCCGAAGATCGCCCACGTCGAGGGCGACGACCTCCGCGACCAGGTCGCCGACCTCGGTCTGCTGCACGAGACCTACGGCAACCCGATGACGGCCAACGCCTACCTCGGCGCGTTCGGCATCGCCTCCGCGCTCGAGCGCGGCGCCGACCTGGTGGTCACCGGCCGCGTCACCGACGCCTCGGTCGTCGTGGGACCGGCCATCGCCCACTTCGGCTGGACGCCCGAGTCGTACGACGCCCTCGCCGGCGCCGTGGTCGCCGGCCACATCATCGAGTGCGGCACCCAGGCCACCGGTGGCAACTTCAGCGGCTTCGTCGACCTGATGTCGACCGGCGCGATCAGCGGAGGACAGCCGCTCGGCTTCCCCATCGCCGAGCTGTCCGAGGACGGCTCGATGGTGATCACCAAGCATGACGGTACCGGTGGTGCGGTCACGGTGGACACCGTCACCGCCCAGCTGGTCTACGAGATCCAGTCGACGAGGTACCTCAACCCCGACGTCACCGTCGACCTCACCTCGCTGCGACTCGAGCAGGCCGGACCCGACCGGGTGGCGGTCACCGGCGTCACCGGATCCCCGCCGCCGGAGCAGCTCAAGGTGTGCCTCAACTACTTCGCCGGCTTCCGCAACTCCGCCGAGTTCGTCGTCACCGGGCTCGACTGCGAAGCCAAGGTCGAGTGGGTCAAGGCCCAGGTCGAGTCCGCGCTCGGGTCCGACCGGCCGGCCAAGGTGGTGTGGTCCGGCATCGGACCGGTCCAGGAGGACGCCGATACCGAGGAAGGCGCGTCGCTCCTGCTCCGGGTCACCGCGTTCGACCCGAGCGCCGACAAGGTCGGCAAGGCCCTCACCGCTCCGATCATCGAGCTCGCGCTCGGGTCCTACCCGGGCTTCAGCGTCACCCGGATGCCCGGCCCCGGCACGGCGTACGGCGTCTACCGCCCCGCGTACGTCCCGCGTGGTGCGGTCCGGCACACCGTCGTCCACCACGACGGCACGACCGAGGTGATCGACGATCCGGTGTCGGCCAGTGCTCCCGTCGACCCGGCAGCCGGCCAGCGGCCGTCGCCGTACCCCGCGCCCACGGACACGCTCACCCGCCGGCTGCCGCTCGGCACGTTCGTGCACGGACGGTCCGGCGACAAGGGCGGCGATGCCAACATCGGGCTCTGGGTCAAGAACGACGGCCACCCAAGGTACGCCGAGCGGGTGACCTGGCTGACCAAGTTCATGTCGCAGCGTCGGGTGCGGGAGCTGATCCCCGAGGCGGCCGACCTCGACATCGAGGTCTACGTCCTGCCCAACCTCGGAGGCGTCAACGTGCTGATCCATGGCCTGCTCGACGAGGGCGTGGCCGCCACCGCTCGTTTCGACCCGCAGGCGAAGGGCCTTGCCGAGTGGATCCGCTCCCGTCTCGTCAACATCGAAGGGAACGTCCTGTGAGCACCACGTTCAACCACGGCTTCACCGAGGAGCAGATCGCCCTCAAGGAGTCGGCGCTCGAGTTCACGAGGCGCGAGGTGACGCCCTACCTCGACCAGTGGGAGAGGGACGGCGAGGTCCCGCGGGAGTTCCAGAAGAAGCTCGCGCACGCCGGCTTCCTCGGCGTCGGCGTCCCGGAAGAGGTCGGCGGTGACGGCGGCACCCTGATCGACGCCTGCGCGATGCAGCAGGGCTTCATGGAGGGCGGCTGGTCCGGCGGTCTGATGGCGTCGGCGTTCACCCACGGCATCGCGATCCCGCACATCATCCAGAACGGCTCACCGGAGCTGATCGACACCTACGTCCGACCGGTGCTGACCGGCGACCTGATCGGGTCGCTGGCCGTGACCGAGCCTGGTGCCGGGTCCGACGTCGCCAACATCGCCACCCGGGCCGTGCGCGACGGCGACGACTACGTCATCAACGGCGCCAAGACGTTCATCACGTCCTCGGTGCGCGGCGACTTCGTCACCACGGCGGTGCGCACCGGCGAGCCCGGGGCGCACGGCATCTCGATGATCGTCGTACCCAAGGGCACGCCCGGGTTCACCGTCTCCCGCAAGCTCGACAAGATGGGCTGGCTCGCGTCCGACACCGGCGAGCTGTCCTACGAGGACGTGCGGGTCCCGGCCACCCACCTGATCGGCCAGGAGAACCACGGCTTCTACTACATCGCACAGAACTTCGTCTCCGAGCGGATCTGGCTGGCGCTGATGGGCTACGGCCACGCCCTGCGCTGCCTCAACCTCGCCGCGCAGCACTGCAAGGACCGCGACGCCTTCGGCAAGCCGCTGGTCGCCAACCAGGTGGTCCGCGCCAAGCTGACCGAGATGCACCGCCAGGTGGCGGTCGCCCGCAGCTACACGCTCGAGGTGGCGCGGCGGTACGACGCCGGCGAGGACTGCATCGCCGAGGCCTGCCTGGCGAAGCAGACCGCTGTCGACACCGCGGTCTGGGTCGCCGACCAGGCCGTGCAGCTGCACGGAGGGATGGGTTACATGCGCGAGTCCGAGGTCGAGCGACACTACCGCGACGTCCGCCTGCTGCCGATCGGCGGTGGCTCGACCGAAGTGCTCACCGACCTGGCCGCCCGACTGCTGGGCTACGCGGGATGACCGGCCTGGGCGGAGAGGTCGACCTCTTCATGCGCGCTGCGCCGGAGAAGGTCTGGGACCTGGTCAGCGACGTCACCCGGATCGGGGAGTTCTCACCCGAGACGTTCGAGGCCGAGTGGACGCACGGTGCGACCGGGCCGGCCGTCGGCGCCCGGTTCAAGGGCCACGTGAAGCGCAACGGCGTCGGACCGACGTACTGGGCGCCGTGCACGGTCACCACCTGCGTCGAGAACGAGGTGTTCGAGTTCGCCGTGGGGCTCGACGGCAACCCGCTCAACACCTGGGGCTACCGACTGACGCCGGAGGGTGACGGCACCCGGGTCACCGAGTACTTCCGGCTCACGCCGAAGTGGTACCTCCGCGGCTACTGGCTGGTGCTCGGTAGCCTGCGCGGCCGCACCAACGAGCGCGGCATGCGCACGACGCTGGCGAGGATGAAGGAGGTCGTGGAGTCATGACCGCCACGACGGAAGAGACCCGACGAGCGGCCATGCTCGAGAAGATCGAGTCGCTCCACGCGGAGCAGGCCAAGGCCGTCGAGGCCGGCGGCAAGTACATCGCCCGCCATCTGGAGCGCGGGAAGCTCACCGCACGGATGAGGATCGAGCTGCTCGTCGACGAGGGCTCGGCGTTCCTCGAGCTGATGCCGCTGGCCGGCTGGGGCAGCGACTTCGCGGTCGGTGCCAGCGTCGTCACCGGGATCGGCGTGGTCGAGGGCGTGGAGTGCATGATCATCGCGAACGACCCGACGGTGAAGGGCGGTGCCCTCAACCCGTGGTCGCTGAGGAAGACGTTCCGGGCGGCGGAGATCGCCGAGCGCAACTACCTGCCGAGCATCAACCTCACCGAGTCCGGTGGTGCCGACCTCCCGACCCAGAAGGAGATCTTCATCCCCGGCGGCCGCGGCTTCCGCGACCTCACCCGGTCCTCGGCCCGCAAGCAGCCGACGATCTCGGTCGTCTTCGGCAACTCCACGGCCGGCGGCGCCTACGTCCCGGGCATGAGCGACTACGTGATCATGGTCAAGGAGCGGGCCAAGGTCTTCCTCGCCGGGCCGCCGCTGGTGAAGATGGCGACGGGTGAGGAGACCGACGACGAGTCGCTCGGTGGGGCCGAGATGCACTCCCGGGTCTCCGGCTCTTCGGACTACCTCGCGGTCGACGAGCACGACGCCGTCCGGCAGGCGCGCCGCGTCGTCGCCCGGCTCAACTGGCGCAAGAGGGGCACCACCCCGGACCCGTCGTCGTACGCCGAGCCCGACCTCGACCCCGAGGACCTGCTCGACCTGATCCCCACCGACCTCAAGGAGCCGTTCGACCCCCGGGAGGCGATCCTGCGGATCGTCGACGGCTCCGGGCCGGGCAACGCGGTGCCGTTCGACGAGTTCAAGCCGTTGTACGGCGCCTCGCTGTGCGTCGGCTGGGCCAGGCTGCACGGCCACGAGATCGGCATCCTCGCCAACGCGCGCGGCGTGCTGTTCTCCGAGGAGGCACAGAAGGCCGCGCAGTTCATCCAGCTGGCCAACCAGAAGGACACGCCGCTGCTGTTCCTGCACAACACCACCGGCTACATGGTCGGCACGGAGTACGAGCAGGGCGGCATCATCAAGCACGGCGCGATGATGATCAACGCCGTCTCCAACTCGAAGGTGCCGCACCTGACGGTGATCATGGGCGCGTCGTACGGCGCCGGCAACTACGGCATGAACGGCCGCGCCTACGACCCGCGCTTCCTCTTCACCTGGCCGTCGGCGAAGTCCGCCGTCATGGGACCGCAGCAGCTCGCCGGCGTGCTCGAGATCGTGGCGCGCGAGTCGGCGGAGAAGAAGGGCGAGCCTTTCGACGCCGAGGGCTTCAAGGGCATCAAGGACATGGTCGAGGGGATGGTCGAGGAGCAGTCGCTGCCCTACTTCCTCTCCGGCCTGGTCTACGACGACGGCGTCATCGACCCGCGCGACACCCGCACCGTTCTCGGCATCTGCCTGTCCGTCATCGACAACCAGCCGATCGAGGGCGCCATGAATTTCGGCGTCTTTCGCATGTAAGGGACTGCCTGCAGATGACCATTCAAAGACTTCTGGTCGCCAACCGTGGCGAGATCGCCCGGCGGGTCTTCCGCACCTGTCGTGACCTCGGCATCGAGACCGTCGCCGTCCACTCCGACGCCGACGCGGGTATGCCGTTCGTGGCCGACGCCGATGCCGCCGTACGGCTGCCGGGGAACGCTCCGGCCGAGACCTACCTCCGCGGGGACCTGGTGATCGAGGCCGCGCGGAAGGCCGGTGCCGACGCGATCCACCCGGGCTACGGGTTCCTGTCCGAGAACGCCGCGTTCGCACAACAGGTGCTCGACGCCGGACTGACGTGGGTCGGCCCCACGCCCGACTCCATCGAGCGGATGGGCTCCAAGATCGAGTCCAAGAAGCTGATGGAGGCCGCCGGGGTACCGGTGCTCGGCGAGCTCACCCCTGAGACGGCCACCGCCGAGGACCTCCCGGTCCTGGTGAAGGCGTCGGCGGGGGGCGGCGGCCGCGGCATGCGGATCGTCCGCGAGCTCGACCAGCTGCGCGGCGAGATCGAGGCCGCGCAGTCGGAGGCGGCGTCCTCGTTCGGCGACGGCACCGTCTTCGTCGAGCCCTACATCCAGTCCGGTCGGCACATCGAGGTCCAGGTGCTCGGCACGGCCGACGGCGCCGTCGTCCTCGGTGAGCGGGACTGCTCGGTGCAGCGGCGTCACCAGAAGGTGATCGAGGAGGCGCCGGCCCCCGCGCTGCCGGACGCGACCCGCAAGGCGCTGCACGAGGCGGCGAAGGCCGCCGCGGAGGCGATCGACTACCGCGGCGCCGGGACCGTCGAGTTCCTCTACGACGTCTCCAAGGACCGCTTCTACTTCCTGGAGATGAACACGCGCCTCCAGGTCGAGCACCCGGTCACCGAGGCGGTCTACGGCGTCGACCTGGTCGCCCTCCAGATCGCCGTGGCGGAGGGAGCACCGCTGCTCGAGGACGTGCCGTCGGTTCCGCAGGGTCACGCGATCGAGGTCCGGCTCTACGCCGAGGACCCGGTCGCCGGCTACCAGCCGCAGTCGGGCACCATCACCCGGTTCGAGGTGCCGGGTGTGGTCAGCGAGTTCCGGACCACGGGCTACGGCATCCGGCTCGACTCGGGCGTCGGGTCCGGCGACGAGATCGGCACCTTCTACGACGCGATGATCGCCAAGGTCATCGTCTGGGCGCCGTCGCGGGACCGGGCGCTCCGGCAGCTCGCCGGCGCGCTGGCGCGCGCCGAGATCCACGGGCTGCGCACCAACCGCGACCTCCTCGTCAACCTGCTGCGTGACCCCGTGGTCGTCGACGCGACCATGGACACGACGTGGCTCGACGGCGCGGACCTGGCCCTGCTCGGCGCCGCCCCCGGCGGCGAGCAGACGGTGCCGCTGTCGGGCTTCGCCGCCGCGATCGCCCTGGCCGAGCGGGCCCGGCGGGGCGCCCGGGTGCAGAGCCGGATCCCGGCCGGCTTCCGCAACGTCGTCGCGCAGCCGCAGGAGACCGTGTTCCTGCTGGGTGACGGCGGTGGCGAGCTCCCCGTGCGTTGGTACGGCGGCCGCACCTTCTCGTCCGCCGACCTCGACGACGTGGTCGTCGTCTCGGCCGGTCCGGACCAGGTCGTCCTCGAGACGGGCGGCGTCCGCCGTACCTTCGCGGTGCGGGTCGCCGGGGACCAGGTCGACGTCGAGTCGCCGCTCGGCCACGTCCCACTCCGGCGCAAGCCGCGGTTCGTCGACCCCGCGACCGCGGTGGCCGCCGGCTCGCTGCTCGCGCCCATGCCCGGCAGCGTGATCGCGGTCCACGCCCAGGTCGGCGACGCGGTCGCCGAGGGCGCACCCATCCTCGTGATGGAGGCCATGAAGATGCAGCACACCATCGCCGCGCCGTACTCCGGCACGGTCACCGAGCTCGCCGCCACCACCGGCCAGCAGGTCGAGGCGGGCACCGTGCTCGCCGTCGTCACCCCTGATCCCGACAACGCGGAGAACCCCGACGCAGAGGAAGACAACTGATGACGATCAACTTCACCGAGCCCGAGGAGCGGGTGGCGCTGCGCGAGGCGGTCAAGAAGCTCGCCAGCAAGTACGGCCGCGAGTACATCGAGCGGCAGGCGCGCGAGGGCGGCAAGACCACCGACCTCTGGCTGGAGATGGGCGCCAACGGCTTCCTGGGCGTCAACATCCCCGAGGAGTACGGCGGCGGGGGCGGCGGCATGGCCGACCTGGCCGCGGTCCTCGAGGAAGCCGCCGCCGCCGGTGCGCCGCTGCTGATGATGGTCGTGTCGCCGGCCATCTGCGGGTCGATCATCAGCCGGTGCGGCACCGACGAGCAGAAGCAGAGGTGGCTGCCCGGCATCGCCGACGGCACCCTGCTGATGGCCTTCGGGATCACCGAGGCCGACGCCGGCTCCAACGCGCACAACATCACCACCACCGCGACCCGTGACGGCGACCAGTGGGTGCTCAACGGCCAGAAGACGTTCATCTCGGGTGTCGACGAGGCCCAGTCGGTGCTGATCGTGGCGCGCACCGAGGACGCCAAGACCGGCAAGCTCAAGCCGGCGCTGTTCGTCGTACCGACCGATGCCGAAGGCTTCACCAAGCAGCCGATCGAGATGGCGTGGTCGGCGCCGGAGAAGCAGTTCACCCTGTTCCTCGACGACGTCCGGCTGCCCGCCGACGCGCTGGTGGGCGACGAGGACGGCGGCCTCTGGCAGCTGTTCGCCGGCCTCAACCCCGAGCGGATCATGGGCGGGGCCCTGTCGTGCGGCATGGCGCGCTACGTGCTCGACGTCACCGTCGACTACGCCAAGACCCGCAGCGTCTGGAAGGACACCCCCATCGGCGCCCACCAGGGCATCCAGCACCCGCTCGCCAAGGTCAAGATCGAGCTCGAGCAGGCCCGGATGCTGTGGCAGAAGGCCGCCGCGCTCTACGACGCGGGCGACGACTTCACCGCGGGCGAGTACGCCAACATGGCGAAGTACGCCGGCGGCGAGGTCTCCTGCAACGCCGCCGACGTCGCGGTCCACACCCACGGCGGCAACGGCCTCACCGTCGAGTACGGCCTCGCCAACATGCTGGTCGCCTCCCGGCTCGGCCGGATCGCCCCTGTCAGCCGGGAGATGATCCTCAACTTCGTCGCCATGCACACGCTGGGGTTGCCCAAGAGCTACTGATGTCGGCGTCCTCGATGGTCGAGGAGGGCCGTCACGGGATCCACGCCGGCTGGGAGTCGACGGCGGAAATCTTGTCGACGCCGTCGGGATTCGTTGTCGCACCGACGGCGGTGGTGCGACGATAGGTCGTGTTGCCGCAGCCGCCGACGAGCTTCGTCGGCCGGGAGCGTGAACTGGCCGAGGCGCAGAGCCTGCTGGCCGGTTCCCGGCTGCTCACGCTGACTGGCCCTGGCGGGGCAGGCAAGACCCGGCTCGCGATTGAGTTGGCGCGCAGGTCGGCAGCCGATTTCTCGGGCGGCACGAGTTTCGTGCGGCTCGCTGCCGTCCGAGACCCTGCACTGGTGCCAGTCGAGGTCGCAGGTTCGCTCGGCCTGCAGGACTCCCGCGGCACGGCGCTGCTGGATCACCTGTCGGCGAACCTGTCCGGGCGCGAGTTGCTGCTCGTCCTCGACAACATGGAGCAGGTCTTGGAGGCAGGCGGTTTCGTGGCCGACCTGCTCGCCGCCACGGACGCGGTACGCATTGTCGTGACGAGCCGCGCGCCGCTACACGTTGCGTGGGAGCAGGAGCTGCCCGTCCCGCCGTTGTCGGAGGCCGTGCAGCTCTTCGCGGCACGGGCGGCTGCCTCGGTTCCCGGCTTCTCCCTCACTGCCGGGCACGCGGCCACGGTCGGGAAGATCGCCGAGCGGCTTGACGGTCTGCCGCTCGCGATCGAGCTTGCAGCCGCGCGCGTCAGGGTGCTGCCTCCGGAGGCGATTCTCGAACGGCTTCATGACTCACTGGCGTTCTTGGTGAGCAACAGCCGTGACGTCCGCGGCCGGCAGCGAACGCTGCGCGCCACCATCGCGTGGAGTCATGAGCTGTTGAGTGAGCCGGCACGGCGGCTGTTCTTGGTCTGTTCGGTGTTTCGGGGCGGTATCGATCTCACCGCCCTCGAGGAGGTGTGCTCCGCGTCCGGAGCCGGCAGCTCGCTCCTCGACCCGGTGACGGAGCTCGTCGACCACAGTCTGCTTCGCCGCGCCGACCGTGGGAAGGCGCCGAGGTTCGCGATGCTTGAGACAGTCCGGGAGTTCGCGGCCGAGTTGCTCGCAGACGGTCAAGAGGAACTGGTCACCCGCGGTGCGCACGCCCAGGTGTTCTGGCGATTGGTCGAGCACCTGCCGCGGCCGCCAGCCGCTCCGAACCGTGCTGGGCTCGACCTGCTTGAGCTCGAGCACGACAACATCCGGGCGGCCCTCGACCACCTTTCCGCGACGGACCCCGGCACCGCACTGCGGATGGCGAACCGGCTCTCGGGCTTCTGGTCGATCCGGGGCTACTTCTCCGAGGGACGCCGGCGTCTGGCTGCACTGCGTGACCTCGTGCCAGACCTCGACCACGAGTGGCTCGACGCGCTCACGTGCGAAGCCTGGCTGGCCACCGACCAGGGTGACAGGACGGCCGCGCTTCCGTTGCTCGAGCGCGCCGTCGAGCGCGCCAGAGCGGCCGGCGACCAGGCGCGCGAGGCTGAGGCCCTGCTGTGCCGCGGCCGCATCCGGGGGATCACCGGCGACCCGGCGGGCTTCGGCGATGACATCGAGCGGTCGCTCGCGCTCCGCGAGGCGTCCGGTGACCCCGCAGGTTTGGCTGGCGCGCTCTGGTTGGCCGGAGCCGCTGCGCACTATCAAGGCGACGGGTTGCTGGCCATGCAGCGACTGGAACGCAGCGTGGCTCTGAGTGCAGAAGTCGGCCTGTCGGTGATCCGGGCACGTGCCCTGCAGTTGCTTGGCGTCGTACGGCTCGACAATGACGACATCAGCGGCGCCAAGGTGGCGCTCGCGGAGGCCCTCCCGGAGGTCCTCGATCTAGGCGATCGCTTCGCCGTGCCGATCGGTCTGAGCGGGCTCGCCGGGCTCGCGGCTCGGCACGGGCGGCCTCGGTCGGCGCTTCGGCTGTCCGGTGCCGCCGCGGCCTACGAGCAGGTGAACCAGACCAACAGACCGCAGTTCATGCGATCCACGTTGGACCGCTGGCTCGCCCCCGTGGTCGCCCAGGTCGGCCCAGCGGCGGGGCGGCTGCAGGACGAGGGACGCGAGATGCCGCTCGACGAGGCCATCGCCGCCGGCCTCGATCCGCGGCCCGAGGACCCGTGGCATGTGGGCACGTCACCGGGGCTCACGGATCGGGAGCGCGAGATCGCCGTGCTGGTGGCCCGGGGCATGGCGAACCGCGAGATCGCCGAGCAGTTGGTCTTGTCGGTCCGCACCGTGGAAACACACGTAGGCCGGGTGCTCACCAAGCTCGGCCTCAGAACCAGGGGTCAGCTCACCGCCTGGGCCCACCAGGAGGGGCTGATGGCCGACGTACGTGGCGACGTTACGTAGTTCCACTGACTCCAGGGACGTCGCGCCAGCCGCACCCTAGGCACATGAGCACCCCAGACTGCGACGTACTCGTCGTCGGCGCCGGGCCGACCGGCCTGACCCTCGCCATCCAGCTCCTCTCACGCGGTGTGCGCACACGCCTCATCGATCAGGACCCCGGGCTGCCGAAGCTCAGCCGTGCGATCGGCATCCAGCCGCGCACCATGGAGACCTTCGACATGATGGGCTTGGCCGACCGACTGCTGGAGATCGGCCATCGGGGCCTGCGGACCAGCGTGTACGTGGGCGGCCGACGCCGGGCTGGCATCGACCTGACCTACGCCGACTCCGAGTACGCGTTCATCCTGCACCTCCCCCAGAACCGGACCGAGGAGGTGCTGCGGTCGCGGCTCGACGAGCTTGGTGGGAAGGTCGAGTCGGGGATCGAGCTCCTCGGCTTCATCCAGGACGCGGACGCGGTCACCGCAACGCTGAGTGATGCAGAGGGTCGCGAGGTGCAGGTCACCGCATCGTTCCTCGTCGGCTGCGACGGATCACACAGCAAGGTGCGCCGCGTGCTGGACGTGCCGTTCGAGGGACAGCCCTATCCCTTCGACTGGCTGCTCGCAGACACCGAGCTCGACGGCGTCGGGAGAAACGACGAAGTGCACGTCTACTGGGGTCCGGGCGGGCAGCCGCTCGGACTGATCCCGATCGACGGCCGCCTCTGGCGAGTGTCGGCCCCGATGCCGGCCGACCGCGGTGGTGCAGCGCCCACGCTGGAGGAGATCCAAGGACTCGTTGACGCGCGCGGGCCGGGCGGGATCGCCGTCCATGACCCCGAAACGCTCACCTGCTTCCGCTGCCAGATCCGGTCCACCGACACGTACCGACGCGACCGGGTCTTCCTGGCCGGAGACGCCGTCCACATCCACGCCCCCACTGGCGCGCAGGGCATGAACCTCGGGATCAACGACACCGCCAATTTGGGCTGGAAGCTGGCGTACGTGGTCGCAGGCCGGGCGCCGGACACGCTCCTCGACACCTACGCCGCCGAGCGCCGACCCGCGGCACAGCAGGTGATGGCCTTCACCGACACCATGGTGCGCTTCGTCCTCGAGACCTCTCCTCTCAAGCGGACCCTGAGGAGGGCGATGATGCCCTTGCTGCGGACGCCGCGAATGAAGCGGCGCCTCGCGAACCGCATGGCGCAGCTGGCGATCGCCTACCCGGACAGCCCGATCTCGCAGCCCGGGCGGGTGCGCGGCCTGCCGACGCCGGGCGCGAGGATGCCCAACATCCGCCTGCACGACGGCCGCACGATGAACGAGGCGCTCCGGGACGGCGAGCACGTGCTCGCTGGCCCGGAGGACGGCCTGCCAGGTCGGGTGGTGGTCCGACCTGACGGTTATGTCGCGGCCATCGGGCGCGACGGTCACCGCTCGGCGATCGACGATTACCTGCAGACTGCGCGGGCCCTCGCGCACAGCGGCAGATAGTGGCCACCCTTTCCACAGGAATCATTTCGGCTACCAGTGTCAGTGGTCCTCGCCCCAGTTGGCGATGACCACGGCGATCGGTGGGAGCACAGCAGCGACGACCGACATCACCACGGCTGCCGTCGTGGACCACAACCGGACCACGTTCCAGGCCAGCAGAATCAGCACCAGGCACACGCCCATCAGCGCGAAGTACCACCGCTGACGCCGGCGCAGCCGCTCGCTCTGCGGCCAGCGCACCCCGCTGGCTGTGACGCGATGGTGGCGTCGTCTCACTGCTCCACCATTCCACGTGGCTGCCGTGACCAGGGAGTCCGCGTGCGTACCCTTGCTGTTACGTAACACATAGGGTACATTCAGTGCCGATGGACACCGTGTTGCAAGCGCTGGCGGACCCGAGTCGACGGGCCCTGCTCGAGATCCTTCGCGACCATCCGGCCTCGGCCGGCGAGTTGGCGGAGGCGTTGCCGATCGCTCGTCCCGGGGTCTCCCGGCACCTACGGGTGATGCGCGACGCGGGTCTGGTCGAGGTGCGGCGGGACGCCCAGCGGCGGATCTACAGCTTGCGACCGGAGGGGTTCGTGGAGGTTGACGAGTGGCTCGCCTCCTACCGGGCGCTGTGGAGCAACCGGCTTGATGCCCTGCACACCGAGATCGCACGAGGAAAGAGGACCAAACGATGACGACGACCGAGACCATCGGCACGATGCGGGCACTAGACGCCGAGCGCGGTGCCATCCGGGTGGAAGAACTCTATGACACCGACATCGACGACCTCTGGGAGGCGTGCACGGATCCGGAACGGCTGGCCCGGTGGATCGCAGAGGTGTCTGGCGACCTCCGTGTCGGCGGTTTGATCCATGCCACCTTCACCAGCTCGTGGACGGGGCCCGCGCGCATCGAGGTGTGCGAGGCTCCGCGTCACCTGCTGCTCACCACGGAGCCCGGGACGCAGGACGAGGCGCAGATCGAGGCGTGGCTCAGCGACGCTGGCGCACGGACCCGCCTCGTGGTCGAGGAGCGCGGTCTGCCCCTGTACCACCTTCCCTTCCACGCAGCCGGCTGGCAGGCCCACCTGGAGGACCTGGCTCGATCGATCAAGGACGAGCCGTCGGCTTGGCGCGAACGCTGGACCGAGCTCACACCGGTCTACCAGGCTCAGCGGGTCGGCTGATGTCGGACGAGATCAGCCTCGCTGCGACTACTGTCAACGCCCCCGACGCTCTGGCGTTGGCGGGGTTCTACGCCGAGATCACCCGCGGAGTCGCGAAAGGCAGCGCTCACTGGGCGGTCGTCCACGGCCCGAACGGCTCATTGGGGTTTCAGCAGGTCGACGACTTCCGCCCCCCGGTGTGGCCCCAAGGCGACCCACCCATGCAGATGCACCTCGAGTTCTTCGTTGACGACCTCGACGCCACGCAGGCACGCGTCCTCGCGGCAGGCGCCAGGCCCTTCGACTTCCAGCCGAACTCCGATCACTGCCTCGTCTACGCCGACCCGGTCGGACACCCCTTCTGCCTATCCACCTGGAAAGCCCCGGTCCTCGCCGACGACATCTCCACGACGGACGGATGAGACAGCCACAGCCGACACGCGGAAGGACGCAGGGGGCGGACCGATCTCGCCCACCGCAACGCTCCGCTGACGCAGAGCCATATCAGTCGGACGTGCACCGGCCATTCGCGTGACCCTTGGCGCTCATGCGCCGGTCTCGTCGAATCCGCGCTTGATCACCTCGATCACTCGCGGCCTGAGCCGGGCAACCGAGATCACCTCGTCCACAGAGCCCACCCGCACCGCCCGGTGTATGTCGTGGATGCTGTCGAACTCGGCTGCTACCTCGCCGATCTTCTCCGGTCGCACCGCCGCCCTCAGGTCGGCGAGCTCGACGACCAAGCGGCTCCGGTCCGGTCCTGCGGCGTCGGTGATCCTGCCCTCGACCTCTCGGACGCGAGGGTCGGCCGACGTACGCTTCTCGACCTCGCCGGCGAACACGACTGCCGCCGCCGGGGCACCGCCGATGACCGAGGCGTACGACCCCTCGAGGGCGAGCACTGTCATGTTCGGGTTCAGGGCCTTGGAGAAGACCACGAACGCACCGCCGTGGTAGCGCGAGATGACGCAGAAGACGATCGGGCCCTCGAAGTTGACGATCGCACGGCCGATCTCCGCGCCGTACTCCAATTGGAGGTTGCGCATCGAGTCCGGCGACCCGTCGAAGCCCGACAAATTGGCCAGTACGACGAGAGGCCGGTTCCCGCTGGCGGCGTTGATCGCCCGAGCGGCCTTCTTCGACGAGCGCGGGAAGAGCGTGCCAGCGGTGTAGATGTCCGGTCCGTCGGTTGGCGGGAAACCTCGTCGGCGAACCGGTCGCGACTCGATCCCCAGCAGGCACACGGGATAGCCGCCCAGGTGAGCGTCCTGGACCACCGCCGTGTCCGCGTCGGCCATTCCGGCCCAGCGCTCCAGGATCTCGTGGTCCTGGTCGGCCAGAGCCCGCATCACGGTGCGGATGTCGAAGGCCTTCTTGCGGTCCGGGTTGCGGGTCGCGGAGAAGATCTCGCCGACCGTCGTGAAGTCGCTCTCGACGGACACGTGCGGGAACGACGAGATGTCGCGGTCTTCCGGGTCCATGGTGGCGGCCTTGCGCGGCCGCGACTCACCGGGCACCACGTAGGTGTGGTCGTAGTGGGCCATCAGTACGGCGAACGCGCCGGCCAGGTCGGGAGCCCAATACTGCGCCTGCCCGTTGGGGCCCATCACCCGGTCGTAGCCGCCGATGCCGAAGTTGTCCTCCGCGGACACGCCGCCGGAGAAGTCGAGCGACTGCTTACCGGTCAGGACCATCGCGCTGTCCGGGGTCATCACCAAGATGCCCTTGGTGTGCATGAGCATCGTCGCCTCGGCGTTCCAGTAGGGCTGCGCACCGACGTTGATGCCCGCGACGACCACGTTGATCTCGCCACCGGCCTGCGTGAACTCGATGATCCGCTTCAGCGCGGCGGCCACCCAGTCCATGTTCTCGGTGCCCGAGTCCATCGAGATCCGGGCGCCCGCGGACAGCGCGAACCACTCCACCGGCACCTGCATCCGCTCGGCAAGATCGATCGCGGCGATCACTCGTGAGCACTCCGGCTCCGAGACGGCACCGAGCGCTCTGGTCGGGTCGCCGCACAGAACGACGCGGGTGACACCTTCCGGGTGCAAGTCGGTCGGTGTGGTGACAACGGCGACGAGGATGCCAGCCTTGTTGAGGCCGGGCGGACGGCTGACGGGGGCGAGGGCACCTGAGTCGTCGAAGTCGTACTCAATGAAGCCCCCGCCGGGACCGGTGAGGACGCCCGCGAGCTCGTAGGGATAGACCAGGCCGCGACGGCGTGCCCGGGCGACGTTGCCGTGGTACTCGTCGAGCGGCTGGAGCGGCTCGGTCGGCGGCGCCTCGATAGAGGCAGTTACCCCGGCACCCGGTCGCGCATGGAACCTGATCGCGATGGGGACGGCCACACCGTCGGATCCGACCACCCGGCCCTGCGCGACGACCTCCGAGATCCCCGCACCGTCCGTCAGCGGGGTGATCTTGTCCTGCAACGCGGTCAGCTGGTCGGGGTCGGCCTCGACGTCCGGCCAGACCTGGACCCACACGTGGTTCGAGTCGAGCTTGCTCCCGGCTGCGCCCCGCGCCGTGCGCACCCGCCTGATCGCCTCGAGACAGTTCTCCACTGCGCGCTCGGCGTGGGGCACTGCGATGACCGTGCCCTCGTCGTCGCGTACGACGGCGAGCTGGCGCACCTGCGCGAGGGCGACGAGCCGGCGGTCCGCGGGGTTCTCCCTGGCGACGCACTCGAAGAGGAGCACGTCCTCGGGCGCTTCGACGCGGTTGACGTGGAACTCGCGCAGCCGCCACAGGTCGAGCCGGCGGCCGACCATCGGGTGCACTCCGCGAACCAGGTCGTCTTCCCTGACGCCACCGTCCACGACGGGCCGGTAGGTGAAGTAGTTGACCGGCTGGTCACCGCCGGGGCACACCGCGACTGCGACTCGGCGTACGTCGTGGGCGAAGGGCAGCGCTCCGACGATCCGGGCGAGCTCCTCGGTGGCGAGCTCCGGTGACTCAGGGGCGTCGGGCCAGTGGATGTAGAGGTCGACGACCGCGCCGTCACCGGGATTGCGCGCGGCGACCTCCTCACCCAAGGCAGCCGTCAGCTCGCTGGCGGGGTCGGACAGCTCGGCGATGGTGCCCTCGGTGGAGACCAGCCGGGTCGGACGCCCGTCGACGGTGTACTCGGCCACCGCGAAGGTCCGCCCCGTTCGCACCAGCGAGCGAAGGTCACGGAGGTCGTACTCGCGGTAGTGACGTCGCACCAGGACCTCGAGCATCGGCTCCTGCACAGGTACGCCGTTCTCGAGCCGCTCGGCGAGGAACCGCACGATCTGCTCGGGGATCGCCGCCAGCGCATCAATACGCTGGGCGCGGTCCGCTGCGTCGGGATCGGCGGCGAGGGCCTCGACCTCGTTGCGAACGCCGGCCAGGACGCTGGACCGCTCCGCATCGACCAGGGGCTGGTCGAACCAGCGGAAGCGAGTGCTCCGGGCCAGGTCGCCCACCACGGGGAAGCGCAGCTGGGTGGCCCTGACGAGACGCTCGAGGAGGTCACGCGCCGGACCGGCCAGCGCCTCGGTGGGAGGAGGCTCGGCGATCCAACGCTGGAGAAGCCCCGTGGCCAGTCGTACGTCGGGAGCGGAGCGCTGCTGAGCGAGGAAGATCCGGAACACCGCCTCCTCCAGCTGCGGAGTCCGATCCCAGTCAGTCACGCCGTAGTGGGCGAGCACCCGGGCCAGGCGGTCCCGGAACTGGTCGGGCAGCCCACCGCGCTCGGCGTCGAGGCTCTGCAGGAAGGCGTGGAAGTGCTCCCTCGAGCTGTGCACCCGGAGCTCGGTGTGGAGGTCCTCGCCGGCCGGCCGGTTTCGGCTCAGCTCGGCGAAGTCGGCGATCAGGTCGAGCAGGGCGATCTCGTCGGGCACGACCTCTTCCCCCGCCGCGATCAGCTCGTCGCGAACAGCGAGGTAGTCGGCGATGACGCCGCCCTCCTCGCGCGGGTCGGCGTCGTACCCCATCAGCAGCGCGGCGACGTCCGCCCGGCACCGAGCAGCGCGTCGCTGCGCGGTCGCACCGTTCGAGCCCGGCGGCAGGTCGAGGGCCGGACCCGTGGCCTCCGGCGCTGCCTGCTCGCCTGCGTCGTCCTCGACGGGCTCGAGACGGACCAGCGGAGCCCCGGTCTCGACCTGGCTCCCGGTCATCACCAGGAGCTCCCTGACCTTGGCTGCGAACGGCGATCGCAGCACGGTCTCCATCTTCATGCTTTCCAGAACCAGAACCGGGCCTCCGGCAGCCACCAGGTCACCGACTGCCACGGGGGACGCCACCACCAGGGCCGGCGCGGGCGAGCGAAGCACGCCGCCCTCGTCGCGCGTGACGCGGTGGGCCACGCCGTTGACTTCAATCATGTGGACCGGACCGTGGGTGGCGGTGACCAGGCGGTAGAGCCGATCGCCGACGGTCATCCGGGTGTGGAACTCGTCGAGACGTTCGACGTCGGCGACCACCACGTGCTCGACGCCCGCGGAGTCGAAGCCCACGCGGAACCGCTGCGGGCCGATCTGGATGACGGTGACCTTGTACGCCGTGCCCCGCAGCTTGAAGTCGACGGCGCGGCCGACGTTGTGCTGGACCTGCGGACGGCCGCCGTGGGCGCTCTCCAGGAGCCGGGTGATCTCGACCTGGGCCTCGTCCTCGTAGGCCTCGACGCCGGCCGCCACGACGGCGATGCCGGAATGCTCGTGGACGACGAGCCGGCCTTCCGCGCGGACCCGGTCGATCCAGCTGGTGTCTGCCCAGCCCGCCTTGCCGTCGATCACCTCGGACTGGTCGAGGAGATCGAGGATGAAGCTCTTGTTGGTGGCCCCACCCTCGATCACGACGGTGGTCTCCGCCATCGCCCGGCGCAGCCTGGCCAGCGCCTCGTCGCGGGTGCGGCCGTAGGCGATGATCTTGGCAATCATCGAGTCGAAGTCGGCGGGGATGGTGTCGCCCTCACCGACACCGGTGTCCACGCGGATCCCGGGACCCGACGGCAGGTCGAGCAGCGCGATCCGACCGGGCGCCGGGGCGAAGTCCCGGTCGGGATCCTCGGCGTTGAGCCGGGCCTCGACCGCGTGGCCCTTCTCGGGCGGCTTCGCCCCTTCGAGACGACCTCCGGCAGCGACGTGCAGCTGCGCCTTGACCAGGTCGACGTCCGTCGTCATCTCGGTGATCGGGTGCTCGACCTGGAGCCTGGTGTTGACCTCGAGGAACGCGAACGTCCGCTCCTCGGGGTGGTAGAGGAACTCGACCGTGCCGGCGCCGACGTACCCCACAGCGATCGCCAGCCGCTCGGCCGACGCCTTGACCTCATCGGTCTGGTCCTTGTCCAACAAGGGTGAGGCGGACTCCTCGATTACCTTCTGGTTGCGCCGTTGAATGGTGCAGTCGCGAACGCCGAGCGCCCAGGCAGTGCCGTGGCCGTCAGCGATGAGCTGGACCTCGACATGCCGTGCCCCGGTCACCAGACGCTCCAGGAAAACCACGCCGCTTCCGAACGCGCGCTCGGCCTCGTCGCGGGTGCGCTGGTAGGCGTCCTCGAGCTCTGCTGCCGTGTCGACCCTGCGAATACCGCGGCCGCCTCCGCCGGCGGTCGCCTTGAGCATCAACGGGTAGCCGATCTTTGCCGCCGCGGCGAGCGCTGCCTCGAGCGTGTCGACGCCGCCTCTGCTCCACGGCGCGACGGCGACGCCGACCTCCTCGGCGATCAGCTTGGACCCGATCTTGTCGCCGAGCTTGCGCATGGCGTCGGCGCTCGGGCCGATGAAGGTCACACCGAGGCGCTTGCACAGGTCCGCGAACGCGGGATCCTCCGCGACGAATCCCCACCCGACCCAGACCGCGTCTGCCGCGCACTCGACCAGCACCCGCTCGAGGACGGCCAGGTCGATGTAAGGGCGTGCCGAGGCGGCACCCAGCGAGTACGCCTCGTCGGCCTCCCGCGCGAACATCGCCGTACGTTCCTCGTCGGTGTAGAGCGCGATCGTGCGGATCGGCGCCCCACCACCCTGCGCATTCAGGTCGCGGACGGCGTGGACCAGTCGCATCGCAGCCTCGCCGCGGTTCACGATCGCTACTCGAGAGAACACCCGTGACCCTCCAGACCCGACGGCTCGCCCTCGGAACCGTCGTGGCGAGACTGTCACGTCGTTCAGGTTACGAGCGAGTCACATCAGCAGCGTCGCCGCGGAAGCGGTTGACGGTCCAGCGATGCGCTGACGCGGCGAAGTGACGCGTCTCCCTCGGAAGCGGCCCTGCAGAGGGGCGCCCTGCGGCGGGTGGTGATAGACCGGTGTCATGCGCCGTTTGCTGATCACGGAGAACATCACCGCCGACGGACGGATCGAGATGCTCGACGAGTGGTTCAACCCGGCTCCTGACGGCGGCATCCAGGACTGGCTGGAAGGGATGGAGTGCGCGGGCGCGTCCTCCAACGCGGTGGTGCTGGGTCGGCAGACCTTCGAGGACTTCCGGGGGTACTGGCCTCAGCACACCGACGAGCCGGCGGGTGCGTATCTCGAACAGGTGCAGAAGTACATCGTCTCCTCTTCGATGACCGATCCGGAGTGGCGCAACTCGGCGATCCTCTCCGGTGACCCGGTCGAAGAGGTGCGTCGGCTCAAGGACTCCGACGGCGGCGACCTGACGCTGTCCGGGAGTATCACCTTGGCGCACGCGGTGCTCGCGGCCGGGCTCGTCGACGAGATCCGTATGCTCATGTTCCCCGTCGTCCAAGGCCGTGGAAAGGGCCTGGCCGCCGAGGGCACCTCGATTCCCCATCTCGAGCTGATCGAGTCGCGTCCGTTGCGGTCCGGCGTGGTGCTGCTCCGATATGCCGTGACCAACGGCTGAGTTGCCCGAGGCGACACAGCGGTGCCGCATGGGGTGCGACGCCGATCAGCGACACGGACGGTAGGCGGCCGCCGGGCCGAGTTCTCGAGACGATCATCGGCGTCGCGACCACCGGGTGTCGCTCCCGGCCGTGGAAGGTGAACCAGGCTCACGCCACGGCCCAAGTCCGGGACGGGTCGCCGCTCGCCGACAGGCGGCGCTATGACGTAACCGGCGATCTCACTCCTGCGCACACCCGACGTGCGCCCGTGCTGCAGGCGCGGCCTGGTCGAGGAGGTGTGGCGGCACCTTTTGACTCCGGCTGCGAGGTGTGGTGACAACCGACACAACTCCCATGCGCGCAGGAGGACATGGACCGCGTCAGGGCCGTCGGAGACCGCATCAGCGAAGCCTTGCTAACCGTCAGCGTCCCCGACACAGTGGGCAGACCGACTCCGGAAGGTCACGGCTATGGGCAAATTGCTGGTTCACATCACGTCCGGCCCCGAGGCGCCAACCCGGGCCGCGCTTGGCCTGTTGGTGGCACGGACGGGTATCGACGAAGGCCATGACGTCACCGTCTTCCTTGCCGGTGACGCCGTGCAACTGATCCGCGATGCGGTCCTCGATTCGCTGACCGGGTTGGGGACGGGGGCCCTACGGGAGTCCTTTGATGCGATCGCCGGCGGTGGTGGGCGCTTCTACGTTTCTGGCCTGTCCAGCAAGGCGCGCGGGGTCACCGAGGACGACCTGAAGGGAAAGCCAGCCGAGCTCGCGATGCCCAACCGGTTGGTGCAGCTCGCGTTCGAGGCTGATCGGAACTTCACGTACTAACGGCGGCTCTCTCCACGGCCTCTAACCGACACGCGCTGACGTGCCGAACCCACCTCTGCCGTTGCAAGGAGGTCCGCTCGCGGCGTAAAGACGCGCGTCCTGATCGGTTGGCCGATACGCCGGACTCGTCTTTGATGCTCGCGAGACGGCACGAGGGGGCCAGCAGACATCTTGAGCCCCCTCGCGGGACGTACGCGCCAGCAGCGCGTGTGCGGTGGATCAGCTGATGGATCCCATGAACTCCAGTGCCTCGGTCGAGATGGCCGCCAGATCGCCGATTTCGATGACCGGAGTGACCTCCATGTCGAACCAGGTCCCGAAGATGGCCATGTCATGAACGATGGTGTTGATGTCGTCCGTCGTGACGACCGCAAATCCGCCCTTGGCGTCGGCACGGCCAAGGAACTGCTCGAAGGTGGCCTTCTCCGATGGCGACCACTTGCTGAAAACCTGAAGGGAACGGGCCGCCTCGGCCTCCCCCACGGTGGGCTTCGCTACCCAAGAGATGACGTACTTCATGCTGACCTCCCTGAAGAAATGAACCGTCGAGTGAAGGCGAGCGTCGGGCCTCCGGCCCGAGGCGGATGACGACGAACCCGCTCACACGGACCCTACGCCGGTCCCGCGCGCCGGGCGACCGGGCCAAACGGCCTCTGTTCTATCGGAACGCCCGGATCTGATACCCAAAAACCCACCGGTGCACGAGGCCGGCCAGTTCGCGGGGGCGATGGGCCTTGCGGCCTGGCAATTCACATTCGCCGTCTGCGGGGCGCCGCTGCTCGGCCGGCGGTGTGACGTGGCCACTTCGCGGCGAAGTGACGCAGTCCTCAGGAGCGGCCGCATCACGGCATCGGCGGGGTCGGGTGAGTGAATCGCGGGTGCCCAAGCCTCTCCGCAACTATTGGCTGACGAACAGCAAGTCGCGGGAGACAAGTGCTTGGTAGGCAAAGTGGATGGCGGCACCCTCGGCCGGCCGCGAGGTCACCACGACCACGGAGCCCTCGGTCTCGACGCCCTCAACCTCGAGGTAGTCGCTGAACGGTCGCTGGGACTGCGCGCTGGTGCTCGACTCGTAGAGCTCGCGCAACGCGTCGACGCTGTCCTTGGCGGCATCTTCGGAGTCGAAGTGGTACGCCGTCGCTACCAGGGGGGCGTCGTCGTCCGTCGTCCACCCGATGCCGACGGTGTCGTACGACGCCTCCGGGAGCTGGTCCTCGAGCTGCTCGATGAGCGCTTCGAGCTCCTCTGCCGAAACCTGGCCGCCCAGGATCAATGCCGCCGCGTCGATGCCGAGTTGCACGGCAGAGAGTACGGCGGCGTACACATCGTGCTCGTCGAGCGCCCGTGCGACGTCGCCGTAACCGGCATCGTCGGCCAGCGATTCATCGCCGTTCAACCAGTCGCGGACGGCGCCGGTGGTCGACGACGCCGCGATCCGACCGTCGTCCTCGGCGAGCCGGGTCGGGGCCCCGATCCGGCTGAACGCGGTCGGTTCTTCGACGTTCAGTTCGTGGTCCTCGCCGACGACGTCCGTGACGATGTCGTCGTCGACCTCGGAGAGGTCCTCGTCCAGTGTGTCCTCGTCGAAGGCACCGGACACGACCAGGAAGTCCTCGGGTGGCTGAGTGAGGGCCGCGAACGAATCGACGTCGACAACTGACCAGCCAACCTGGGCGTCCATTTCTGATGGCGAAGCATCGAACGGGACAAGAGCGTCGGGAAGCGGCACGAATGCCCTGGCCGTGTCGTCGTCTGGCGCGGCCGCGCCGGACAGGTCACCCACCCACTCGTTGACCTCGTCGCTGTCGGCATCGGACGGACGGTCCAATCCCGCCACCTCGCTGGCCTTGCTCAAGTCGCCCGTGAGTATCAACTGAGCGTCACCCTCGATCGACGCCGGCAGCTCGCCCACCGCGCCAAGCACCGAGTAGTCGTCGCCGCTTTCCAGCGGGTCCGCATCCTCACCGCACCCGGTTACCAGCGCGCTCAAGGCCAGCAGGCCGGTGGCAAGCAGCGCAAGCGTTGAAATGTGCACGTCAGGCACGTGCCCTCCGACTGGCTCGCTGAAACGGAGTCCCGCGTCCCTTCTGCGCCACCCGTGCTTGGGACCATCCGTCCGTCTCGCAGCAGAGTGTTCTCGAAGCCGCCCCGTTCGAAGGCAACCGCTCGCCGCGGATTGGCGCAAAGATCAGGCTCCCGACAGGCGGCGGATTGACGCGGGTGCGAGGCGCTTGGCGGCAGTCTTCCTCCGCATGGCCCTCCACCCCTCTTCGGGTGCGTCCGGATGCCCGCTGGACTACGGCGGCGCTGCGCATTCCGCTAAACGCGGCGCTGCGCATTCCACTGAACCGTGAACACGCTGCCCCCGCAGGGTGCATCGTGGATTCCTTGACATTTCGTTCAAGGGGGAATTGGGGGGAGCATGAACGTGAACGAAGAGCAGGTGAAGAGCAAGCGGTTCGCCACCGTTCGGCACGACGGGTACGACCCGGCTGCCGTCGACCGCGTCATCGACGGTCTTGAGCAGGCCCTGGACGACCTAGCGGCCAAGTACGCGGGTCTGGAGCAAGCCGACATGGCGATGCGCGCCATGCTCCAGACCGCCAACGAGCGGGCCCGGCTCCAGGAGGAGGAACTCGCTCACGCGCTGGACGCGGCCCGCGAGGCCCCTGTGCCAGCGTGCGTCGTCGAGGACCCCGTGCGGACGACGTCCGAGTGGGCCGCCCGACTCCTCGAGATCTCCACCCGCGACGCGGAAACCATCGTCACGGAGGCGCGCGATGAGGCCGAGCGGGTCGTCGCACACGCCCGCGCCGAGGCCGCCCGGACAATCCAGGCCAAGCTGTCCAAGCTGCACGTCCGTGAGGAGGCGCTGGACGCGATGGCCGAGGAGCAGCGCGAGCAACTGGACTGGATGCGCCAGGAGATCGTGCTCGAGCTCGAGAGCCGTCGGGACAAGCTCGACGCCGAGGAACGCCGGCTGAGCGAGTTCGAGGGCCAGGTTCGCACGCAGCTCGTCTCCTACTTCCACGAGCAACTGGACCTCCTCGAGCGGCCACGCCTCGTCGGGACCAACGTCGGCGCGCACGTCGGCGGGTCCCGGGCGAGCTGATCTGCAGGCCTCTCGAAGCGGCCCAACGGACGGCACTGGCCTTAGGCGTTGCGAACGTCGCGGCGTCGGACGGCTCCGATCGCGAGTTGGAGCGGCGGCAGCGCGAGAAACGTCAAGGATTGAGACGGCCTCGCCCTCAACGAGCCGTTGGCTGCCTTGGGCACTGTCATTCTGGGTGCTGTGATGCGCCCATAGTGGGCGATGTGCAGCGGGTGCCGTGAAGCGCGAAGGGTAGGACGGGCCTGGCTCGCCAGCACCCCGGCTCCCGGGTCCAACGGCGGCGAAGCCTGCCGGACGGCGGGCATGCTCCGGGCGATCGCAACGACGCTCGCCGGCTGTCCACAGGTGGCCGGGCTGCGCGGGGCTCGCCGTCGGATGTGTCGGAGGTGAGTGTTCGAATCTGAGGTATGGAACTTGGGGACCTGGACGCAAAGGCGACCTTGGCTGTTGCGGAAGGTGAGGTGCCCGAGCGCCGGCGGCAGGGAGTAGAGCGGCTGCTGCTGCTGCAGCACTGGGCCGACCTGCATGCGGAGGACCCGCAGGCACGGCCGGGTGCGGTGCCGGTGAGCAGAGGCGGTGACCGGCTGGTCCGGCTGGGCGGGGAGGGCACGCCGTTGGCGGCCGAGCTGTGCTGGGCCGAGCTCGCGATCGCGTTCGAGACCGGTGCGATAGCGCTGCGGAATCAGGCCGGGCAGGCGTTGGACCTGCGGCACCGGCTCCCTTTGTTGTGGGCATTGGTCCAGGAGCTGCGGGTCGAGCCGTGGGTGGGCCAGAAGGTCGCGGCGATGACCCGTGAGCTGACCCGGGAGCAGGCAGCGATCGTCGACGCAGCGGTCGCCGACGCCGCAGCGGAGTCGCCGGGGCGGCTGTTGGCGATCGCGGAGGCCAAGACCATCGAGGCCGACATCGAGGGCTACCGGACCCGGCTGGCCGAGGAGGCGAAGCGGACCGGTGTGTGGGTCTCCCGGCCCAAGGCGGGGGACCTGGTGGACGCCGAGGAGGGTGAGCCGGGCACCGGTCGGATGTCGGCGAAGCTTCCCCTCACCGAGGTGGTCGAGGGCGCTGCGATGGTCGACGACGTGGCCGAGGTCCTCGCCGTGCACGGCGACCACGACCCCCACGATCCGCCGACCAGGGACCAGCTCCGCGCCCAGGCGTTCGCGTTGCTGGTCACCGACCCACACGCCGCGGCCGCCCTGCTCGACCAGGCCGACGCCCCACCCTCCCCGGAGACCGAGGACCGCGAACCCGCACCGGTGCCGAAGAGGAAGCGTCGCCCGGCCACCTTGTTGGTGCACCTCACCGACCAGGTTCTCCGCGTCCAGGTTGGCGGTGTTGCTCGCGTCGAGGGCTTGGGCCCGGTGCTGCTGGAGCAGGTCGCAGACCTCCTCAAGCATCGGCAGGTCACCGTGCAGCCGGTGATCGACCTCAACAGCGGTCACAGCGTCAACGGCTACGAACACCCGACCGCGGTCAAGCTCCGCACCCGGCTGCGCACCGTCTACGACGTCTTCCCGCACAGCACCAGCCGCGCCACCGCCCGGCTCGACCACGACCACCCCACGCCCTATGACCCCGACGGGCCGCCCGGCCAGACCGGCGACCACAACGACGCACCCCTGACCCGGTTCCACCACCGCGCCAAGACCCACGACCGCTACACCGTCGACCAGCTCGGCCTCGGCGCCTACCGCTGGGTCACCCGCCACGGCCTCGCCCGGGTGGTGACACCGCGGGGCACGAAGAAGGTCCAGCTCATCCGAGCACGCGACGGCACCATCACCGGCGAGATCTACCGAGACGCCCGCATCGACATCGACTACCCGCGACGGACGTGATCATCGGCGAGGATGCGTCCATGACCTCGTGGACCCCCGGCTGGGGTGCGTACCCGCCCCTCTTGCTCGACTTCTGGACCGAGCGACACCTCTGCGCCTTCACCAGCGTGCGCGAGGACGGAGCACCGCACGTGGTTCCGGTGGGGGTGGCGCTCGACCACGAGCAGCAGTGCGCCTGGGTGATCACCGACGGCGGCTCTCGCAAGGTCCGCACCATCGCCGCCGGGGCGGGGACCGGTGTGGCCGTAGCCGCCTGTCAGGTCGACGGCAGACGATGGTCCACGCTCGAGGGCCATGCGGTGATCCGCACCGAGCCCGAAGCCGTCCGCCGGGCCGAGGAGGTCTATGCCGGCCGGTACCGGGTCCCTCGTCCGAACCCGGACCGCGTCGCGGTCAGGATCGAGGTCGATCGGTTCCTCGTCTCGAGCACGCTCGTACCCTGACTGCTCGAGCCGTCCATCGCGGCGGCGAAGCCCGGATCTCGTTGCCTTCGTGATGGGATCGCCGAGTGGGTGGTGTGCTCGGCGGCTTCGCGACGATCGCGGCGGTGGTCGGGCTCGGGATCCTGGTGGGACACGTCAAGCTCGTCGACGCGAAGGGCCAGCGCACCCTCTCCCTGCTCGCGTTCTACGTCGCGAGCCCGGCGCTGCTGGTGACCGTCCTCGCCGACAGCGACCCGGCCGAGGTGTTCTCGACGCACCTGGTCGCGACCGTCGTCGGTGTCGGCGCCGCGGTGCTGGTGGTCGCCGCGGTCGCGGTCCGGCGCGGCTGGGACCTCGGTTCGTCGGTCGTGGCCAGCCTGTGCTCGGCGTACGTCAACGCCGGCAACCTCGGCATCCCCGTGGCGGCGTACGCCCTCGGCGACGCGGCGCTGGTCGCGCCGACGCTCCTGCTGCAACTGCTGGTCCTGCAGCCGCTCGCGCTGACCCTCCTCGACGTCGACCGCAGCCCCGGCCGGCTGCCGATCGCCAAGGTGCTGACCCGGCCGCTCACCAACCCGCTGACGATCGGCACCGGCGCCGGCGTGCTGCTGGCGGTCGCCGACGTCCGCCTGCCCCAGCCGATCCACGACCCGCTCGCACTCGTCGGCGGGATGGCGGTGCCCGCCATGCTGATCGCGTACGGCGTCGCACTGCGCCTCGGACCCCTGCCCGGACGCGGGGTCCGGCCGCGAGCGCTGGTCGCCGTGGTCGGGCTCAAGATGCTGCTCCAGCCCCTGGCGGCCTACACCGCTGGGCGGTTTCTGCTCGACATGGACGGTCACGACCTGTTCGCCGTGACCCTGCTGTCGGCGCTGCCGACCGCGCAGAACGTGTTCGTCGTCGCGACCCGCTACGACCGGGCGGTGCTGTTGGCGCGCGACGCGATCTTCGTGTCGACGGTCCTTGCTGCGCCCGCGGCCGTCGTCATCGCGGCGCTCCTGTCCTGACCCGCGCACCCGAGAGCGCGGTTCAGGCGACCGGACGCGCCGATCCGCGGAGCTGGCCGGGCACCACGAACCCGGTCTCGTAGGCGGCCACCACGAGCTGCACCCGGTCGCGCGCCCCGAGCTTCGCGAGCAGGCTGGCCACGTGGGACTTCACGGTGGGGAGCGAGATGTAGAGCTCGCCGCCGATCTCGGCGTTGGAGAGGCCGCGCGCGAGGAGTCGCAGGACCTCTGCCTCCCGCTGGGAGACGCGGCTCGGGCGCTCCGGCGGAGGCATCGGCACCGACCGCAGCTCGACCCGCCGGCCGGGCGTCGGTGCGGGCGGGGGCTCGAGCCGGGTCCGGCGGGGGTACGGCGTCGGCATGGTGCTCATCGGTGGTGTTCCTCTCGGGTGCGCAGCCCCTGTGGGTGGGCTGTCCGGGAGAGCGTCTCCACCAGTGCTCAAATTTCGCTCAATTCTGTTCTTTACTGATGCAGACTCCGTGGGTGCACTGCCTGCGCATCGCCGTACTCGGGCCGCTCGAGGCCACGATCGACGGCGCTCCGATCGACCTGGGCTCGCGCAAGCAGCGCGCCGTCCTCGGCGTGCTCACCGCGCTCGCCCCCGCCGCCGTGCCCGTCGAGCGCCTGGTCGACGAGATCTGGGGCGACGCCGGCCCGGCCAACCCGCTGCGCAGCCTGCAGGTCTACGTGTCGGCGCTCCGCAGCGCGCTCGGGGAGTACGGCGACCGGCTGGCCACCGAGGGCCGGGCCTACCGACTGATCGCCGACGGGGTCGAGATCGACGCCGAGCGGTTCAGCCGGCTCGTGCGCCAAGCCGCGGCCGAGCCGGACCCGGACGCCGCGGTCGCGCTGGTCGACGAGGCGCTCGCCCTCTGGCGCGGTGAGCCCTGGCAGGACCTCCGTGACCTGCCGCTCGTCGCGCCGGTCGTCGTGGCGCTCGAGGCGGAGCGGTTGACGGCTGCGGCCGTCCGCGCCCGCGCACTGCTGTCCCTCGGTCGGCATCGTGAGCTGGTGCCGTGGCTGGAGCCGCTGGTCGAGCAGCACCCCCTCAACGAAGAGCTCCGCGGCCACCTGATGCTCGCGCTGCACCGCAGTGACCGCCAGGCCGACGCGCTCGAGGTCTACGCGGCCGGCCGGGAGACCAAGGCCGACGAGACGGGTCTCGACCCGGGCGAGGACCTCCAGCGGCTGCAGGCGGCGATTCTCACCGACGACCCGGCGCTCCGGGTGGAGGACGTCGAGCTCCGGTCCCGGCGGCACCTGCCCGCCCCCGTGACGTCGCTGGTCGGACGGGAGACCGAGATCGCGTCGGTCGTGGCGCTGTTGCGGGAGCCGGACAACCGGCTGGTCACGATCACCGGACCCGGGGGCATCGGCAAGACTCGGCTCAGCATCGCGGTCGCCCGTGGGCTGGCCGCCGACCACCCCGACGGCGTCTGGTTCGTCGCGCTGGACGCGGTGCACGACCACCGGCTGGTGGCCGGGGCAGTCGCCGACGCGTTGGAGGTCGAGACCAGCGGAGGTGACGTGCCCGCGGCGCTGAAGGCGCACCTGCGCGACCTCCGGATGCTGCTGGTCCTCGACAACTTCGAGCAGGTCGACGACGCGGCGCCGTTGGTCTCCGACCTGCTGGCGGCAGCAGCCGGGCTGCGGGTCCTGGTGACCAGCCGGGTCCGGCTCCGGCTGTACGGCGAGCGGGTGGTCCCCCTCGACCCGCTGGCGACGATCGACGCCGGTCCGCTGTTCGTCGAGCGGGCCCGGGGGGTGGACCCGGGGTTCGACGCCCCACCGGACACCGTCGCCCAGCTATGCGACCAGCTCGACGGCATCCCGCTCGCGATCGAGCTGGTCGCCGCCCGCGTCGACGAGATCCCCTTCGAGACGCTCCACAAGCAGCTGGCGGAGCGACAGGCGCTCGATCTCGCCACCCACGGCCCTCGCGACCGCAGCTCGCGCCAGCGCACCCTGCGCGACGCGATCGCGTGGAGCGTCGCTCTGCTGCCCGAGGAGCTCGCCGGGAGGTTCGCGCGGCTCGCCGTGTTCGACGGCGGCTTCACCGCGGGGGCGGCGGCCGCGGTCACCGGGGTCACGTCGGCCGACCTCACCGCGCTGGTGCGGGCCAGCCTGGTCGTCGACGCCGGTGGGGGTCGGTTCCGGTTGCTCGAGACGCTGCGGGAGTACGCCGGCGAGCTGCTCGGCGACGCCCACGACCAGGTCGCCGACGCTCACGCCGAGTGGTACCGGAGGTTCGTCCTCGACGCCGACGGGAGGATCTCGATCCCCGCGTGGATCAAGCTGATCGACCCGGACCGGGCCAACCTGCGCGCCGCGCTGGAACGGCTCTACGTGACGGCCCACGACGACACACCGGTCGGCGTGCGGCTGCTGGAGCTGACCTCGGCGCTCGGGCGGTACTGGTACCACGTCGGCCCGGCCAGCGCCGACACCGAGTGGCTGCCGCGAGCGCTCGCCCTGGCCACCGACGCAGATCCCACGCTCCGGGGCAGCGCCGCCTACGCGCTCGCAATCTGTCGTGGCGAGCAGGGTCTGGTGGAGGAGGCGATCGAGCACTGCCGGACGGCGTACGACCTGCTCCGCGACGGGCCGGACCCGCTGTGGGCCGCGCGCGCGCTGAACTCGCTCGCCAGTCTCACCCACGACATCGGCCACAGCGAGGAGGCCGCACCACTCCTCGACGAGAGCATCGCGCTCAGACGCACCCTCGGCGGTGCACTGCCGCTCGCGATCCCGCTGTCGAACCGCGCCTCCGTCGCCGTCCAGCTCGGGGACGCCGCAACCGCGCGGTCCTGCCTCGAGGAGATCCTCAGGGTCGAGGGTGACGACGAGCTCGAGGCTGCCTTCGCGATGATGGGCATGGCCGACGTCGAGCTCCTCGCAGGAGACCCGGACGCGGCCGCGGTCTGCCTGCGGACCGCGGTCGAGACCGTGATGGCCGAGGACTACCAGGACTACCGGTTGATGGAGTGCCTCGAGACGTTCGCGGCGCTCGCCGTGGTGCGCGGTCGGGCCGACCTCGCCGCGACCCTGCTTGCCGCCGTGGACCGGGCGTACGCCGACGAGGGGTCGGTGATGGTGCCCGCCGACATCCGGCTGCGCGAGCGCCGTACGGGCGCTGCGCTGGCGGCGCTGGGTCCCGAGGCACGCCGTGCGGCCGAGGACCGGGGGACCGCTCTCGACCTGCAGGCGGCGGTCCGGCTGGCGCGGCAGGAGCTGCTCTGACCAGCCGGGGTACCGGGGGTGCCCGGTTATCGTGACGGCATGGTGGATGTTGCGAGGTGGGTCGACTCGACCGTCGCGCGCCGGATCCGCAAGGTGGGCGACGATCCGGGTCGTCGCAGCGAGCTGATCGCCGCGGCCGCCGCGGCGATCGACGAGGAGGGTCCCGGGGTCGGGATGGCCCAGATCGCCGAGCGGGCCGGCATCCCGCGGCCGCACGCCTACCGCTACGTCGCCAGCAAGAAGCAGCTCGACCTCGACGTCGCGCGGAAGGCCTCGGCCGACCTGCTGGAGCAGGTCCGCCCGCACCTGACCAGGCGCGGTACGACGTACGAGGTCGTGCACGGCATCGTCGCCGTCATCGCCGAGTGGGCGGCGCAGCACCCCAACCTCTACCGGTTCGTCGCCGCGCAGAAGCAGACCAAGAAGCTGCACCAGGCGCGGATGGGACGCAGCCGCTTCCTGGACGAGCTGTTCGTCGCCCTGAGCGCCTACCTGCGGCCGACCGAGGTGGTGCCGTCAGCCCCCGACGGCGTCCTCGCCGGCCTGATCGGCATGGTCGACGCCAGCATCATCTGGTGGCTCGACCACAAGGACGAGACGCAGGACGAGGTCGTCGACCGGTTGACCCGGCAGGTGACGCTGGTGCTCACCGACATGCTGTCCCAGCTCGGGTTCGACGTGCCCGACGACATGGTGTTCGATCCCGGTGCCGACGAGTAGGTCCGGGGGCTGACCGCCCCTCCCGGGTAGGTTGACAACGTGGGGGTCGCGTCCAGCATCGACCGCACCCAGCGCCGGGTCCCGATCCTCGGGGTCCCGCTGGCGGTCATCTACAAGTACTTCGACGACCAGGGGAACTTCCTGGCCGCGGTGCTGACCTTCTATGCCTTCATCGCGATCTTCCCGCTGCTGCTGCTGGGATCGTCGATCCTCGGGTTCGTCCTCCAGGGCTATCCGGAGCTCGAGAAGCAAGCCCTGGACTCGGCGCTCGCCCAGTTCCCCATCATCGGTAGCGAGCTCGGGCGACCGGGTGGCCTGCAGGGTTCGATCAGCGCGATCGTCATCGGTGGCCTCGGCGCGCTCTACGGTGCGCTCGGCCTCGGTCTGGCGCTGCAGAACGTCCAGGCCACGGCGTGGGCGGTGCCGCGCAACATCCGGACGCACCCGGTGCTGACCCGGGTCAACAGCGTGGTCCTGATGGCCGTCGCGGGAACGGTCATCCTGGGCGTCGCCGTCCTGTCGGCGGTGGTGACCGAGACCGAGGTGCTCGGTTCGGTCTCGTCGGCCGGCTGGTTCCACTGGCTCGTCCGTCTGGTCACCGTGCTGATCCTCGGCACCGTGATGACGGTCCTGCTGCGGATGGCGGCCGCCAAGGCCATCGAGCACGACATCGCCCGCGCCGCGCCGGGAGGCTTCACCATCGCGGTCATGTGGGGGCTTCTCCAGTGGCTGGGCGCCGCTTACGTCGCCCGCGTCGTGAACACGGCCGAGAACAACGAGATGAACGCGACCTTCGCCCTGGTCCTGGGGCTGATGCTGCTGCTCTACGTGGGCGCGATCATGGGCGTGCTCGGCATCGAGGTCAACGTCGTGCTTGCCGAGAAGCTGTGGCCGCGGGCGCTGATGACGCCGTTCACCGACCAGGTCGACCTCACCGAGGCCGACCGCAAGGCCTACGCGATGTATGTCCAGAGCCAGCGGCACAAGGGATTCGAGACGGTGTCGGTGCGCTTCGACGGCCGGGACGGCGACAGTCACGAGATCGTGCTCGACCCGCGCACCGAGGAGATCATCCAGCAGCGGATCCCCGCCGCTCCGCCGCCGCCGGAGCGCGGAGCGCCCGACCCGACGGAGCCGATCCGGCAGCCGCAGAACCCGGCGCACTAGGCCGGCTCGTCCTCCCTGAGCAGGTCGCGCAGCGCGGTGACGACGTCGTCGTCGAGGCCGAGGCCCTCGCGCAGGTACGCCGCGCGGTCGCCGTACCTCGCCTGGACGGCGTCGTAGCCGGAGCGGAGGTACTCGATGTCTGCCACCAGCGTCGGCTCGAACACGGAGACGTGGTCGCCGCCGAGCACCGTGACGATCTCCGCCTCGACCCGGGCGCGGCTGCTGCCGGTGAGGGCGTTGGTCAGCAGGTAGTCGCTCTCGATGGTCGGGTCGTCGACGCCGGCGATGTGCAGCAGCAGGGCAGCGACCCACCCGGTGCGGTCCTTGCCGGCGGTGCAGTGGAAGAGCTGGGGTCCGCCGGTCGCGAGCTGGCGTAACAGCCCTCCGAACTCCACCCGGGCGGCCTCGCTGTCCACGAAGCTGCGGTAGACGCGGTCCATCAGCTCGACCGCGCTGCGCCGGTCCCGCAGGGCGGCGACCTGCTCCATGGGGATGCCGGACACGTCGAAGTTGTGCCAGGTGGCGCCTGGCACCGCGGCGTCGGGGTGCCGCTCGATCTCCGGCTTCGACCGCAGGTCCAGGACCGCCCGGAGGCCGAGACCGGCGAGTGTGTCGTGGTCGGACTCGTTCAGTCGCAGCTCGTTGGAACGGAAGAAGACGCCGCGTCGTACCCGGCCCCCGTCGTGGGTCGCGTAGCCCGCTCCGGCGACGTCGCGGAAGTTGTCGGCCGACGCAAGCCGCAGGATCTCGTCGCTCGAGGAGGTCACGGGCCGAGCGTAGGGCTCAGGCGGTGATCTCGATGACGGCAACCACATCGGGACCGGGCTCGGCCGAGCCACCATCGGGTTCGATGGTGATGCCCACTGCCGTGGCCTCGCTGGCGTCGCCCTCGAGCAGCACGGTGGCGTCGTCCTGGTCCGGCATCAGGCCTGCCGGCACCATCGAGCCCGCCGGGTCCTGCAGCCACAGCTCATAGACCTTGCCGTCGGGTGCCGGCGCCATGTCGTCCGTGATGACGACGGCGCGTCCCTCGGACCGGGAGACCACGACGGTGGCGCTGGACCCGTCAGGGAACTGCTGCTCGAAGTCCTCGCGGTCGTCCGCCTGCAGGACCGCCTCGGTGGCGGACAGGTTGGTGTCGTCGTCGGAGGCCCACGGCTTCAGCCACACCGTGGTCAGCAGGGCAACGACCACCAGGGCCGCTGCGACGAGGAGCGGCCCGGTGGACGCGAACCACGGCCGGCGGCGGGTCCGGTCGTCCGTCGCCTCGCTTCCGCGCTCGATGTGCGGCGGCAGCGGGCGGATCGTCTCGATGCCGGCGAGCACCTCGGCGCGCAGCCTGGCGGGAGGCTCGACCGGGTCCACCGCGAGCGCCGCGGCGGTCTCGCGCAGCGTCTCCACCTCGATCCGGCAGTCGGGGCAGCTCCGTAGGTGCGCCTCGAAGCGGGCCCGCTCGACGTCGTCGAGCGCGTCGACGACGTACGCACCCGTGAGTGCGTGTGCGTTGTCCCAGTCCGGCCGGGTCTCGTCGAGATCGCTCATCGTCCTACTCCGATTGTGTCGCGAAGCCGGATCAGGCCGTCGCGAATCCTGGTTTTCGCCGTTCCGACCGGGAGGTCGAGCAGGACGGCCACCTCCGTGTGGGTGTAGCCGCCGAAGAACGCCAGCTCGATCGCCTCGCGCTGGACCTCGGTCAGGCCGCCGAGCGCGGCCCGCACCCGGCGTGCCTCGAGTGAGGCCTGGGCGGCGTCGGCCGTGACGTCGTGGGCGACCGTCTGGTTCCGGTGGTGGTACGTCGCGTCGCGCCGGGTCGCGGCCTCGGCGCTGCGCACCCTGTCGACGGCCTTGCGGTGCACGATCGTGAGCAGCCAGGACAGTGCGCTCCCGCGCTCGGGATCGAACCGGCTGGCGGTGCGCCAGATCTCGAGGAACGCCTCCTGGGTGACCTCCTCGGCCTGGGCCCGATCGCGGACGACCCTGACGGCGAGGCCGTGGACCCGGGCCGCGGTGGCGTCGTACAAGGAGGCGAACGCGTCGCGGTCGCCCTTCGCCGAGCGCTGGAGCAGGTGCGCGAGCTCCGCGCCGCCGCCGGCCGGCGCCCCCGGGTGGGGGTCGCCGGCCTGCGCGGGTACGCCGGGGTCCATGGGGTGATCCTTCCGTGTCCGGATCGATCGGGCGAGGGTCATTGGACCCCGGTCAGCACCTTGTCGATCACGTACACGGTGGCGTTGGCGGTCGGGATGTTGCCGCAGATCACGTTGGCGGTGACGGTGCCGTCGGAGACGGTCATGCCGCTCTCGGCGTCGCCCTCGATGGTGAGCGAGTCACCAGCGAGCGTGTCCTTGTCGCCGGGGACGGCGTCCGCGTCGGCGTTCTCGCCAAGGACGTGGTGCGCCAGGACCTTGTAGAGCGTGCTGTCCTGACCCTCCGCCATCCCGCCTTCGACGAGAGCGTTGAGGTCGGCCTCCGGGATCTCCGCGAACGCACCGTTGTACGGCGCGAACACGGTGAGCTCCTCGGCACCGTTGAGGGTGTCGCCGAGGCCGTCGACCGCGCCGACCGCGGTCACGAGCGTGGTCAGCAGCGGGTTGTTGCTCGCCGCGGTCGCGACCGGGTCGTTGACCATGCCGTCGAACGAGCCGGCGCCGTCGGTCGGGACCTCGGCACAACCGTCGCCGAAGGTCTGGGCCTCGGGGCTGTCGGCGGCGGCCTGGTCGCCGCCGCCGCTGGACTTGTCGTCCTCGCCGCACGCAGCGAGGGTCAGGGAGAGCGCGATGGCCGCTGCGGCGATGCCGGACCCGCGGCGCAGGTGGTGGAGCTTCATTGTGGTGGTGCCTTTCGTCTGGGGCGTTGCTGGAGGTGATGGAGGTGGTTCGGAGTGGTGCGGCGAACGGATGGGTGGGTCAGGCGATCTCGACGATGACCTCGTGCAGGCCACTCGCACCGTCGGGGAAGGGTTCGGCACGGGCAGCGGTCTGGGGCTCGCCGTCGCCCGACACCGCTCGCGCCGAGATCCGGTGCGAGCCGCTCGGCGCCTGCCAGCGGTAGAACCACTGGCGCCAGTAGTCGTCGCCGCCGGAGGGCCCGAGGTTCGCGTCCCGCCAGCCCCCTCCGTCGACCTGGACCTGGACCTTGGCGACGCCGCCGCGCTCCTGGGCCCACGCCACGCCGCCGATCACCACGTCGCCCGGGTCGAGCTCGGCCAGCGCCTTCGGGGTGTCGATCCGCGCCGAGATCTTGATCGGGGCGTCGGTCGCCCACCCGCGCTCGGTCCAGTAGGCGTCCTGCTCCGCATAGGTGGTCAGGGTCAGCCTGGTGAGCCACTTGGTCGCGCTGATGAACCCGTAGAGGCCGGGGACGATCATCCGCACAGGGAAGCCGTGCTCGCGCGGGAGCGGCTCGCCGTTCATGCCGACGCAGACCATCGCGTCGCGGCCGTCCGTGGCGAGCGCGAGCGGGGTGCTGATCGTCATGCCGTCGAAGTCGGTGGACAGGATCTGGTCGGCACGGTCGCCGACGCCGGCGAGGTCGAGCAGGTCGGTCAGCCGGACGCCCAGCCAGCGCGCGGCCCCGACGTACTCCCCGCCGACGCTGTTGGAGACGCAGGTGAGCGTGATGTCGCGTTCGATCATGGGCATCTCGAGCAGCTCGTCGAAGGTCAGCGTGACCTTGCGGTCGACGTCGCCGTCGATGGTCAGTGTCCAGTCGTCGCTGCTCACCACCGGGGTGTCGAGGCGGGTGTCGACCCGGTAGAAGTCCTCGTTGTCCGTCTGGAACGGGGTGATGCCCGGGACCTGCTGGTCCAGCCCTCGCGCCAGCGGCGCCGCCGGGTCCGCCGGGTCGGGGAGGGTGACGTCCTCCGGTCGCAGCCGCAGCCTGGTGACCAGCTGACCGCCCACGCCCCCGACGAGGGCGATGGCGCCGACCACGCCGGCAGCGATGAGGACGCCGCGACGCCCGCGTGCCGGAGCGCCGACCTGCTCGCGCGAGAGCCACGCCAGTGCGCCGACCGCGCCGATGGCCGCGACCAGACTCGGCCCCAGGTCGAGGACCGACGCCTCCGGTCGGGTCGCGACGGCGACGGCGGCGACTGCGACGAGCGCGACGAGCAGGCCGGCGCCGTACAGGAGGCGACGGCGGGCCAGCAGACCCGCCACCGCAGCGAGGGCGACGACGCCGGCGAAGACCGAGCCGACGAGGATCGGCTTGTCGGCGGTGCCGAACGTCCGGATCGCCCACTCCTTCAGGGGTGTGGGCGTGAGGTCGATGACCGCGGCGCCGACGGCGAGCACCGGTGAGGTGTCCGCGTCCGTCAGCGCGGCAACGACGTGCGCGAGCCCGAGGCCGGTCAGCGTGGCGAGCACGCCGTAGAGAGCCCAGGGCAGTCGCGTCCTCATGGCGGTGGTTCGGTGCGGCGGTGGTTGGCGGATGGGTCAGCGGGTCGACCAAGATGGGGCCATGGCCGACACCCCGCTCGAGCAGCCCGAGGAACTCGTCCACTACGAGGTCGCGGACCGGATCGCGACCATCACCCTGGACTCGCCGCACAACCGCAACGCGCTGTCGCGCCAGCTCATCGCCGAGCTGTTCGAGAGGCTGGATCGCGCGGACCAGGATCCTGACGTCCTCGCTGTGGTGCTGAAGTCGTCCGGCCGGGTCTTCTGCTCGGGCGCCGACCTCTCCGAGGCCGCGACCACCCCGATGGAGGAGGGTGCCCGCGCGATCGTCACCCTGCAGCGCACGATCGTCGGGCTGAGCAAGCCCGTCGTGACGGTGGTGGCCGGCGCCGCCCGCGCGGGCGGCATTGGCATCGTGGCGGCCTCCGACATCGTGCTCACCGCGGAGGACGCGACGTTCGCGCTGACCGAGGTGAAGCTCGGCCTCGCGCCCGCCGTCATCTCGCTCACGGTGCTGCCACGCCTCACCCAGCGCGCCGCCGCGCTGACCGCCCTCGGTGGCGAGGTCTTCACCGGCACCGAGGCGGTGGCGATGGGGCTGGTGACCAGGGCGGTCCCGGCCGACCAGCTCGACACCGCGGTCGCCGAGCTCTGCGGTCAGCTCACGACCGGCGCGGCCCAGGGTCTCCGGGAGACGAAGCGGCTGCTCGCCGCCGACCTGCTCGAGCGGATCGACGCCCGCGGCGAGGAGCTGGTCGCCCTCAGCGCCCGGCTCTTCGGCTCCGACGAGGCCCGCGAGGCCATGGTCGCCTTCCTCAACCGCAAGAAGGGCTGATCCGGCTGGGCTCCCGTCAGTTGTGCCGCACCCGCGGCCCCAGCCGGCAACGGTCGGAGCGGAACCCCGCGTCGATCCGGGCGTCGTCGATGAAGTGGACCTGCTCGGTCTCGCGGCCCATCGACGCTCCGAACCGGATCCACCTCGGCCGGCCGATACAGGCCCGTGGCACCGTCACGACCACGCGTTCCTGGCGCGGCAGTGCCTTGCCGCGGAGGCCGCTGCAGTCGAGCACCTCGGGTCCGTGGAAGAGGAAGAGCGAGGTGTAGACCGTCCCGGCCCGCCGGTCGTGGTGCAGCGCCCACCGGTGGTTCGGGGTCTTGACGTCCCACGTCGCTACGTAACCGGTGCGCGGGAGGCTCCGGACCTTCAACCACAGTGTCGAGGTCCGGCCGCGATGAACCGTCCCCGCGCGCACGATGTCGTGGTTCCGGTTCGCGGGCGCCAGCGCGGGCGTGCCGCTCGCGGGGACGCGGTAGACGTCGCGCGCGGCGTCCGTCGTGGTCTGTCGGCCCGCGTCGGCGGGCGCCGCTGTGAGCACGGCGGTGAGCAGCGCGGCGAGGAGCGCGGTGAGAGGTCGCATGACGCCTCCTTCTCGACCCGATCAGTTGTAGGCGATCCGGGGCCCGAACGCCGGACCCTGGCGCAGGATGTTCCCGTCGAGCCGGGCGTCGTCGACGAGGAGTGTGCCGTTGTTGAGCGCGCGAAACGCCGACCCGCCGGTGCGGATCCATTCCCGTGGACCGATGCAGCGGCGGGGGAACGTCATCACCACCCGCTCGGCGTCGTCGACCCGTCGGGCGCGGAGCCCGGCACAGTCCTGGCGGCCCTCGCCGTCGGTCCGCTCGAAGAAGGCCTCGGGCCTGCGTGACTCGTGGATGTAGCCCACCGACCAGGTAGCCGTCGCCGTGCGGACCCGCCAGAAGACCCAGAAGTCGCGGAGGGGGAGGTCGCGGACGGTCAGAGCGAGCCGCACCCGACCGCCGCCGTACCTCACCGCGATGCTGACGACGTCCTGCGCGTGGTTGCGAGGCCGCGGCTCTGTTGTCGGAGCTCCCGTGTTCCGGAAAACAGCGTGGACGACGTCCCGCCGGTCGTCGCGGGTTCGCTGCTGTTCGGCGGCCGCCGGAGATGTCGCGGTGAGGAGCAGGGCAACCGTCAGCAGCACGCCTACGGCCGCCGAGGGACGTCCGCGCCGGCCACGCGGTGAGATCGTCATGACGACAGTGTGGACCGAGTTCGCCGACCACGGTGTGTAGAGTTGGGAAGTTGTTGCTCCTGAGGGGCAACGTCTTGGACTCGGTAGCGAACACAGCGGGGGCATCGTCGGTGGCAGATCAGCTGGTCGATCGCGAGGTCGCGTCCGAGCAGGCGTTCGTGGATCGGGTCTACCAGCAGCTCGAGCGCGCCGGACTGGCCGCCCAGCAGCTCGCCAAGGAGGGCCACTCCCGGGGGCGGCTCGGCCACGAGGGTGGTCTCGTGGAGCGCGACGCCATGGTCTTCCAGGCCGCGAAGCGGATCGCGCAGCTCGACGCCGCCCACGAGGGCCTGGTCTTCGGGCGCCTCGACATGACCGCGGCGGTCGACGCGCAACCGCGGTACGTCGGCCGGATCGGCCTGCGTGACGAGGACCGCGACTCGCTCATCATCGACTGGCGCGCCCCGGCCGCCGCGGTCTTCTACCAGGCCACCGCTGCCGAGCCGCAGGACGTGATCCGGCGGCGGGTGCTGCGCTGCACCGGCCCGCGGGTGGTGGGCGTCGAGGACGAGCTGCTCGACGCCGAGGCCCTCTCCGAGGCGGAGGCGACCGGGCGCGAGCTGCCGATCGTCGGCGAGGGCGCGCTGATGGCGCAGCTGTCGCGCGCGCGGGACCGGTCGATGCACTCGATCGTCGCGACCATCCAGGCCGAGCAGGACAAGGCGATCCGCGCGCCGGGCAAGGGCGTCGTGTCGATCTCCGGAGGACCGGGCACCGGCAAGACGGTCGTGGCGCTGCACCGCGCGGCGTACCTCCTTTACAACGACCGCCGTCGCTACGAGTCCGGCGGCGTCCTCATCGTCGGTCCCTCGGGTGTCTTCATGCGCTACATCGAGCGGGTGCTGCCGTCTCTCGGCGAGACCGCGGTCGCGCTGCGCTCGCTCGGCGAGGTGGTCGACGGCTATCGCGCGACGCGCCACGACGAGCCCGCGGTGGCCGACGTCAAGGGCTCCGCGCGGATGGCCGAGCTGTTGCGGCGCGCCGCCCGACAGCAGGCCCCCGGTAGCCCCACCGAGTTCCGCGTCTTCTGGCGAGACGACCGGATCACCCTCGACCGGGGTGCGCTCGGCCGGGTCCGGCGGAGCCTGATGTCGCAGGGCCGCCGCAACAAGCAGTTGCCGCGGGTCTCCGCCGCGCTCCTCGACGCGATGTGGAAGCAGGTGCGCGGCGAGCGTGGGCGGGAGCAGGGTCGGGAGAAGTTCGACGACGACATGCTCTCCCGCGACGACTTCCTGGACTTCGCGCTCAACTGGTGGCCGCCGCTCGACGCGCCCACCGTGCTGGGCTGGCTGCGCGACCCGGAGTTCCTCGCCCGGGTGGCCGAGGGCGTGCTCTCGACGGAGGAGCAGCGGCTGCTGCTGAAGTCCTGGAGCGGCAGTACCCCGACACCGCAGACCGGGGACCTCTCGATCGAGGACGTCCCGTTGCTCGACGAGCTCCGCTACGCGCTCGGGGACGTGCCCCAGAAGGCGGACGACGAGCGTGACGACCCGATGGAGCTGATCGAGGGCGGCGTCGACATCCAGGAGCTGATGACGGCCGCCGACCGTGAGTACGCGCCGACCGGACGGGCGTGGGCCCCGCCGACCCACAGCATCGAGGACGACGGCTTCGCGCACGTGCTCATCGACGAGGCCCAGGACCTGACGCCGATGCAGTGGCAGATGGTCGGCCGCCGCGGCCGCGCCGCGTCGTGGACGATCGTCGGCGACCTTGCCCAGTCGTCGTGGCCGGCGCCCGACGAGGCGGCTGCCGCGCGTGCGTCGGTGCTCGAGGGCAAGCCGGTGCACGACTTCCACCTGTCGACGAACTACCGCAACTCTGCCGAGATCTACGACTTCGCCGCGGCGTACGCCGCGCGGGTCGGCCTCCGTGCCGACCTGCCGGACGCGGTCCGCCGTACCGGCGTCGCGCCGGAGGTCGTCACCGGTGTCGGCGACCTGGAAGCCGCGACCCGGGAGGCCGTGGTCGGCACCGCGAGCAAGGTGGCCGGCACCGTCGGCATCGTGGTCCCTGCCGCCCGTCGGTCGGAGGTCAACGCCTGGCTGGCATCGTGGCCCGAGCTCGCCGACGACGCGCGCGGCGCCCGCGCGGCCATCGACTCGTCGGTGCCGCCATCGGGTGACGACCGGGTCGTCGTGCTGACCGGCCTCGACACGAAGGGCCTCGAGTTCGACGGCATCGTCGTGGTCTCCCCGGACGAGATCGAGGCCGAGTCGGCGACCGGTCGATCGACGCTCTACGTCGTCCTCACGCGGGCGACGCAGCTGCTGACGACGATCGGCTGAGCGGACTTGCTCGTCTAGAGCGCGCCGTCCTCGCGCAGCAGCACGAGGACGGCAAGCACCCGCCGGTTGACGTGGTCGGACGGGTACAGGTCCAGCTTGCGGAAGATGCTCGAGCACACGGTCTCGACCGTCTTCCCGGCGAGGTAGAGCTCGGCTGCGATCGCCGCGTTCGAGAACCCGCGGGCGATCAGCCGGAGCACTTGGAGCTCCCGCCGGGAGAGACGGTCGAGCTGCCGCACGGGCACTTCGTGGTGCCGAGCTTCCGAGATGGTCAAGGTCACGAGAAGACCGGCCCGCCCCGGAACCGCCGGCTCTTGCGCGACGTCTGCGCCACCGGTGCGCCGGTGAGCGCGAGGACCTTGGCGCCGGCCTCGGTCTCGCTGGCCTTGCGGAGGATCGCGAGGATGCCCGCGTGGGTGCGACGGAGCTCGGCGAGGGTGTCGACGAAGGCGTCCTCGCCGGTGCTGCGCACGTCGAGCTGGGCCTCGCACATCCTGTTCCAGCGGGAGCGGAGCGCCGTGAGCAGGCCCTCCGGGCTGCCGAAGAACGGCGCCCACTCCTCGCGCCAGGGCAGCGCGCCGGTCATGTCGACGGCGGCGGCCGCCTCGACCTCGCGGATGATGCGGGTCCGGTTGTGGGTCTCTTGCCAGGTCATCTGAGGGTTCCTTCCGGGGAGTCGCGGTGGGGAGTCACCGCTGCGGTTCACGGAAGGAGGAGGAGCCGGCCGATCCTCCTGATACACGAAGTTCTGAACATTTACCCGGGTCGTGGATGTATCAGGAGGCTGTCCCGACACTCCTCCATGCGGGACGATGCACCCGACAGGCCATGCAGCCAGAGGAGGTCGGGTGTGGACACGACTGATCCGCTCGCGACTCTCGTCCACGCGGCGCGGGAGGGAGAGCAAGTTGCCTGGGATGCGATCGTCGACCGCTTTCTACCGCTGGTGGGAGCGATCATCCGTCGGCACCGGCTGTCCGACGCCGACGGCGACGACGTCAGCCAGACGGTGTGGCTGCGCCTCGTCGAGCACCTCGGCGCGCTGCGTGAGCCGGACGCCCTCCCCGGGTGGATCCGCACCACGGCGCGCAACGAGTGCCTCCGCGTGCTCGCCGCTCGCGGCCGCGTCCAGGTCGTCGATCCGCAGGAGGGTGGGAGCTTCCCGGACGCCGACTCCGCCGGGGCGGTGGACGACGAGATGCTCGCCGCCGAACGCCGGCAGGCGCTGCGCGAGGCTCTCGCCGAGCTGCCCGCCGGCCGCCGCGACCTGCTGCTGCTCCTGCTCACCGACCCACCCCTCGGCTACGAGGAGATCAGTGCCCGGCTCGGCATCCCGATCGGCAGCATCGGTCCGACCCGGGCGCGAGCGCTCGAGCAGCTGCGGAGGACCCGTGCCCTGCGCGGCCTCGGACCCGACCCGGTGGGAGGTGTCGTGTGATGTCTGAACGTGACGACGACGAGCTGATGGCCGAGCTGGCCGCTGCGGTCGAGGAGGAGGCCGCCGTCTCCGACCGACGTCGCGCCGCGGCCAAGGCCGCGTTCACCTGGCGCACCGTCGACGCCGAGCTCGCCGAGCTGCTGCACGACTCCGCCCTCGACGCCGGCGCCGCCGTCCGCTCCGGCGCCGACGGCCCCCGCATGCTCTCCTTCCGCCGCGCCGCGGTGACCCTCGAGGTCGAGATCGACGGCGAGTCCGTGCTCGGCGAGGTCATCGACGAGCACGAGGGTGACGCCGCCCCTGCCACGGTCACGCTGCAGCGCCCCGACGCCGACGACCGCACCGTGGAGGCCGACGCCTCCGGGTTCTTCCGGTTCGACGGTGTGCAGCCGGGGTCGGTGCGGTTCGTCGTGGCCCGGGCCGGGTGGTCGCTGACCACGCCCTGGGCGACGATCTGAACGGGGGTCAGAGCGGGCCGATGATCGGCTCGCCACCTGGCCCCGTCTGGGGGTTCTTGGTGAGGTCGGCGTACGCTGCCCGCGCGTCGACCTTGTTGCCGGTGGCGGTCATGTGCGCGGCGATGAGGCCACTGACGATCGGCGTGGAGAACGAGGTGCCGCTCCACCGAGCGATCCCCTTGAAATGCCGGATGTCCGGTCCGCTCACCTTGTCGATGTTCTCGGGGTAGTGGCAGGAGTAGGTGCCGTTGGGAAACGCGTTCACCAGGTCGCGGCCGCGAGCATAGATGTTGACCCAGTCCCCGTAGTTGGAGAAGTCGGAGCGCTTGCCGTCAGCGTCAACCGATCCGACTCCGACAACCCAGTCGAATGCGGCAGGATAGAACTCCTCGTCGCTGGAATCGTTGCCCGCTGCGGCGACGACGAGGATCGGCCGCTCGGGGTCGTCGAACTGGTGGATCCGGGCCAGCAGCTCGAAGCTCAGCAGCGGGATGCTCCACCTCGTATGGGTGCCGGCGGAGATGCTGATGACGTGCGGTCGGTCGCCGTCGGTCAGCGCCTGGTTGAGCTGCTTGAAGATGTCGGACTCGTAGATGGCGCCGCCCTGGGTCAGGAAACCCTCGACCTCGACTCGGGAGCCTGGCGCCATGCACCGGACGACCCCGGAGACGAAGGTGCCATGGCCGGCGTACTCGTGGATCGCCGCTTGGTTGACGATCTCCTCGTCGCTGGGGTCAGCGACGACTCCGGACAGCCATGGGGTCGCACTCCCCGGGTCGCCAGCAGCCTTCCACCATCCCGTGTCGACGACGGACACGTTGATCCCGCGCCCCGCCGCCGTGTCAGGCGAAAGCGGCGGGAACGGGTCCGTAGCTCGCGGTTCTTCAGGTTCGGTCGCGGGGCACGCCCTACCCCACAGCGTCACGTACAACACGTGGTCGGGAGTCGCGACGCCACGACCGAGGGTGTCGTCGATGTCGTCGAGCGTCGCCAGGACGACATCGTCGTCGTCTCGCCGCGCGGGCAGGGTCACCAGCGCGAGGCCGCCGACAGAATCGCGGGCACGACCGATGGTGCCCTCGTAGGTGTGTTGACGGTCGCCGAAGAACCTATCGAGCTCGTCGAATCTGTCGTCCGCAACGAGCGCATGGCCAGGTCGGAAGAGGAAGGCGGCGTCGCCGTCGTCCTTCGGTCGGCGAGGAGGTCGGCCGTTGTCGCCAGCCGCGACGTCGCCACTCTCGCGAAACGCCCGTCGGATGACGTCGATCTGGATCCGCAACCGCTCCCGATCGAGGTCGGCTGGGGTTGGGTCCGGGGCGGGCGACGGGATCCACGGCAGCCGCAACCGGAGTTGGAGGAGAACCCGGCGCATCATGCTGACCGAGAGGATCGGAGACTTCTTGCTGTCGCTCACGGTAACTCCTCGGACGGCGGGATCGAGGCGCACCAGTACCTCGGTGCGGGCGCTAACGTAGTGCCGCTCGAAGGTGGTCGTAAACAGGGATAACCCCCCAGATGCAACTCGAGGCGGCGATGCAGCACCTGTTGGAGCTGGCCTTCGATGATCCGGATGAGGCGAGCCGCCTCGCGGAGGCGCTCCTGGACACGTCCGACGACTCCATCACGCGATCGTGGGCCCTCCAGTGCCTGGGCATTGTCTTTCGCGAAGCTGGACGTCTCGACGAGTCCGTAGCGGTCCTGCGACGGGGGTTGGCCGAGGCCACGCGTGCTCGATCGCTCGATCGGATTTGTGACGTCCGTTCCACTCTCGGCATCACCCTGGTGTTCGGAGGGCGGACAAGATCAGGCTTGAGTCACCTCGCGAAAGCGGTCGGTGCCGAAGCTGCTTCTCATCGCGTAGCGGCCAAGGCCCTGATGCTGCAGGCGATGGGGCAGGGATACTCCGGAGGCTTTGCCGACGCCCGGACGAGCCTTCATCGATCCCTGGCCCGCGTTCGTGCGGCCGGTGATCCGGTGTGGGAGGCGCGGACCCTGGTCAACCTCGCGCATGTCGCGCTGCGTCTCGGGCTGGCGAGCGAGGCTGAGCACAGCATCGAGCTCGCAGAGCGCCTCTTTCGCGGTGAGGGTGCGGCAGTTGAAGCGCTCGACGCGGTGGGCAATCGAGGCGAGATCGCCGCATTCCGTGGCGACCTCGCCTCTGCGCTTCGGTGGTATGGGCTCGCTGTGGACGGCGCGACGCGCGCAGGTGTGCCCGTGCGACCCGAGCTCGCCGAGTTGCGGGTGTCGGCGATGCGTGCGGCTGGCCTCGCCGAGGAGGCGGTCGTGATGATGAGGGAGGCGCTGTCCGAAGACTCGCAGGCGCGAGCAAAGACGGCCGAGCTGCGTCTGACCCTGGCGGAGGCGTTGCTCGCCGCCGGCCATCCTGATGAGGCACTCGCGACCGCCCGCCGGGCCAGAGACGAATTCCGGGCGCAGCGGCGCGAGTGGCACAGGCTCCGCGCACGGTTGTTAGTGGCACGTGCGCTGGCTGCGCGGTCGGGTCGACCTGGTCACGACATAGCCGATATCGCCGACAAGCTCGACGCACAGGGAGCAGACGAGGCGCCACTCGCGCTGACGCTGGCTGGTCGGGTCGCGCAACGGGACGATCGCGTGCCGCTGTTGCGGCGGGCGATGTCATACCGAACCCGCGCGAACGGTCTCGTCCGGGCGAGCGCACATCTAGCCGGCGCGCTCGCGTGCGAGGAGTGCCAGGACCGGGCCGGCGTCCTCCGGGCCTGCGCCGCCGGCCTCGATGCGATCGACGAGCACCGACGCCTGATGGGCAGCTCCGAGCTTCGCGCACTTGCGACAACGCACGGCCGCGAGCTCACCGAGATCGCGCTCCGACATGCCGCCCACGACCCCCGCACCCTGCTTCGGTGGAGCGAGCGCACCAGAGCCACCGCGCTCGCCCAGCCGCCGGCGACCTCCGACGCGGCGACCATCCCGGCCTCCCTCGCGGCCCTCCGTGACAACGGACGGCGGCTGGCCGAGGCGCGGCAGGCGGGGGAGCCGACCGAGGAGCTCGAGAAGGAGCGGCTGCGCCTGGAAAGGGCGGTGCGCACCGAGCACCACACGCAGTCGGCGGCGGGCACCGATCCCCAGCGGCCCGCGGCGGTCGAGGACATCGTGGCGGGGGTCGGCGACGGGTGCCTGGTCGAGCTGGTCGATGTCGACGGCACGCTCCACGTCCTGGTCGTCCACAACGGCCGGGTACGGCGGAAGGTCGCGGGCTCCACGACTGAGGTCGCCGACCTGCTCGCTCCCGCCGCGATGCTGCTGCGGCGCGCCGCCCGCGGACGGCCGGCCGACACGGCCGACATCGGCCGCCGCCTGCAGGAGGCGATCCTCGGCGACGCGGTCCGCCTCATCCCGGACGGCCCGGTCACCCTGGCGCCCACCGCCCGCCTCCACGGCCTGGCCTGGTCGCTCCTCCCTGCGCTCCACGACCGGCCGTTCGCCATCGTGCCCTCAGCAGGTCAGTGGTTGCGCGCCACGAACGCGGAGCGGCCGGACCCGCAGCGCACCGTCCTCGTCGCCGGACCGGAGCTCGAGTCCGGCGGGGCGGAGGTGCCGGTCCTCGCGCAGCGCCACCCCGGCGCCGTGCTCCTCGACGGCCCGCACGCCACCCTCGGTGCGGTGCTCGACGCTCTCGACGGTGCCGACCTGGCGCACCTCGCGACCCACGGCCGGTTCCGCGCCGACAGCCCGCTCTTCTCCGCACTCGACCTGGCCGACGGTCCGCTGACCGTGCACGACCTCGAGCGGCTGCGAACGGCGCCCTACCGGGTCGTCCTCTCCGCCTGCGAGTCCGGCGTGCTCGCCCCGGTCGGCGCCCAGGAGCTGCTCGGCCTGGCCGCCGCGCTGTTCTCGATCGGCACCGCCGGCCTGGTCTCCAGCGTCGGCGAGGTCAACGACGCCGCGACCGCCGACCTGATGGTCGGCCTCCACGACGGGCTCGCTGCGGGAGCCGATCCGGCAGCCGCACTGCTCGCCGTACGGCGGGCCGCGGCCGACGATCCGGTCGCCGCCGGCACCGCGGCGGCGTTCGTCGCGCTGGGCGTGTGAGTCAGCGCCGCCGTCGCGTCACCGCGGTGGGGCCGGTCTCGTCGGCGTCACTTGTGGGCGTCTCCGATCCGCCCGGAGAGGTCGTTGAGCTCGAGCCAGAGCTCGTACTCCGGAGACCCCTCCGGCTGGTTGGAGAGCCAGCCCATGTACTGCGACGGCTCGAGCAGCGGGTCGTTGGCGGCAACGTTGGCCTGCTCCTTCCACCGCTCGTAGGAATCGGGAGCGCCGTTGCGCTGGAGGTAGAGCAGCCAGGCCATGGTCTGGTGGAGGTCCTCGTCCTTCCAGCCCTCCTCGAACTTCTTCCGGGCCGCGTCGTCCTTCCCGGCCTCCGCGACGATGGCGTCGAGCGCGGCGATCGCGACGTTGAGCACGGGGATCGTCTTGGCTGCGGTCGTGCCCCCCGTCTTGATCAGCTCGGCGAGCTGTCCCTGGAGCTCGGACCTGATCTGGCCCGCGATCGGCTTGACCAGCTCACCGACGTTGTAGTCGACGTGCGCGGCCTCGGCGAGGCCGAGGATGTAGCCGATGTGCTTGGCCGAGGCCTCGATGCCGCCCTCCCCTTGGAGGTCCCGCGCGATCATGTCCTTGAGGAGCTGGTTGACCTCCTTCTTCCCGACGTACTTCCCGAACAGCGACGCGATGTCGTCCTGGTAGTCGTCGAGCGACTCGGGATACTGCGCGAGCAGGTCGATCGTCTTCGGGTCGGTGAAGAACTTCCCCAGGTCGTACGTCGCGTCCGCCGGCGGCGGCCGGCTGTCGAGCTGGCCGAGCAGCGCCCCGAGCGCGCCCAGCGCCTCCTCGTCGCGGGCGGCGTCGAGCAGGCCGGGCAGGATCTCGTTCCAGTTCCTCGTGACCTGCTCGTCGTAGGGGTCGCCGCCGTCGCTGAGCAGCTCGGAGATCCACCGGTCCCGGGAGGCGGAGTCCATCTCGTTGACCAGGACGGCGAGGTCCTTCGGGTCGAGCATGTTGTCGCGGTAGCCCTGGATGATCTCGTCGACCGACTTCTCGCCGTTGGCGAGCTGGCTCATCCACCGGGTCATGTCCCACGTCGAGCCGCCGGGGATCTGGTCGCCGAGGTAGTGGGCGTAGGGCAGCACGGCGGAGTTGGTGCGCGGCCCGGCGTAGTCGGAGCCGGTGATCGCGGTCAGGATCCCGATGTACTTGGCCGATCCGAGGTCGGCGGTGATCTTCCCGAGGGTGGTCCCGTCCACTACCTCCAGGCCCGCGGCATAGACGTCGTTGAGCGCCTGCAGCGGTCCCTCCCAGTCCTCCTGGCTGAGGAGGCCGCCACCCTGGACCGCGAGGTCGTTGGCCGCGGCGTCGTAGGCGTCCTTGAGCAGCTTGCTGCCACCCGCTCTGACGAACGCAGCCGCGTAGTCGGGGTCGTCGGCGTGCTCGGCGATGCTCGCCATGAACTCGCGGAGCTCGTCGCTGTCGTACGCCTCGCGCCCATTCAGCAGCTCCTGGAGGTGCTCGGCGTCGCGCTTGCCCTCCTGCCGGCTCTGCTCCTGCTGCTGGAGCAGGTCGTGGCGCTGGTCGGTCAGGGTCAGGAGCGGCAACAGCGTGTCGGGGTTGGTCCCGTAGCTGAGGGTCGAGCCGTTGTAGCCGTAGTAGCTGATAGGCGACGACAGGGCGATGGTCTCACCGCACTCCTTCACCCGCTCGCGGCACCAGGTCTTGAGCTCCTCGAAGTCGGCGTCGGCCGAGCCTTGCAAGCGGTCGCGCCGCTCGCCGGCGGTCTCGCCTCCGCCGTCGGGGTCGTGGTCGCCGATGGGCGCGTCGTCGTAGTCCGACTGGGCGGTGCTCCAACGAGTGTTGAGCGCGGCGAGCTCCTCCTGCGCGGTGTCGAAGTGCCCGGCGAGGGTGGTCAGCGCCTGCTGCGCGTCCCCGAGGCCGACCGAGAAGCTGCCGTCGCCCCCGGTCATCACCCCACCGAGCGCACCCATCTCGGCCTTGATCGCGGTTGCGGCCTCCCCGGTCCACTGGCCGCCGATCTCGCCGGGTGTGCCGGCGACCTGCTGACCCTTGGAGCGCACATGGGCTTCGGCCTCGCCGAGGAACTTCGCGACGTTCCGCAGCTGCTGCGGGTCGAGGTTCAAGGTGTAGTGGTCGGCCACGGCGCGTCAGATCGTGATGGCGGTCTGGTGGGAGGCGTCGCGGTCGACCTTCTGCAGGTCCACCATGACCTGGTTGGTGTTGCCGGCGATGAGGCCGGCGCACTCGGACGCGATGTCGAACGTCTGGGACCAACCGGACTCGAAGGTCTGCGTGTAGCCCTGCATGTCGGAGGAGAAGTCACCGCATGCCCCGTCGAGCTGGTGGCGGGCGGTCACGACCAGGTCGCTGAGGTTGAAGAAGTCCTGCGCGAGGTTGTCGAAGCGGTCCTCCACCTGGGCTGCCACCTCGGGGCTCATTCGGATGACCACGCGTTGTTCCTCCGTCCCGATCCGGTCGGCCAACAATCTGACCGGGTTCACCTATCCCGCCGCGGGCCACCTCAAACGTCGGGCCGCGCCTCGTGGCCGGGTCGGTCGTGGGTACGACGGTCCTCCTTCAGCTCGGCCTCGTAGAGGTGGCGCCGGCCCTCGACGAGGGTGTCCCTCGCCACCTGCTCCAGTGACTTGAAGAGCGAGTAGTAGCCGTCGTCGTACTCCTCGACGATCTGGAAGGTCCAGCGTCCCTCCAGCACGTTGCGGCCGACCAGCTCCTTCTCGAACCGGTCCGCCAGCTCGTCGTGGCCGGCCTCGCGCAGCTGCTGCACGCCCTTGCCGAGCGTGAAGTCGGCAGTGCCGGACAGCCGGTGGAACGTGTAGAGGTGGCCGCGGGCGATCTCGACGGCTTCGAGCGCCTCGGAGATGTTGCCGAGCGCCTCGACCGTGAGGTCGTCGACGCCGTCCGGACGGGTGTGCTCGTCGTCGGGTCCCATCTCTTCCTCTCAGGTATGCCAGCAGGCGTTGGTGCGGACGACGAGGTCGTCGACGACGGCGGCGAGGTCGCCACCGCTGCGTTCGTACGCCGCGTGCTGGCGACTGGCGCCGCCTCCGGCGAGGACGCGTTCCAGTCCGTCGCTGACGAGGTCGACGTCCCCGCAGGCCTCGAGCTGGTCGCGCACGGTGGCGAAGAGCAGCGCCAGCACCTCGCGCGCCGGCACGGGTTCAGCGGTGATCGGGCTCAGGAGCCGGTTGGACAGGCCGTACCGGGCCGCCCGCCAGTGCGCGGCGCGCAGCAGCTCGGCGCGCCAGACCGGCTCGGACCCGTCCACGTCGCTGTCCGCGGCCCGCATCACCAGACCTCGCACCAGAGCAGCGATCAGGACCGCATCGTCGGGGTCGGTGCACACGTCGGAGGTGCGCACCTCCACCGTCGGGTTGGCTTCGGACAGCCGGGCGTCGAAGTAGATCATTCCGCGATCCAGGGCGGCGCCGGAAGCGATCAGCTGCCCGCTCACCTCGCGGTACGCCGCCAGCGAGCCGAACTGCTCCGCCGGGCCCGCGCTCGGCCACTGCGCCCACACCCGGGACCGCCAAGAGTGGTAGCCGGTGTCCCGTCCCTCGACGTACGGCGAGTTCGCGCTGATCGCGAGCACCACCGGCAGCCACGGTGAGAGCCGGTCGATCACGGCCACCCCCTGCTCCTCGGAGTCGACCTCGACGTGCACGTGCATGCCGCAGATGCCGGCCACGCGGGCGATCTCGCCGTAGGTCTCCAGCATCGTCAGGTAGCGGTCGACCCTGGTCACCCGGGGCTCACCACTCGCCACCGGGCTGGTCCCCGACGCGATCGTGGCGACGCCGGCCAGCTCTGCCGCCTCCCCGGCAGCGCGCCGTTGCCGCACCAGGTGCTCCCGCAGCTCTCCGAGGTCCTTGTCCGGCGGCGTGCGCGTCTCGAGCTGGTGGCGGAACAGCTCCTTGTCGAGGTCCTCGTCCGACGTGGCCGGCTGCTCGCCGTGGGCCCGTTGCAGCACGTGCTGGGAGACCGGCGACACCTTCCGGGTCGCAGGATCGACGAGCAGGAACTCCTCTTCGACTCCGATGGTCCGCGGCTTCACGACTACGGAGTACCCCCCGCGGCGACTTCTGAGCCGGGCGTCCGCGCCTCGTATTCCGACGGCGCTGCCGTCGCGCCGCCGCATAGGCTTCGGTCATGACGCAGTCGTCAGGTGGGCCCACCACCTCAGCCCGGGAAGCCATCGCGGCCATCCAGGGGCACGAGGCGTGGGCCATCATCCGGCGTTCCACTCGAGCGGGTGACCGCGACACCGTCGGCGTGCTCGGTGGTCGGCGCTGGGTCGCCGACTCGATCATGGACATCCCGCTCGAGGAGGGCCCGCCACCGCCGGGCCGGCAGTGCGACCGGCTGGTCGCCGTACCTTTCCGGCAGGTGGCCGAGCGGGGCTTCGACGCGCACGACGACGGCACGCCGCTCGTGGTGGTCGACGTCGAGACCGAGCGGGAGTTCTCCGTCGCCGACGTGATCGAGGCGATCGACGACGGCGGGATCGACTTCGCGGACCGGGGTGGGTTCGACGTCGACGACACCGACTACGCCAAGGTCGTCGAGAAGATCATCACGGACGAGATCGGGCAGGGCGAGGGCGCCAACCTGGTCGTCGGCCGCCACTACCGCGCGGTCGTCGCCGACTGGGGCGCCGACAAGGCGCTCGCCGTCTTCCGCCGGTTGCTCGCGCGTGAGCGCGGTGCCTACTGGACGTTCCTCTTCTTCACCGGCGACCGCTACCTGGTGGGCGCCAGCCCCGAGCGGCACGTCAGCGTGCACGGCGGCGACGTCCGGATGAACCCGATCTCCGGCACCTTCCGGGTGCGTCCGCCGGAGGGCGACGACCGGCGGATCGAGACCCGTCTCGCGGAGTTCCTGCGCGACGAGAAGGAGATCTACGAGCTCTTCATGGTGGTCGACGAAGAGCTCAAGATGATGTGCGACATCTGCCATGAGGGCGGCCAGGTGCTGGGTCCCTTCCTCAAGCCGATGACGCACCTGATCCACACCGAGTACCTCCTCGCCGGCCGCAGTCGGCGCGACGTACGCGAGATCCTGCGGGACACGATGTACGCCGCGACGGTCACCGGGTCTCCGGTGGAGAACGCGTGCCGGCTGATCAAGCAGTACGAGCCGGAGGGCCGCGGCTACTACGGCGCCGCGCTCGCGGTGATCGGTCGCGACGACGAGGGGCTGCCCGTGATCGACAGCCCGATCGTGATCCGCACCGCCGACGTCGACCTCGACGGTCGGCTCAAGGTGACCGCCGGTGCCACGCTGGTGCGCGACTCCGACCCGGCCTACGAGGTCGCCGAGACCCACGCCAAGGCGGGCGGCATCCTGTCCGCCTTCGGTCTGGTGCCGCCGGCGCCCGAGCACGGGGTCGGCGGCGTCGACTTGGCCGCGCTCGCCGCCGACGAGGACGTGCTGATCGCGCTCAACGCCCGCAACCGCCGGCTGAGCGGCTTCTGGCTGACCGACCAGGCCGGCACGCCGCCCGACCCGCGACTGGCCGGCAAGAGCGTCGTGATCCTCGACGGCGAGGACGCCTTCGTGAACATGCTGCGGCACCTGCTCGCGGTGATGGGCATGAGCTCGGCCGTCGTACGCCACGAGGACTACGCGCCGGGTTGCCTCGACGGGTACGACCTGGTCATCGTCGGGCCCGGCCCGGGCGACCCGCGCGACGGCCAGGACCCCAAGATGGCGTCGCTGCGGCACGCGGTGGCCTCGCTGCTGGAGACGAAGCGGCCGTTCCTCGCGGTCTGTCTCGGCCACCAGGCGCTGTGCCACCAGCTCGGCATCCCGCTGACCTACAAGGACATCGTCTTCCAGGGCACGCAGTCGGAGGTCGTCGTCAACGGGCGTCGGGAGCGGGTGGGCTTCTACAACACGTTCGTCGGGAGGGCCGCTGACGACACCGTGCTGCCAGCGGGCGTCTCCGTCGAGGGCGACAGCGACTCGGGCGACGTCAACGCCTTGACCGGACCCCACTACCGCGGCGTGCAGTTCCACGCGGAGTCGATCCTGACCGAGCGCGGCTGGGACATCGTCCACGACCTCGTCTCCGCTGTGCTGCTGCCTGATGGCTGAGAATGGCCAGGGCGCCTGACGTCGTCGTGGTCGACCACCACGACTCGTACACGCAGAACCTCGTCCACCTCGTCGCCGGCGTGACCGGCGTGCTGCCGACCGTCGTCCAGCACGACGAGTGCGGGCCGGAGGACGTGCTGCGGCACGAGTACGTCGTGCTCTCGCCGGGCCCCGGCCACCCTGCGGAGCAGCGGGACTTCTCGGTGGGCCGTGAGGTGCTGCTCGACGGGAGTCGCCCGGTGCTGGGGGTCTGCCTCGGGATGCAGGGGATGGTGACGACGTACGGCGGCATCGTGGACCGTGCCGTGCCGGCGCACGGCCAGGTGACGCGGATCCACCACGACGGCGCCGGCGTCTTCCGCGGCCTGCCGCAGGACTTCGCCGCCGTGCGCTACCACTCGCTCGCCGCGCGGAGGATGCCCGACGAGCTCACGGTGACCGCCACGACCGGTGCCGAGGTGATGGGCGTCCGGCACCTCGACCGGCCGCAAGAAGGTGTCCAGTTCCACCCCGAGTCGATCCTCACCGAGCACGGCGCCGCGATGATCGTGAACTTCCTGGGGACGTCGTGAGCTCCCGAGTCGGCGCTGTCGAGGCGTTCACCGAGATCGCGGCCGGGTACCCGCGCTGCGTCTGGCTCGACGGCGGCGGTGCCCGCCAGTGGTCGCGGCAGCGCTCGATCATCGGCTGGCTCGACGATGACGACGTCTCGTTGACCTACGACGCCGCCCGGCGTGAGGTCACCCGCCACGCCGGCGGCACCAGCGTCGTCGTCGGCGACGACCCGTTCGTCGTGCTCGAGGCGGAGCTGGACGCGGGGTCCGAGTCGGACCAGTGGTTCGGCTACTTCGGCTACGCCGCCCGCCCCGACCTCCCCGCTCGCCCCGACACCGACCTCCCCGATGCGATCTGGATGCGGCCGTCACACATCCGGATGTATGAACACGAGCCCCGCACCGATCTCCCGGTCACGCTCGCCGAGCTTGTCGAGGCGCCTCGACAGGCTCGGCGAGCGACGCGGCCCCCCGCCGACTACGAAGCCGCTTTCGCAGCCGTCCAGGAGCACCTGCATGCCGGCAACTCCTACGAGGTGAACCTGACCCACCGGCTCCGCGTCGCGAGTGACACCGACCCCGCGTCGGCGTACCTCCGGCTGCGCAGCCTCAACCCCGCTCCCTACGCGGGCTTCCTCCAGCACAGCGTGCCCGGCCGGCTGGACGCGAACGGCTGGCTGCTGAGCTCCTCGCCCGAGCGGTACGCGCTGGTGACCGCCGACCGGTTCCTCGAGACCAAGCCGATCAAGGGCACGACGGCCCGCGGCAGCACGCCCGCGGAGGACGAGGCCGCCCGCGAGCGGCTGGCGACGGACCCGAAGTTCCGTGCGGAGAACCTGATGATCGTCGACCTGCTCCGCAACGACCTGTCGCAGGTGTGCGAGGTCGGCACCGTGGAGGTGCCGGTCCTGATGGAGGTCGAGTCCTACACCTCGGTGCACCAACTGGTGTCGACGGTGCGCGGCCGAATGCGCGACGACGTGACCACGGTCGGCGCGCTGCGCGCACTCTTCCCCGCCGGCTCGATGACCGGCGCGCCCAAGCTGCGGACGATGGAGATCATCGACGCCGTCGAGGCGACGCCCCGCGGTGCGTACGCCGGCGCGTTCGGCTGGGTCTCCGGGGACGGCCGCGCCGACCTCGGGGTCGTGATCCGCTCTCTGCTCACCGCTGGAGACGGCTACCTGCTCGGCACCGGCGGCGGCATCACCGTCGACTCCGACGTCGCCGACGAGTACGCCGAGACGCGGTGGAAGGCGGAACGCTTGCTGCGCGCCCTGTCCCTCGACGAGTAGCCACCAACGGGGCGCCCTGTCAGGCGGGGTCCTCGACGCCGGACTCCACCGCGTGCTGCGAGAGAACGGTGAGGGTGGCGCGGACGCCGCGGATGATCTGCTGCTCGTCGTACGGCGCGGGGTCGACGACGTTCACGCTCTGGATCAGGTCGCCGTTCGCGACGAAGCCGGTGACGCCGATGTCCTTCCGGCCGGCGTTGACGACGATCCGGGCTTCGTCGGCACCCTCGATGTCGGGTGAGGTCGACTTGGCATCGGGCGAGATGTCCATCGTCTCCCATGCTTCGTCGAGCGTGCCGGAGAAGAGCAGGTAGTTGACGGTGACCGCCGGCTCGCCGTCCTCGGCCGGCACGAACCGGCACTCGGGCTGGGTCGGCTCGCCGTTGCTCTCCTCGGCGACGGTGCCGAAGTTCTTCTCGACGAAGCGCGCGTCGAGCACGTCGCACGGGTTCCAGAGGGCGGGGGTCTCGTCGGGCAGGTCGGGCTTCTCGCCGACGTCCTCGCCGTCGCCGCATCCCGCGAGCAGCACCAGTACGGCGACCGCGGCCAGCGGCTCACGCATCTACCTTCTCCGTTCCCGGCAGCTTGAGCACCAGCCGTGCGCCGCCGCCGACGTTCTCCGCCGCCTGCACCGAACCCGCATGACGCTCGGCCACCTGACGGACGATGGCCAGGCCGAGACCGGAGCCGGGAAGCGTGCGGGAGTCGGCGGACCGCCAGAACCTATCGAAGATCCGCGCCCGCTCCTCCGCGGGGATGCCCGGGCCCTGGTCGTCGACGGTGAGGACGCCGTCGCTGAGCCGGACGGTCACCAAGCCGCCGTCGGGACTCCACTTGGCCGCGTTGTCGAGCAGGTTGGTGACCGCGCGCTCGAGCGCGGGCGCCTCCCCGACCACCCACCAGGGGCGGGTGAACACCTCGAAGGTGACGTCGGGGGCGCGACGCCGTACCCGCTCGACGGCATGGTCGACCACGTCGGCGAGGTCGACCGGCTCGACGGTGGGCGGCACCGGCTCGTCGCGGGCGAGCTCGGTCAGGTCGCCGATGAGGGTGGTCAGCTCCTCGATCTGGGCGCGGATGTCCTCCATCAGCTCCTCCCTCGCCACGGGAGGCAGCGAGGGCGCGTCACCGCCGGACATGGTGAGCAGGTCGATGTTGGTCCGCAGCGAGGTGAGCGGGGTCCGCAGCTCGTGGCTGGCATCGGCGACCAGCTGCCGCTGGCGCACCCGCGACGCGTCGAGGGCGGTCAGCATCATGTTGAACGCGTTCGCCAGCCGGGCGACCTCGTCGTCGCCCTCGACCGGGAGGCGGCGGAGGTCCTCGGTACGGGCGATCCGCTCGACCGCGGTCGTCAGTCGTCGCACGGGCCGCAGGCCGTTGCTGGCGACCAGCCAGCCGGCGAGCCCGGCGGCGAGCACGCCGACGCCGCCGAACGCGATCGTCACCCAGCCCAGCCGGGCCAGGATCCGGTCCTGGTCCTCGAGCGGCTGGGCGATCACCAGGGCGAGGTCCGGCCGGTGCTCGGTCGGCACGGCGACGACCCGGTAGCGCTCGCCCTCGATCCGGATCGTGCGGATGCTGGACTCGCGCTTTCCCTGCGCGACCTCGAGCTCGGACCGGCCGAGCAGGATGTCGGGGCCGTCGTCGAGGACCCGGCCCTTGCCCTCGGCGGGAAGGAACGCGATCCGCACGTCGCCGGCTCCGAGCGCCCAGGACGGGACCTCCTCCCCGACGCCGATCTGGAGCAGCTCGTCCGCGCCCGCCGCGTCCTGCGCGCGCTCCAACAGAGACGCGTCGAGGCTCTGCTGCATCTGGAACCGCGCGGTGGCGTAGGCGGCGACGGCGACGAACGCGACCGCCAGGCCGACGGTCAGCATCGTCAGCAGGATCACCCGGCTGGCGAGCGAGCGCCGGTAGTGCCACCGTCCGTCCGGGCCCGGTCCGACCGCGAGGGCAGACCCCGCCCAGAACCCGCTCACGATTCCTTCAGCACGTATCCCACGCCGCGCACCGTGTGGATCAGCCGCGGCTCGTCGCCCGACTCGGTCTTGCGGCGCAGGTAGCCGACGTAGACCTCGAGTGAGTTGGCGGTGGTCGGGAAGTCGTAGCCCCAGACCTCCTCGAGGATGAAGCTGCGGTCCAGCACCCGTCGCGGCCGGCGCAGGAACATCTCGAGCAGGGTGAACTCGGTGCGGGTCAGCTCGATGGCGCGATCGCCGCGGGTGACCTCGCGGGTGGTCACGTTCATGGTGAGGTCGGAGAAGGAGAGCACCTCCTCCTCGTCACCCTCCGTGTGCGGCGCCACCCGGCGCAGCAGCGCGCGGAGCCGGGCGAGCAGCTCCTGCAGCGCGAACGGCTTGGTCAGGTAGTCGTCGGCACCGGCATCGAGACCCTCCACCCGGTCGCCGACGGCGTCGCGAGCGGTGAGCACCAGGATGGGTACGTCGTTGCCGGCCGCCCGCAGCGCCCGGGTCGCGTCGAGCCCGTCCAGCCGCGGCATCATCACGTCCATCACGACCACGTCGGGCGCGACCGCCCCGATGCCGGCGAGCGCCTCGGCGCCGTCACCGGCCAGGTGGACGTCGTACCCGTTGAACTCCAGCGAGCGCCGGAGCGACTCCCGCACCGCACGGTCGTCGTCGACGACGAGGACGCGGGGCAGGTGCGGGACACGCTGGGACACGCCCCCATGATGCCCAATCCGGCTGAGCGGTGGCTGAGAGGCCGCTTCCGGTGGCGTCAGAGATAGCGCGCGGCGATCTTGGCGGCGCGGGCGCCGTAGCCGCCGCCGAAGAGGCAGGCGTGCACGAGCAGCGGGAAGAGCTGGTGGATGCCGAGCCGTTCCTGCCAGTCGTCGCCGAGCGGCGCGACCTCGTCGTACGCCGCCATCACGTGCGGCAGCTGCGGCAGCCCGAAGAGGGTCAGCATCGCGAGATCGACCTCGCGGTGGCCGCCGTACGCCGCCGGGTCGATGACCACCACGCGGTCCTCCTGGCCCCACAGCACGTTGCCGTTCCAGAGGTCGCCGTGCAGCCGCGCCGCCGGCTCGTCGGGCACGACCTCGCCGACCCGCGCGGCGGCGCGTTCGATCAGGTCCGCATCGGCGGCAGCGACCAGGCCCTTGTCGCGGGCGACCCGCAGGTACGGCGTGATCCGCCGCTCCACGTAGAACTCCGCCCAGGTGGGCAGCGGCTGGTTGGCCAGCGGGAGCCGGCCGATGTAGCCGTCGGCGTCGGCACCCCACTCCGGTGCGCCGGCCAGATGGGTACGAGCGAGCGCCCGGCCGAAGGCCGACGCCGCATCCTGTCCTGGCCGGGTGGTCTCGACCCACCCGAGGATCAGGCAGTCGGAGTCGACCGCGAGGACGTCGGGGGTGGCGACGCCGTCGTCGACCTCGGCCAGCCAGCGCAGGCCGGCCGCCTCCCGCTCGAAGAACTGCGGCGGGGCCTGGGTCAGCGACTTGAGGAAGGCGGTCCGGCCGCTCGACAGCCGCAACTTCACCGCGCTGGAGACGTCGCCACCCGCCACCGGCGCGGTCGAGATGACCGACGAACTGAGCAGCTGCTCTGCTCGTCCGGCGACAGCCGGTTGCCGCGTCATCTCTCGTCCCCCTGGGCCTTACGACACAGTCATGACTGACCCTTGAGCGCGCGGGGGATCTCGCGTCCCTGCTCGATCGCGCGTTCGGGTGCCTTGACCTGCTTGAACTTCCTGATACCGATCCAGATGCAGAGGACTGCCACCAGCAGCCAGAAGCCGGCGACGATGAGGAACGCCCAGTGCAGCGACAGCCCCTCGCCGTTCCAGTTGATGAAGTAGGCGGCCGCGACCGACAAGATGATGACGAACAGCACCAGGAAGAAGGCCGCGGCGAGCAGCAGGACGCTGCCGAAGCCGCCGGCCGTGACGCTCACCTTCAGCTCGGACTTCACGAGCTGGATCTCCTTGCGCATCAGCGTGGAGAACTCGGTCTGGGCGTCCTTGACGAGACGTCCGATCGTGGGCTCTTCGCGGAGCGGTTCGACGGCCATGTGATCGACCCTACCGAAGCCGCTCAGGCGGCGGGCCTTCTGCTCAGAGGTAGCGCCACCAGAGGTACGGCGCGCACAGCGACAGCGTCACCGCGGTCACGACCAGGCCGTACTTCGTGAACTCCCAGAAGCTGATCGGATGCCCTTGTCGGGCCGCGATGCCGAGGGCGACCACATTGGCCGAGGCCCCGATCGCGGTGGCGTTGCCGCCGAGGTCGGCGCCGAGCGCCAGCGCCCACCACAGGACCTCGCCGTCCGCGCCGTGGCTGGCCGCCAGGTCGCCCACGATCGGGCTCATCGACGTGACGTAGGGGATGTTGTCGACGATCGCCGAGAGGACGCCGGAACCGAAGAGCAGGACCATGGTCGCGAGCGGCAGCTTGCCCTCGGTCTGCTCCGCCGTGTACTCCGAGATGTCCCCGATCACGCCGGTCTCGACCAGGCCGCCGACCATGATGAAGAGGCCGGCGAAGAACAGCAGGGTCGGCCACTCGACCTCCTCCAGCGCCTGCTCGGTGGTGACCGACGTGATCAGCAGCAGCAGGCCGGCGCCGAGCAGCGCGACGACGGCGGGGTCGTAGTGGAGCCACGGGTGCAGGACGAAGGCGGCGACGACGACCGCGAGCACGACCAACGCCTTGACGAGGAGCGCCGGCTCGGTGATCGCCTCCCGCTCGTTGAGCGCCAACACCGACTGCGCCTTCTCCGGGTCGAAGGTGAAGGCGGAACGGAAGAGGACGCGGCACAGGACGCAGTAGACAGCGAGCAGCACGACGATGATCGGCGCCATGTGGACGAGGAAGTCGTTGAACTCGAGATCCGCGTTCGCCGGGCTGGCGATGATGATGTTCGGGGGATCGCCGACGAGCGTCGCGGCTCCGCCGATGTTCGAGGCGAACACCTCGGCCATGATGTACGGCGCCGACCGCAGGCCCAGCCGGTCACAGACGAGGAAGGTCACCGGCGCTATGAGGAGCACGGTCGTGACGTTGTCGAGCAGGGCGGACGCGAACGCCGTGAGCAGCACGAGAAGGACCATCAGCAGGTAGGGGCGGCCGCGGCTTCGCTTGGCCGCCCAGATGGCGACGTACTCGAAGACGCCCGTCTGCCGCAGCACGGAGACGATGACCATCATCCCGAACAACAGGAAGATGACGTTCCACTCGATCCCGGTGTGGAGGTCGAAGAACGCCTTCTCGGCATCGGTGATGTGGAGCAGCAGCATCAACGCGGCGCCACCGAGCGCCACCTTGGTGCGGTGGACCTTCTCGGTCATCAAGAGGACGTAGGCGGCGACGAAGATGACGATGGCGGCGATCGCCACGGGGCCTCCCTCGGGCGCGGGACTGGGACACGCCGACCAGACTTCCCGGCACACCTGTCCGACGACCCTATCGGCCAGCATCGGCGGCGGGCGTTTCCGGGTAGCCTCGATGAGGTGAGAGCCCGCGACCTCGCGGCGCCGTACCCCACGGTGCACGCCGACGCCCCCGCCGTCGACGCGGCCCGCATCCTGACCGAGGCCGGACGGCCCGCCCTGGTCGTGGTTGACGACCACGACCACCCCACCGCGATCCTGCCCGCCTCCCAGGTGCTGCGGTTCGTCATCCCGCGCTACATCCAGGACGACCCTGCGCTGGCACGGGTGGTCGACGAGGAGTTCGCCGACCACATGTGCGACTCACTCGCCGGCAAGACCGTCGCCGAGCTCCTCCCGAGGGAGGGACCGAAGTTGGTCGTCGTCGAACCCGACGACAACGTGATCGAGATCGCCGCCCTGATGGCCGGCAACCGCAGTCCGTTGGTCGCGGTGGTCGACGGCAAGGGCTCGAAGGCGCCGATGATGGGAGCGATCACGGTCGCGAGCCTGCTCTCGGGGCTGCTGCCCGAGCGGATCACCGATCCCGGCTGACTTCGGTCACCCGTCCCGCGCCCGCGGCGCTCACTCGCTGCCGCGGTCCTCCAGGAACACGTCGGGCACCCCGTCGTGGTCGGAGTCCTGGGCCTCCAGCTCGCAGAGCCGGCGGTAGACCCGGTTGCGGGCCCGGAGCACGACCGCCGCGAGCAGGGCGGCGACCAAGGACCCGACGATCACGCCGACCTTGACCCGCTCGGCACGAGCGCCGTCGGTGTAGGCGAGCTCCCCGATCAGCAAGGACACGGTGAAGCCGATGCCGGCCAGCATCGCCATCCCGAGCACGTCGGCCCACGCCAGCTCGTCGTCGAGGTCCGCGTGGGTGAAGGTGTGGAGCAACCAGGTCGCCGCCAGGACGCCGATCGGCTTCCCGAGCACCAGGCCCGCGATGACACCGAGCGCGACCGGGTCCTGCAGCGCGTCGAACAGGCCGGACCAGCCACCGAGGCCGACCCCGGCGGCGAAGAACGCGAAGACCGGCACGGCGATGCCCGCGGAGAACGGGCGCACGAGGTGCTCGATGTGCTCGGCGAGGCCCCTTTCGTCCGGCCGGTGCTGGTGCAGCACGGGCACGGTGAAGGCGAGCAGCACCCCAGCCACGGTGGCGTGGACGCCCGAGGCGTGCACCAGCGCCCAGGCGACGGCCGCCAGCGGAAGCAGGAGCAGGGGATGGCTGATCCGGCGCTGGACCAGCAGACCGAACGCCGCGATCGGCACCAGCGCGAGCAGGAGGTACGACGCGTGCAGCTCATCGGTGTAGAACAGCGCGATCACCGTGATCGCGAGCAGGTCGTCGACGACCGCGAGGGTGAGCAGGAACGTCCGCAGCCCGCTCGGCAGGTGCGTGCTGATGACCGCGAGCACCGCCACCGCGAAGGCGATGTCGGTCGCGGTGGGGACTGCCCATCCCGCCATGTCGCCGGAGCCGGCCAGGTTGACGACCACGTAGCAGGCCGCGGGGGCCAGCATTCCGCCGAGCGCGGCTGCTACCGGCAGCGCCGCGCGCCGAGGGTCCCGCAGGTCGCCGGCGACGAACTCGCGCTTGAGCTCCAGGCCCGCGACGAAGAAGAACACGGCAAGGAGTCCGTCCGCGGCCCAGGCGCCGAGAGTGAGGTCGAGGTGGAGCGCGTGCGGGCCGATCCGGAGATCGCGGAACGAGTCGTACGTCGCCGCCCACGGGGTGTTGGCCCAGATGAACGCGACCAGCGCCGCGGCGATGACCAGCGCGCCGCCGATGCTCTCGGCGCGCAGGACCTCTGCCACGCGGGAGCTCTCCAGGAACGAGCCGCGCGCGAAGAGCGGCCGACGGGGGTCAGTCAAAGGAACTCCTCGGAGTCGACAAGATGACGCCGACCAGGCTTCCCGGCACTCCGGGCATCACCCTACCGATCGGGCAGCCCCCCGCCTCTCCCGCCGACGGCGACGTCCAAGGTGTGCGCGCCGCGCAGGGCCTTGGCGGCGAGGTAGCGGGCGTTGGCGTCGGAGAGGTGCACGGTGGTCGGCACCTGCTCCGCGATCACCAGTCCGGCTGCCTCCAGCTGCGCCGCCTTGTCGGGATTGTTGGTGAGCAGCCGGAGCCGGCGGATGCCGAGGGCATCGAGCATCTGGGCGGCCGGTGTGTAGTCGCGCTCGTCGGCTTCGTGGCCGAGCGCCAGGTTGGCCTGGTAGGTGTCCAGCCCGGTGTCCTGGAGCGTGTAGGCATCGAGCTTCTCGTAGAGTCCGATTCCGCGCCCCTCCTGGCGGAGGTAGAGCAGGTAACCGCCCTCGTCGGTGATCCGGGCGAGCGACTCGTGCAGCTGGGGCCCGCAGTCGCAACGCTCGCTGCCGAGGACGTCGCCGGTGAGGCACTCGCTGTGCAGGCGCACCAGGGGCGACTGCTCGGCCGCGGGCACTCCGCGCACCGCCGCCGAGCACGACCCGAGCCCGATCGCCAGGTGCTCGCGGCCGTCGAGCAGCCCGTCGAACGTGAACACCCGCCCGACCGTCGAGAACCCGTGCAGGCTCAACGGGATGGTGAGCTCGGTGCGGATGCGCGCGTCCATGGTCAGCCCGCGAACCGGTCGGAGAGCGCGTAGCGCAGGAGTACGACGTCGCCGATCGCGCGGGTCTCGACCAGCCGCGCCCGGTGGTCCGAGCACCACGGGAATCGCCCGTCGTCGACGAACCGGCGGGCGCGGGAGTCGCCCACGAAGAACGGCGCGACGACCAGCTGCAGCTCGTCGGCCAGGCCACCGGTCAGGAACTGGGTGTGGACGGTTCCTCCGCCCTCGACCATCAGCCGCCGGATGCCGCGGTCGTGCAGGTCCTCGCCCACCCGGCGCATCCGACGCGGGGCGTGGCCGGCGTCGATCACCGTCGCCACCGGACCGAGCCGACCCCGGGCGGTCGACACCGCGTCGCTGCTGCAGTAGACCAGCTTCTCGCTGTCGCCCGCGGTGAAGAAGTTGGCGCGCGGGTCGAGGTCGCCGCGCGCGGTGACCGTCACCTTCGCCGGGGAGCTGGGCAGGCCGGCGGCGGCCCGCGCGCTGCGGCGCCTGGCCTCGCGCACCAGCAGCCGGGGGTTGTCCTTCCGGACCGTGGCCGCGCCGACCAGGATCGCGTCGCAACCCGCCCGCACCTCGTCGATCCGGTCGAAGTCGGCGTCGTTGGAGAGCATCAGCCGCTCCTCGGTCGCGCCGCCGAGGTAGCCGTCCAGGGACATGCTGCAGCTCAGCAGGGTGTAGGGACGGTCAGCCATGGACGGCCTCCTCGGGTGTGGAATCCGGGGACCGGGTCGTGGGTGGAGTACCCCCGGCGAGGGTGAGCATGCCGGGCAGCGTGGCCACGAGCGACACCACGCCGAAGGCGACCGCCACGCTGACCCCCGTGTCGACGCCGAGACCGGCCGCACCGAAGAGCCACGCCGCCGCGCCCTCGCGCGGGCCCCACCCCGCGACCGACAGTGGCAGCGCGGACGCGACGAGCACGACCAGGCTGAGCGCGACCAGCTCGGGCAGCGGTGCGGTGACGCCGACCGAGCGGGCGACGACGACGAGCACCACCACGTGACCCACGGCTGCCAGCGCGGAGGCCAGCACCACGCGGGGGAGCACCGCGCGTGCGGCGACCACCGCGCGCAGCTCGGCGGCGACCGCGCGGCGTACCCGTGCGGGCAATGCGGCGGCGACCACGACGAGCACGGTCGCGACCGCGAGCAGCAGCCACCCGGCCTCCGCCCGGACCGCGGCGGGAAGCAGGAGCAGGGCGGCCAGCGCGAGGGCGACCTGGACCGCCTGGCCGGACGTCCGGTCCCACAGCACCGACCGGAGCCCCCGGCCGAGCGCGCCCGCCGAGCGGCCGTGGTCGATGCCGCGGTGGACGTCGCCGAGGACGCCGCCGGGAAGCGTCGCGTTGAGGAGCTGGGACCGGTAGTAACGGCGGTACGCCGTCCGCACCGGCACCGCGACGTCGAGCCGCGCGGCCAGCAGGCTCCACCGCCAGGCGCAGCACCACGTGGTGGCCGCGGTCACGGCGAGCGCGACCACGAGCGTGGTCGCGTCGGTGGAGCGGATGCCCTCGACGAAGGGCTCCGCGCCGAGCCGCACGGCGAGGACTCCCAGGATCAGCACGCCGCCCATCAGCCGCACGCGTGCCCAGCGGTTCATCGGGCGGCTCGCGTGGTGTCGCGAACCACGATCGGTTCCAGCGGGGTCGCGTCGACAACCGCGGCCAGCAGGCGCGCGGTGTCCTCCCAGGAGGCGAGGGTGGTGCGCCGGTCCCGTGCGGCCGCGCGCAGCCGCTCCCGGTGGTCTCGGTCGGTCAGCCAGCAGCGCAGGGCGGCGGCGAGGCGGTCGGGGTCGTCGGGCGGCACCAGCACGCCGGCCCGCTCGCCGGCCGTGGTCCCACCGACCGCCTCGCTGTGACCGCCGACGTCGGTCACCACGACCGGCACGCCGCGCGCGAGCGCCTCGGTCACCGCCATCCCGAAGGACTCCCGGCGCGAGGCCGAGACCAGCAGGTCCGCGTTGTCGAGGGCGAACCCGAGCGGGTCGCCGGTCAGGGGTCCGGTGAACTCGACGCGGTCGCCGATCCCGGCCCCCTGGGCGGTGTCGGCCAGCTCGGCCACGAAGTCCGGCTCCAGGTCGGTCGCGCCGACGCAGGTGAGGACCCAGTCGAGGTCCGCGATCTGGGCCAGGGCCGCGACCAGGGTGTCGTGGCCCTTGTCCTGGGTCACCGCCGCCAGGCACATCAGCCGCCCGCCGGGAGGGAACGCCCAGGAGACGGGAGCCGGGTCGACGCCGGGCTTGGCGACGCTGACCCGATCTGTCGGCAGCCCGTGGTGGCGGACCACCCACCCCCGGGCCCAGTCGCTGGTCGTGACGACGCCGGACGCGGCGGCGAGGGCGGCGCGCTCCGAGCGTCGTACCGACTCGTCGGTGGCGGCCTCGGCGAACGGCATGTGCAGGAGCACGACGACGCGGAGCCGCCCGGAGACCGGCTCGAGGGCGCCGGGTGCGGCCGACCCCAGCAGGCCGTCGAGAACCACCACCGCGCCGTCGGGAAGGCCGGCCAGCAGCGGGCCGAGGTCCGCCACGTCCCCGACCCGGTGCTCGTGGACCTCCCTGTCCATCGCGGTCAGCGACTCGATCACCCGACGGTCGTAGTGGTTGCCGCCGCTGGGGCGCGCCGGGTCGTCGATCCCCGCTGGTACGACGAACTCGATCGGCGCGCAGGTCACAACGGCCGCCGGTAGCTGGCCCACGCGACGTGGGACTCCCGCAAGGTGACCTCGACGCCCGACAGCTGGTCCGCCGGCCGGCCGAGCTGACCGGCCTGTGCGCGCTCCGCGAGCCGGTCGGCGACCAGCCGGGCGAGCACCTCGGTCGTGGTGGTGAGGCCTGCCAGCGCCTCGACGGCGTCGAGGTTGCGGTAGGTGAGGTCGGCGAGCACCGCCTTGAGCTGCTCGGCGGCCCTCCCGATGTCGACCACGATTCCCGAGCCGTCCAGGTCGTCCGCGACGAACGTCGCGTCGACGACGAACGTCGCGCCGTGCAGCTGCTGCGCGGGTCCGAAGACCTCGCCGCGCAGGCTGTGGGCGACCATCATGTGGTCGCGCACGGTCACCCGGAACTCAGGACTCGTCGTCATGCCCTAGCCCTCCTCGTAGTCGATGGTGTGGCACAGCGTGGTCCGGTCGCCATCGGCGAGTCGGGCGAGCACGGCAGGCAGGTCGGCGAGGGGCGAGCGACCCGTGAGCAGCGCGTCGAACGCCGGGTCCGCGAGCAGCTCCAGGGCCAGGGCGAGCCGGTCCGCAGGGCTGCGCCGACCGCTTCGGGCGGGAGCGACGGTGCCCACCTGGCTGGCCCGGATGGTCAGCCGCGAGGAGTGGAACGTGCCGCCGAGCGGCACGGTGACCGGGCGGTCGCCGTACCAGCTGACGTCGAGCACGGTGCCCTCCGGCGCCAGCAGCTCGAGGGAGCGCTGCAGTCCGGCGGAGGTCGCGCTGGCGTGGACGACGAGGTCGCAGCCGTCGGACGCGTCCGCCGGTGCGGCGAACCCGACGCCGAGGGCGGCGGCGACGTCCGCCCGGGACGGCTCGGTGTCGACCAGCGTCACCCGGGTGCCCGGGATCCGACCCAGCAGACGGGCGATGCAGCAGCCGACCATGCCCGCACCGACGACCGCGATCCGGTCGCCGAGGAGCGGTGCGGCGTCCCAGACGGCATTGACCGCCGTCTCGACCGTCCCGGCGAGCACCGCCCGGTCGGACGGCACCGGGTCCGGGACGGGCGTCACCGCCGTGGCCGGTACGACGTAGGCGGTCTGGTGGGGATGCAGGCAGAAGACGCGGCGGCCGGTCAGAGCGGCCGGCCCCTCCTCGACGACGCCGACGCTGAGGTAGCCGTACTTCACCGGTCCGGGGAAGTCGCCGTCCTGGAACGGCGCGCGCATCGCGCGGTGCTGGTCGGCCGGCACGCCGCCGCGGAACACGAGCGTCTCGGTGCCGCGGCTGATCCCCGAGCGCAGGGCGCGCACCAGCACCTCGTCGTCGCCGGGCGCGCGCAGCTGCTCGGTCCGGATCTCGCCGCGACCCGGTTCGGCCAGCCAGAACGCACGTGCCTCCCGCACCGTCCGCTGCCTCCTCACGTCCGGCTGCTTCCTGAACCGGATCGATTCCGGCACCGTATCCCTGATACCCCTAATCACGGAGGCGTTGTGGGTCGGGTTCAGCACGGGCGTGTCCCGGGGCCGGTGGCGGTTGCCGTCGGCGTGCCCGCACTCCTGGTGACCCTCGACGTCGCGGTCGGGCTCGGTCCGCCCGGGTGGGCGATAGGACTGCTGGGCGGCGCCGTCCTCGCGGCACTCCTCGACGGCGCGCTGGTCCGGCACCGCGCCGGGGGTCTCGGGCCCGCGGGACGGATCACCGCGACCCGCGCCGTTCTCGCCTGTGGGGTGGCGGCGCTGACTGCCGAGTCGTACGTCGCCGACGACCACGCAGCGCTGATCGTGGCGCTCGCCACGGTCGGCCTGGTGCTCGACGCCGTCGACGGCAGGGTGGCGCGTCGTACCCGGACCGAGTCGGCGCTCGGCGGCCGCTTCGACATGGAGGTGGACGCGTTCCTGATCGCGGTCCTCAGCGTGTACGTCGCACCAGCTGCCGGCTGGTGGGTGCTGGCGATCGGCGCGATCCGCTACGCCTACGTGGCCGTGAGCTGGGTGGTCCGCTGGCTCCGGCGTCCGCTGCCGCCGCGCTACTCCGCCAAGGTGGTGGCCGCTCTCCAGGGCATCGTGCTCACCGTCGCGGCGTCCGCGCTGGTGCCGCTGGTGGTGACCCAGGCGGTCCTGGTGGTCGCGCTGGGCCTGCTGGTCGAGTCCTTCGCCCGGGACGTCCGGACGCTGTGGCGGGAGCGTGTGGAGCCGCTCCCGCCACCACCCGACCCTGCTCCGGTCGGGTCGCTGGTGCGGCCGGCGGTCGTCACCGCCGCCGCCTTCGTCGGTCTCTGGGTCGCATTGGCGCTGCCGAACCCCGCGACCGGGCTGACGCCGGCGGACCTGCTGCGGATCCCGCTCGAGGGGCTGGTCCTGGTCGCGGTCGCCCTGGTGCTGCCGCACCGGCCACGGTTCTGGGCGGCCGTCGGGTTCGGCGCGGTCGCCGGTGCCCTGCTCGTCCTCCGGGTCGTCAACGCCGGCTTCGACCTGGTGCTGGACCGCCCGTTCGACCCGCTCGGTGACTGGGGCTACTTCGCGTCCGGGGTCGACGTGCTCGGTGACTCGATCGGCGACCTGGCGGCGCGGCTGGCCGCGGTGGGCGTGGTGGTGCTGATCGCTGTGGTGATCGTCGGGCTCGCCGGCGCGGCCGCCCGCGTGGTGCGGGTCGCGGCCGACCACCGGCCGCGGGCCACGCGCGGGGTGGTGGCGCTGGGCACGGCCTGGGCGGTCTGCGCGATCGCCGGCATCCACGTCGCGGGTGGGGCGCCGGTCGCGGCGGCCGGGGCTGCCGGGCTCGCCGTCGACACGGTCGACCAGGTGCGGGCGGGGCTCGCCGACAGCGACGACTTCGCCGAGGAGATCGAGGCGGACCCGTTCGCCGACGTCCCGGACGACCAGCTGCTGCGGGGGCTCCGGGGCAAGGACGTGCTGCTCGTCTTCGTCGAGAGCTACGGCCGGAGCGCGACCCGCGGGTCGTCGTACTCACCCGGCGTCGAGGAGGTGCTGGTCGACGGCACCCGGCGATTGACGGAGGCCGGCTACCTCACCCGCAGCGGCTACCTCACGTCGCCGACGTTCGGGGCGGCGAGCTGGCTGGCGCACGCGACCACCCAGTCCGGCCTGTGGGTGGACAGCGAGCGCCGCTACGGACAGCTGCTGGACAGCGACCGGCTCACCCTCGCGCGCGCGTTCGGGCGGGCCGGCTGGCGCACCGTCTTCGACGTGCCGGCCAACACCGAGGACTGGCCGGAGGGGGAGGCCTTCTACGGGTTCGACCACATCTACGACTCCCGCAACGTCGGGTACGCCGGGCCCGAGTTCGGCTACGCGCTCGTACCGGACCAGTACACGCTCGAGCACCTCCGTCGCGAGGAGCTCACCGGCGGGGACCGGCCGCCGCTCTTCGCGGAGGTCGACCTCGTCTCCAGCCACCACCCGTGGACACCGCCGCCGCCGCTCGTGGCGTGGGACGAGGTCGGGGACGGGTCGGTCTTCGAGGGCACGACGGAGGACGCCGAACCCGTCGACCAGGAAGCAGATCCCGCCAAGGCGCAGCAGCTCTACGGCCGGTCGATCGAGTACTCCTGGGAGACCCTGGTGTCCTTCCTCGAGACCTACCCCGACCCCGACCGGGTGGTGGTGGTGCTCGGCGACCACGAGCCGTGGTCCTTCGTGAGCGGTGACGACGCCGGGCGCGACGTGCCGATCACCGTGATCGCGCAGGACGGCGACGTCGTACGGCGGACCGCGGACTGGCAGTGGTCTCCCGGGCTGCTGCCGCCCGCCGATGCCCCGGTGTGGCCGATGTCGGAGCTGCGGGACCGGCTGCTCACTGCGTTCGCGGGAGGTTGAGCAGCAGGATCGGCCCGTAGGAGCCCTCGACCGCGACCTTCTCGATCTCGTCCACGTCGAACGAGGTCGTGCCGCTCTCCTCCACCTCCTCGCCCGAGGTGGCGGAGAACTCCCTGACCTGCTCGGCGCGACCGCCGTCCCCGGGGTAGACGACCACCGTGTAGGTGTGGGCCTGATCACCGCCGTACGAGCTGCGGTAGACGCAGGTCAGGTCGAGGCGGGTGCCACCCGACGCGAGCGGCGTCAGCGAGATCCAGCCCTCCGACTGGCTGTGCCCCACGGGGGTCATCAGCTGCGGTGGCGCGGTGGTCTCGACCACCGGCGGCGGGGAGGTGACGGTCTCGTCGTCGTCGCCGAGCGAGCCGGCGACGACTGCGGACCCGCCGGCGATGACAGTCACCGCCGCCGCGGCGAGCAGGGCCGCACGGATGGTCCGGCGTCGCTGCTGCCGCTCGGCGGCAGCGACCAGGGCGGGGAGCAGTGTCCCGGGCACTGGCTCACGGTCGAGATCCGGTGCGAGCACCTCGGCGGGCACCCGAGCCAGCAACCCGGGCAGACCGGCGAGCTCGCGCACCGACCGCGCGCACTCGTCGCACCCGCTGAGGTGGCGCTCGAAGTCCGCGCGCTCCGCGGGCGCGAGCGAGCCCAGCACGTAGGCCGCGTCGAGCGTGGAAAACCGGCAGCTCACTGGCTCACCCCCAGCTCTTCGAGGGACAGCCGCAGCGCGCGCAACGCGTAGTGGGTGCGGGACTTGACGGTCCCCTCGGGGATCCCCAGCCGCCGGGCGGCCTCGGCCACGGACTGGCCGCGGTAGTAGCACTCCAGCAGTACGGCGCGGTGCTCGCGCGAGAGCTGCGTGAGCGCCTCGGCGACCACCCACGAGAGCAGCAGCTGGTCGGTGCGGTCCTCCGCGCCGGAGAGCTCCGCGAGGTCGTCGGTCGGGATCTCCTTGCGGCTGCGCTTCGTGCGCCACTCGTCGATCACGATGTTGCGCGCGACGGTGAACAGCCACGACCGCACCGAGCCCCGCGACTCCTCGAGCACCCTGGCGTTGCGCCACGCCCGCAACAGCGTCTCCTGCGTGACGTCCTCGGCGTGTGCCCGATCGTTGCCCGTGAGGTGCAGGCAGAACGCCCACAGCGACGCTGCATGCTCGTCGTGCAGCTGTCGCATCGCCGTGGCCAGGTCTTCCGGCATCACACCTCCCAACCAGTCCTACGCAGTCGGCCGGTCCCGGGTTCAGTCTGCCCTCGTCGCCACCGGGTGCTGCGCGGACTTGGATGGGGGTGCGGCGGGTCAGTCCTCCGAGCCGGAGCCCATCCCCTTCGAGATCAGGTCCATCACCGAGCTGTCGGCGAGCGTGGTGACGTCGCCGACCTCGCGGTGCTCGGCCACGTCGCGAAGCAGGCGGCGCATGATCTTGCCGGAGCGGGTCTTGGGCAGCTCGGGCACGATCATGATCTGTCGCGGCGTGGCGATCGGGCCGATCTCCTTGCGGACGTGGCCACGCAGCTCCTGGACGATGTCCTCCCCGCCGTCACCGGCCTCCTCGCGGAGGATGACGAAGGCGCAGACCGCCTGCCCGGTGTCCTCGTCGGTGGCGCCCACGACCGCGGCCTCGGCGACCTTCGGGTGCGAGACCAGCGCGGACTCGATCTCGGTGGTGGAGAGCCGGTGGCCGGAGACGTTCATGACGTCGTCGACGCGGCCGAGCACCCAGATGTCGCCGTCCTCGTCCTTCTTCGCGCCGTCGCCGGCGAAGTAGTAGCCCATGCCCCCAACTTTCGATGCTGGGAAGCGGGACCAGTAGGTGTCGACGTAGCGGTCGTCGTCGCCCCACAGCGTCCGCAGCATCGACGGCCAGGGTGCGGTGACGACGAGGTAGCCACCGGAGCCGTTGGGCACCGGGTTGCCCTCGTCGTCGACCACGTCGGCCGCCACGCCGGGGATGGCGGTCATCGCCGAGCCCGGCTTGCCGGCCGTCACGCCGGGCAGCGGGCTGATCATGATCGCGCCGGTCTCGGTCTGCCACCAGGTGTCGACCACCGGGGTGCGGTCGCCGCCGATGACCTTGCGGTACCAGATGTAGGCCTCGGGGTTGATCGGCTCACCGACCGAGCCCAGGATCCGCAGCGAGGACATGTCGGAGCGCTCCGGGATCTCGGCGCCCTGCTTCATGAAGGAGCGGATCGCGGTGGGCGCGGTGTAGAAGATCGTGACGCCGTACTGCTCGATGATCTGCCACCACCGCCCGCGCTCGGGGCTGTCCGGCGTGCCTTCGTAGAGCACCTGGGTCACGCCGTTGGCCAGCGGGCCGTAGACGATGTAGCTGTGGCCGGTGACCCAGCCGATGTCGGCGGTGCACCAGTAGACGTCGTCGTCCGCCTTGAGGTCGAACACCGCGTGGTGGGTGTACGACGCCCCCACGAGGTAGCCGCCGGTGGTGTGCAGGATGCCCTTCGGCTTGCCGGTGGACCCGGAGGTGTACATGACGTAGAGCGGGTGCTCGGCGTCGAACGCCTCGGGCGTGTGCTCGGTCGACGCGCTCCCGACGACGTCGTGCCACCACACGTCCACGTCGTCGTCCCAGCCGTCCTCGCCGAGGTCCTGGCCGGTGCGCCGGACGACGAGCACCTTCTCCACGCGGTCGGTCTTGGTGCGGGCCTCGTCGACCGCCGGCTTGAGGGCGGACGGCGTGCCGCGGCGGTAGCCGCCGTCGGAGGTGATGACGACCTTCGCCTGGCAGTCGTCGATCCGGGACGCGAGCGCGTCGGCGGAGAAGCCACCGAAGACCACCGTGTGCGGTGCGCCGATCCGCGCGCACGCCAGCATCGCGACGATCGCCTCGGGGATCATCGGCATGTAGATGGCGACCCGGTCCCCGGCTGCGACACCCAGCTCGGTCAGCGCGTTGGCGGCCTGGGACACCTCGTCCTTCAGCTGCGCGTAGGTGATGTCGCGGGTGTCTCCCTCCGGCTCACCCACCCAGTGCAGCGCGACCTTGTCGCCGCGCCCCGCCCCGACGTGCCGGTCGACGCAGTTGTACGCCGCGTTGAGCTTGCCGCCCGTGAACCACTTGAAGAACGGCGGCTTCGAGTCGTCGAGCACCGTGTCCCAGCGCTCGGCCCAGCTGAGCCGCTCGGCCTGCTCGGCCCAGAACGCGACCCGGTCCTTGGCGGCGTGCTCGTAGGCGTCGGCGGTGACGTTCGCGTTGGCAGCGAGATCGGCCGGCGGCTCGAACCGACGGTCCTCCCTGGACAGGTTGGCGAGGGTCTCTGAGGTGGACGATGGGTCGGTCGTCACGGGTCTCTCCTGAGGTCGTGGGTGCGTGCACCACATTAGGACGGCGATGGTGCCGGGTCACGGGTTGCATGCCTGTTGCAGCGCCGTTGTCGGGCCGTTCGTCGGGCAGTTGTCGGGCCGGCGCGCGCCACGCGCCGGCCCGGCAACCTCCGAGCTCCTAGTGGACGGTGGCCTTCTCGGCGCCCGCACCCGTCAGGGAACGGACCTCGAGCTCGCTGTAAGCCGCTTCGGCCTCGGGCTCACGCGAGGTGAGGGTGCCGATGATGCCGAACAGGACGCCTGCCGGGATCGAGACGATGCCCGGGTTGGCGAGCGGGAACCACGAGAAGTCGACCGAGGTCCAGAAGACACCGGTCGGGCCGGACACCGTGGGCGAGAAGAACACCAGGCCGACGCAGGTGACGAGTCCTCCGTAGATGGCCCAGGTGGCACCGCGGGTGTTGAACTTCTTCCAGAAGAGGTTCATCACCAGCGCCGGCAGGTTGGCCGAGGCAGCGACCGCGAAGGCGAGCGCCACCAGGAAGGCGATGTTCAACTCCTGCGCGAAGATCGACAGGACGATGGCGATGCCACCGATCACGAACGCGGCTATCCGTGCGACCTTCACCTCGTCCTTCTCGGTCGCCGTGCCCTTCTTCCACACGTTCGCGTAGAGGTCGTGGGCCACCGATGATGCCGAGGTCAACGTCAGCCCGGCCACCACGGCGAGGATGGTCGCGAACGCCACCGCCGCGATGAACGCCAGCAGGATCGCGCCCCCGTTGGAGCCCGGCCCACCGCCGACCTCCTCGGCGAGCAGTGGCGATGCCAGGTTGCCGCCGCTGGTCGCGACCTCGCTGTCGGGCGCGGTGCTGAGCAGCGCCGCGGCACCGAAGCCGAGCACCAGCGACATCAGGTAGAACGAGCCGATCAGCCCGATCGCCCAGTTCACCGACGTGCGCGCGTCCTTGGCGGTCGGCACCGTGTAGAACCGGATCAGGATGTGCGGCAGTCCCGCCGTGCCCAGCACCAGCGCCAGGCCGAGCGACACGAAGTCGATCTGGCTGGTCGTGTTGATGCCGTACTTGAGCCCGGGCTCGAGGAACGCGTCGCCCTTGCCGGTGTTGCTGGCTGCGGCGCCGAGCAGGTCGCTGAGGTTGAAGTTGAACTCCGCCAGCACCAGCACGGTGATCAGGATCGTGCCGGACATCAGCAGGACGGCCTTCACGATCTGCACCCAGGTGGTCCCCTTCATGCCGCCGACGACGACGTAGAAGATCATCAGCAGCCCGACCGCGAGGATCGTGAAGCGGATCGCCCACTCGCCGTCGATGCCGAGCAGCAGCGTGACCAGCGCGCCCGCACCCACCATCTGGGCGAGGAGGTAGAAGATCGACACCACGACGGTGGAGGTCGCGGCGGCGGTGCGCACCGGACGCTGACGCATCCGGTAGGCCAGCTGGTCTGCCATCGTGTAGCGACCGGAGTTCCGGAGCAGCTCCGCGACCAGCAGCAGGGCGATCAGCCAGGCGACCAGGAACCCGATCGAGTAGAGGAAGCCGTCGTAGCCGGTCAGCGCGATGGCTCCGGAGATGCCCAGGAACGATGCGGCGCTCATGTAGTCGCCGGAGATGGCCAGACCGTTCTGGAAGCCGCTGAAGTTGCGCCCGCCCGCGTAGTAGTCGGCAGCGCTCTTCGTGTTGCGACTGGCCCAGAACGTGATCCCGATGGTGATCGCGACGACGACGATGAAGAGGATCGTGGCGAGGGTCTCTGAGCTCATCACTGCACCTCGCCATCGATCCGGTCGTTGTAGCGCTCGTTGAGATCACGCGCTATCGGGTCGACCCGGTCGTTCATGTAGCGCCCGTACAGCCAGGCGATCAAGAACGTCGAGACGAACTGGAGGATCCCGAAGACGAGGGCGATGTTGATGTTCCCCACGACCTTCGTGCCCATGAAGTCGGTGGCCCAGTTCGACATCACGACGTACAGCAGGTACCAGGTCATGAACGCGACCGTGGCCGGGAAGACGAACCCCCGGAACCGTCTGCGCAACTCCTTGAACTCGGACGACTGCTGAAGCTCGACATAGACCGGATGGTCGGAACGTTGATGTACCCCGCCGTTCCCGTTGGTCGTGGACACGTGCCCTCCTGGAATCGATGTGATCGCCGTCACGGCTCTTGGGACGCTAGGAGCGGTCGATACCCAGTCGGCAGGGGTGCGGGCCGAACTCGCGCCCGACGGGGAACCGGGGTCGCCGAGCGGTCGGTGGAGCGCGACGAACGGTCGCGCTGTGACCGAGGGCACGTCGCCAGGGGAGTGACAGCGACGGATCAGGCGTGGCTAAGGTAAGGCTTACCTAATCTGTCTCGGAGGAACCCGCCGTGTACCCGCCCCCACTGCACCACGTCTTCCATCCCGCGAACGCCGACCACTACGCGGCGACGATCGGCGCCGGCCTCGAGCACCTGCTGGCCGCACTCGGCCGGGTGTCCGGCCCGGCCGCCGGCACCGGCGTCGTCGAGGCGGGAGCGCGGGTCGCCGCGGTCGACCTCGACGTCCCGCTGGGGACCACGGCGGAGGCGCTCGACGAGCTGTCGCGCGTCTGGCTCGACGACGCGGTGTGGTTCCACGAGCCCACCTACGCCGCGCACCTCAACTGCCCGGTCGTCGTACCGGCACTGCTCGCCGAGCTGTTCGTCGCCTCGGTGAACAGCTCGCTCGACACCTTCGACCAGAGCGTCGGCGGCACCTTCGTCGAGCGCCGCCTCGTCGAGTGGACGGCCGGCCGGATCGGCTTCGGCCCGGCGGCCGACGGCGTCTTCACCAGCGGTGGCTCGCAGTCGAACCTCCAGGCCCTGATGCTGGCCCGGGGCAGCCTCGACCGGGAGCCGCTGGGGCGGTTGCGGATCCTCGCCTCGGCCGACAGCCACTTCTCCGTCCGGAAGTCCGCGCGGCTGCTGGGTCTCGGCGAGGACAGCGTGGTGTGCGTGCCGACCGACTCCCGGCACCGGATGGACCCGGTCGCGCTCGACCGCTCGCTGGCGGCGTGCACCGCGCTCGGCCTCAGGCCGATGGCGATCGTCGCGACGGCAGGCACGACCGACTTCGGCGCGATCGACCCGCTGCCCGAGATCGCCGACCTGGCCCGCGCCTACGAGACCTGGCTGCACGTCGACGCGGCGTACGGCGGTGGCCTGCTGGTGTCGCCGCGCCGCCGGCACCGGCTGGCGGGCATCGACCGGGCGGACTCGGTGACCGTCGACTACCACAAGACGTTCTTCCAGCCGGTGTCCTCCAGCGCCCTGGTCGTGCGCGACCGGGCGCTGCTGGCGCCGGTCGCCTGGCACGCCGACTACCTCAACCCGCGCGATCCCGCCGGCGCGGCCGGCTCGCCCAACCAGGTCGACAAGAGCCTGCAGACGACCCGGCGGTTCGACGCCCTCAAGCTCTGGCTCACCCTGCGGATGATGGGTCCCGACACGATCGGGGAGTACGTCGACGCGGTGGTCGACCTCGCCCGCGACGTCTTCATCGCCGTGAGCAACGAGCCCGACCTCGAGCTCGCCGCGCGGCCGGAGCTCAGCACGCTGGTCTTCCGCTACGTCCCGCCCGGCCTCGACCGGCTCGACCAGCGCGAGCGCGAGGCCGCGATCGCGACCCTCAACAACGACATTCGGGCGGCCCTCTACCGGTCGGGTCGGGCGATGGTCGCCGCGACGAAGGTCGACGGGCGCCAGTTCCTCAAGCTCACGCTGCTCAACCCGCTGGCGACCGTCGGCGACATCGTCGGCGTGATCGACCTGGTGCGGGAGACCGGTGCTTCGTTGGTCGAGCCTGTCGGGACCCTGGAGGCGGTCCGGTGAAGGTCCACGACTTCGTCGCCGTCGGGCTGGGTCCGTTCAACCTCGGCCTGGCCTGCCTGACCGATCCACTGCGAACCACGGACGGTATGTCCGGGGTGTTCCTGGAGGCCCGGGACCGCTTCGACTGGCACCCGGGCATGCTGCTGGACGACGCGACCCTGCAGGTCCCGTTCCTCGCGGACCTGGTGACGATGGCCGACCCGACGTCACGCTGGTCGTTCCTCAACTACCTCAAGCGGTCCGGCAACCTCTATCCGTTCTACATCCGGGAGAGCTTCTACCCCCTCCGCCGGGAGTACGACGACTACTGCCGGTGGGCGGCCGAGCGGCTCGACAACGTGCGGTTCGGGCAGCGGGTCACCGCGGTCGAGCACGACGGCTCGGCGTACGTCGTCCGCAGCGCGACCGGGGAGACCTGGCGCAGCAAGCGCCTGGTGCTCGGGATCGGTTCCTCGCCGCGCATCCCGACGGCGCTCGGGCCGCTGCTCGGCGCACCGGACGTCACGCACTCGTCGGACTACCTCGAGCGCAAGCCCGCCCTCCAGCAGCTGCGCACGATCACGATCGTCGGCAGCGGCCAGAGCGCCGCGGAGATCTACCACGACCTGCTGGCCGACGCGCCTGCGCACGGCTACGAGCTGGTCTGGCTGACCCGGAGCCCGCGGTTCTTCCCGATGGAGTACACCAAGCTCACGCTCGAGATGACGTCGCCGGAGTACGGCGCCTACCACCGGGCGTTGCCGCTCGAGACCCGCGACCGGCTGAGCCGCGAGCAGCGGCACCTGTTCAAGGGCATCAGCGGCGACCTGGTCGACGCGATCTTCGACCTGCACTACCAGCAGCGCGTCACCGGCGACGGCCCGCGGACGACGCTGCTCACCAACACCGAGGTGCGTGCCGCGCGCACCTTGGGAGCGAGCCACGAGCTCGACCTGCTGCACGTCGAGACGGGTGAGGAGTTCGGGCTGAGCACGGACGGGCTGGTGCTGGCGACGGGTTACGCCCCGACGACCCCGGCCTTCCTCGACGGCGTGCGCGACCGGATCCGTTTCGACGAGCGGGGACGCTACGACGTCGCCGCCGACTACTCCGTCGACGTCTGCGGCGGCGAGATCTTCGTCCAGAACGCCGAGGAGCACACGCACTCGCTGCTGGCGCCGGACCTGGGCATGGGCGCCTACCGCAACTCGGTGATCATCGCGGCGATGCTCGGCCGCGAGGTCTACCCCGTCGAGAAGCGGATCGCCGTGCAGACCTTCGGGGTACCAGACCACCTGCGCCGCTCGCCCGTGCCCGCCGGAGCCGGCCGATGAAGTTGACCATCGAGCCGCTCGACTTCGAGCGCGACTGCCGGCTGCTGCACGCATGGGTGACCCATCCGCGCTCCGCGTTCTGGATGATGCAGGACGCGACGCTGGACGACGTACGACGCGAGTACGGCGCCATCGTCGCCGACCCGCACCACGACGTGTTCCTCGGCCGCGCCGACGGCCGTCCGGCCTTCCTCGTCGAGACCTACGACCCCGGTCGCTCCCCGCTCGCCGATCTCCCGGAGTTCCGGCCCGGTGACCTCGGCATGCACGTGCTGGTCGGTCCGCCGGAAGGCGGGCCGCTCCCGGGCTTCACCACGCAGGTCTTCGCGGCTGTGCTCGAGCACTGCTTCGCCGACCCCGCCGTCCGCCGGGTCGTGGTCGAGCCCGACGTCGACAACGCGGCGATCCGGGTCAAGAACGTCGCCGCCGGCTTCGTCGAGCTGCGCGAGGTGGCGGTGCCGGGCAAGACCGCGATGCTCTCGGTGTGCACGCGCGAGGCCTACGAGCTGGCGACCGGCGCCACCGCACCTCACCTGACGCCGGCGCTGATGGAGCGGGCGCACCGGCACCTGGTGGCCAAGGCCATCGGCGAGTACGCCCACGAGCGGCTGGTCACGCCCGAGCCCGACGAGTCGCGACCGGGCTGGTGGTCCCTGACGGCGGGGACGTCGTCGTACTCCTTCAGCGCGCGGGTGCACCCTCTCGAGCACTGGGTCGTCGACGCGGACTCGATCGATCCGGCACCGGACGCCCAGGCGTTCGTCGCCGAGCTGGCGCCGGCGCTGGGGATCCCCGACCAGCTGCTGCCGACCTACCTCGAGGAGATCGCCTCGACGCTCGCCGCGGCGGCGTGGAAGCTGCGGCACCGCCGGATCCCGGTTGCCGAGCTGGTCGACGCCGACTACCAGACCATCGAGGCGGCAATGACCGAGGGCCACCCGGCCTTCGTCGCCAACAACGGCCGGATCGGGTTCGGTCTCGACGACTACCAGGCCTTCGCGCCCGAGACCGGCGAGCCGGTGCGGCTGCACTGGCTGGCGGCCCGGCGCGCCGTCACCCGGCTGACCCTGGGCGCCGGCCGGACCGAGGAGGAGCTGTACGACGGCGAGCTCGCCCGGTCGACCCGCGAGCGGTTCCATGCCCGGCTGCGCGGTCTCGGGCTCGACCCGGCCGACTACCTGTTCCTCCCCGTGCACCCGTGGCAGTGGGTCAACAAGCTGGCCGTTACCTTCGCCCCCGACCTGGCACGCCGCGACCTGGTGCACCTCGGTGCCGGCGACGACGAGCACCGTCCGCAGCAGTCGATCCGGACCTTCTTCAACCAGAGCCGGCCGGAACGGCACTACGTGAAGACGGCGCTGGCGATCCAGAACATGGGGTTCCTGCGCGGGCTGTCGCCGGCCTACATGGAGGCGACGCCCGCCATCAACGACTGGGTGGCGGCGACCGTCGAGGCGGACCCGGAGCTGCGGTCGACCGGGTTCACCGTGCTGCGGGAGCTGGCGGCGATCGGCTACACGGGTGACGCGTTCCACCGCCATGCCGGGCCGTCGCCGTACCGGAAGCTGGTCGCGGCCCTGTGGCGGGAGAGCCCGGTCCCGCAGCTGGGAGCCGGCGAGCGGCCGGCCACGATGGCGTCGCTGTTGCACCGCGACGCCGACGGCGACGCGCTGGTGACGGCGCTGATCAAGGCGTCGCCGGTCGACGCGGCTACCTGGGTCAGGGGCTATCTCCGTGCCTATCTGCGGCCGCTGGTGCACTGCCTCTACGCCTACGACCTCGCCTTCATGCCGCACGGGGAGAACCTGGTGCTGGTGCTGCGCGACCACGTGCCGGTGCGGGCGCTGATGAAGGACATCGGCGAGGAGGTGGCGGTGATGGGCTCGCTCCCGTTGCCGCCCGAGGTGGAGCGGATCCGCGGTGCGTTCCCCGACGACGTGAAGGCGTTGGCGATCCACACCGACGTGTTCGACGGGGTGCTGCGGTTCGTCGGCGCGATCCTCGCCGAGGACGGCGTCCTGGGCTCGGATGAGTTCTGGGGGCTGGTGCGCGCGACGATCGAGGAGCACCTCGCGGACCATCCGGAGCTCGCCGACGCGGCCGCGCACTACGACCTGCTGCGACCGAGCTTCCGGCACAGCTGTCTCAACCGGCTGCAGCTCCGCAACACGCTGCAGATGGTGGACCTGGCCGACCAGGCCGAGTCGCTGATCTTCGCCGGCACCCTGGCCAACCCGGTGGCCCGGCGGTGACGGTCGCGATCCGGCCCGTCGATCCCGCCGCCGACTCGCCGTTGCTGCACGGGTGGGTCACCGAGGAGCGCGCGGCGTTCTGGGGGATGACCGACTGCGACGAGGACCGGGTCCGGGAGATCTACAGCTACATCGACGAGCAGGAGCACCTCGCGGCGTACCTCTTCCTGGTCGACGGCACCCCGGTCGGGCTGCTGCAGACCTACGACCCCGAGGTCGACGAGATCGGGGAGTGGTACGACCGGCGGCCGGGGGACGTGGGCGTCCACCTGTTGCTCGCGGCCGACGAGGCACGCGCCGGTCGCACCGAGGAGATCGTCGCCGCGGGGCTGATGTTCGTCTTCGCCCTGGCCCGTTGCCGGCGGCTGGTGTTCGAGCCGGACGCCCGCAACGCCGCCTCGTTGGCGATGATGGCGCGGATCGGCGCTGTGCGCGGCCCGCTGGTCGACATGAGGACAAGCATCGCCGCGAAGCCGGCGCAGTTCTTCTTCCTCGAACGGGACCAGATGTAGCCGAAAGGATGAATCAGGCGGCGGTGCGCCGCGCTCCTCCTTGTGTCCCTCAATCGACGACACCCAGGAGTCACTCGTGGCGAGCAACCGCACCCTTCTGTCCATCATCGGCAGCCTCAACCCGGCTGCGTACGACGCCCTGTTCCCGCACGGACCCGTGATCTCCCAGGGCATCCGCTTCGGCAGGTCGCTCGCCCAGCTCGCGTTCGTGGCCGACAAGCTCGACGTGGCAGTGCGGCCGATGGCGCAGTGGACCGACCCCGGTGACTTCCGCGACGACCTGGGTGACGACTCCGCGATCGCCGCGCTCGTCGCCAAGCTCCTCCAGGGTGGCGTACCCGCGCCTGACGACGAGCCGAAGCCGCACTACCGCAACGAGCTCCTCGCCGGCGTCGCGCTCGGCATCGCGTCCGCAGGCGCGCTGGTCGACAGGAACCCGTTCCTCAGCGAGGTGTTCGACGCCGTCGTCGGTGGCATCACCGACGTCCGCAGCACCCGCAGCGCCGCGGCCTGAGAAGGACGCGCAAGCATCCTCGGCCGGCGGGCCCTCCCTCCTTCCATCCCGCCGGCCGAGGAGATCGTCCTCGGTTGCGGTGCGGTTCCCCGGGCCCTGCCCGGGCGCGGGGAGGTCTGGGGTGCTCGTTGTGGTTGCGGCCGCAAGGGGATGACGGGTGGTGGCGGCAGGTGCGCGGCTTGCGGCTTCAGGACCGGCTTCGGGACCGGTGTGGGCATGCCTTTGGCCCCGCCGGGTGGCGGGGTGCGGGGCGGGGTCGCTAGTCCTCGGGCGGTGGTGTGGCGGTGAGTTGGTGGGTGCCGGTGGGGTCGACCAGGTAGGTCCCGGTGGGCAGGGTCCAGTGGTAGGTGCCGGGGCTGAGCATCCGGTAGGTCGCTTGGCCCGAGGTTTTGTACCGGTGGTGGCCGCGGCAGGCCGGGGAGAGGTTGCAGGCGCAGGTCGTCCCGCCGCCGGCGTGTGGGGTGATGTGGTCGATCGCAGGCTTCGGCGGGTTGGGTGCAGTAGGGGAAGCCGCAGTGGTGGTCGCGTTCGGTGACCTGGCGGCGGATCCGGTCGGGGATCTCATAGGAGTCGACCGGTTGGTGGCCGGCGAGGTCGACCACCGGCCGCACGATCACAGTGGTGTGGGGGGTGTTGAGCCATTCCTTGACCTGCTCCACCGAGATGGGGGTGCGGGTGTTGCCGAACCGGCCCACGGTCTGGTCGGTGGCGGAGAGGTGGAGGGTGAGCTCGGTCTTCCGGCCGGGAATGGTCCGGGTGATCTCTCCGGTGTCGGGGTCGGCGACCTCGAGGTCGAGGACCAGGTCCTCCCGGGCGATCTCCCCGAGTGCTTTGGCCCGCCGGACGTCGAGGGTGTCGGTGTCGCCGAGTTGGCCGGCGAGCTGGGCGCGGCGGGCGATGGCGTGTTCGAGGTCGAGGGCATCCGCGGCGTCCAGGGTGCCGGAGAGGTCGGCGGTGCCGTTGTAGCCGACCCGGTCCAGGCCGGTGTGGACGTGCCGGTGGTCCCGGGACTCCCGGCGCCGTTCTTCGGCGGCATCGGGGTCGTAGCGGACCAGGGCTTCCTCGACCAGCCGGTCGACCTGCGCCCAGGTCACCCCGTGCGCGAACGGTGCCAGGTGATTGTCGACGAACCCGACAGCGTCCTGCGGTAGGAGTCGGGTGGCGTCGGCGACCCGCAGTGCTTTCCACACCGGGACCTGGCCGTCGAGGAGGCGGGTCCAGGTCTTGGGGAGGCGGTGGGCGAGCTCGAGGACCTGGCCGACGTAGTTGCGCCCCGAGTCCAACGACCGCCCCAACAACGCGGAGAGCTCCATCACCGCGAAGTCGGAGATCAGGGGTGCGCCGGGTCCGGCCAGCGGGAGCCCGGTGTCCAGACCCCGCTCGGTCAACGTCGCCACATCCGCCGCGTCCTCAGCAACGACATGCTCGGCAGCCCATTCGGCGATCTCGCGGACGGTGGCGATCTCCTGATCGGCAATGACCGTGCGGCGCTGCTTGATGCTGGCCAGCAGCGCCTGGGACCGGGTGCGGACCGCGGGTTCGGCGACCTGGGTCACCACTGGGGCGGTGAGGTCGAAGAGGGGTGCGGTCCCGAGATCCATGAGGCCTATTCAACCCCGACCCTCCGACACAACGAAACGTTCAGAACCCGCCTGTGGACAGGCGATCCGCCGTTCGGCGCCTGTGGATGGTAGGTGGTTCGGGTGCCTTGGTTTCGAGGCTCCTAGCTGCGCTCGTCGCACCTCAACCAGCGGCCACGGCCTACCCACCGTGAGCCGGCCGCGGCGCGCAACCAACAGCCCCCTCCTCCCCTCCCAAGCCTTTCGGTCGCAACCCCTGCGGACCGCAACGAAGGCTCTGGCGCTCATAGGTCCAAGGGGTCTCGAGACGGTCACAGCGCGACCTCCTCGACCAGCGGCGCTTCCGAACCCACCGTGAGCCGGCCGCGGCCCGCAACCAGCGGCCCTCCGCTCCCGTCCAAAGCCATTTCGGTCGCAACCCCCGCGGACCGCAACGAAGGGCTCATAGGTCGAAGGGGTCTCGAGACGGTCACAGCGCGACCTCCTCGACCACCGATCGCTCGTCACGACGAGCAGCCGTCCGCTCGCCGTCCAAGCCCGTCGGTCGCAACGACGCACGGCCCGCAACCTGCCGGCATGGGCCGCAACCAACGACGCGGCTCACAAACCGACCCAGGGATCCTCGCGCGCCCACACGGTGGGGAAGTGCAGGCTGACGCCGTCCTCCTCCGCCAGCGGCAGGAGGACCCGCATGGTCGCGTCGAGGTCGTCGCCGAAGTAGGGCAGGGCGCGGAGCGGCCGGTCGAGCGGGCGGAAGAAGTCGTCCCAGTGGATGAGGACGACACGGCGCGCGCCGATGGCGCGCACTGTGTGCTCCCAATAGGCCCGGATGTAGGTCTCGTCCTGCTTGCCGAGCTGGCCGACGCCGAGGTACGCGACCTCGGCCCGGAGGCCGGTGAGCGCGCCCTCGACGTACCCGGCGCTGCCCTGGATCAGCAGCCGATGGCTGCTCGCGTGCTCGACGAGGATGCTCCACGCCTCGCCGCACTTGTAGGCGCCGACCTTGGCCGGAGGGACGACGGGCTCGGTGATCGCGCCGGGGAACCGGTCGGGCGGACAGTGCTCGGACGCGATGAACGTGAGCGAGAAGGCGCCCTGCTGCACCTCGTCGCCGCTGTCGACGACCCGGATCCGGTCGTCGGGCAGGTCGCCGCCACGCCCGATGTTGGCCGTCGACTCCCCGCCGACGAGTCGCGCGCCGGTCAGGTCCGCGACGACGGCGCTGTCGAGCGCGTGGTCGTAGTGACTGTGCACGGGCGCGACTGCGCGCACCCGGGTGGCGCCGGCTCGAGTCAGGCACTCCTCGATCCGCCGCCGATCGGGTTCGACCCGGCGCAGACCCACCGACAACAGACCCGGCCGCGAGAAGAACCCGTCGGTCAGTAGCTGCGTCTCCCCGTCGTCGACCAGCAGCGTCGCCACCCCGAGGAACTGCACCGACATCGGCCCCTCAGCGGCCGGCACGTCGAAGCGGTCGGCGTACGGCTCCAGACGGGGCCGACCGAGCGGCGCTCGCGGATGGACGGGCAGGCGCACCCCGCGACCGTAGACGACGGAGGACGAAGCGCGCACAAAACAAATTCCAAGAAAACTCCCTGGACGTGTCGAAATCCGGCTGGTCGGATCGGCGCAGGGGTGACAGGGCACCGAACCCGGGCCCACCGACACAGGGAGAAACGATCATGGGATCCATCAAGTCCGGCCTCTTCATCTCACTCGACGGCGTCATCGAGTCGCCCGAGACCTGGCACTTCGACTACTGGAGCGACGAGATGGGCGCGGCCGTCGGGGAGCTGATGAGCGACTCCGACGCCACGCTGCTCGGGCGGCAGACCTACGAGGAGTTCGCGTCGTACTGGCCCGACGCCGACCCCGATGACCCGATCACCGCGCAGATGAACGGCGCCAAGAAGTACGTCGTCTCCAGCTCGCTGAAGGAGGCGACCTGGGAGAACTCCACGGTCGTCAACGGCGACGTCGCGGCCGAGTTGGCCGCGCTCAAGGAGAACGCCAAGCTCGGCACCACGGGCAGCGCCACCCTCGTCCGCTGGATGCTCGAGCAGGGCCTCGTCGACGAGCTGCACCTGCTGGTGCACCCGGTCGTGGTCGGCAAGGGCAAGAAGCTCTTCGAGGACGGCGCCAAGGTGCCGCTCCAGCTCAAGTCGTCCACCCAGTTCGACAGCGGCGTGCTGCACCTCGTCTACGTGCCGGCTGGAGAATGATCCGCATGCGCTACATGGTGATGCACTACCAGACCCAGGACATGGAGGACGGCGTCAAGCCGTCGCCCGAGCAGCAAGCCGAGATCGGCGCCTACATGCAGGAGGCCGCCCAGGCCGGGGTGTTCCTGACGGGTGAGGGCGTGCACGGGAGCTCGCAGGGCGCCCGGGTCGAGGTCGCCGACGGCGACGTCCGGGTGATCGACGGCCCGTTCGCCGAGGCCAAGGAGCTGATCGCCGGCTTCGCGATCCTCGAGGTCGACTCGCTCGCCGAGGCGATCGAGCACGCGCGGAAGTTCGCGTTGCTCGTGGGCACCCACCGGGTCGACGTCCGCCGTGTCATCGAGTACGCCGACCTTGCCTGATGGTCCTGACGCCACGGTCGCCGCACTGTGGCGCGTGGAGTCCGCGCGCGTCATCGCCCGGCTGACCCGCATCGTCGGCGACGTCGACACCGCGGAGGAGCTGGCCCAGGACGCCTTCGCCACAGCACTCGAGAAGTGGCGTGGTGAGGGCGTCCCGGCCAACCCCGCCGCCTGGCTGCACAAGACCGCGCACTTCCTGGCCGTGGACCGGGTGCGGCGGCGGGACACCCAGCGCAGCAAGTACCGGGAGGTCGCGGCTCGGGAACCGGCCGCGGTCGAGCTCGACCTCGACGCGGACCTGGCCGACGACCTGCTCGGCCTGATCTTCATGGTCTGCCACCCGATCCTGGCTCCGGACGCCCGGTCGGCACTGATCCTCAAGCTGGTCTGCGGCCTGTCGACCGACGAGGTCGCCCGCGCCTTCCTCGCGCCGGAGACCACCGTCGCGCAGCGGATCGTGCGGGCGAAGAAGACGCTGTCGGCGGCGGGGATCCGCTTCGAGCTGCCGCCGGAGAACGAGCGGCCGGCGCGCCTCGACGCCGTCCGGGAGGTCGTCTACCTCCTCTTCAACGAGGGCCACACGGCGACCAGCGGCGACCAGCTCGTGCGCCACGACCTGGCGGCGGAGGCGCTCCGGCTCGGCCGGATGCTCGCGGCCCTCGCCCCGCGCGACCCCGAGACCCTCGGGCTGCTCGCGCTGATGGAGCTGCAGGCGTCGCGGCTGGCGGCGCGCACGGCGGCGGACGGCTCCGCCGTGCTCCTCATGGACCAGGACCGGTCCCGCTGGGACCAGCTCCTGATTCGCCGCGGGCTGGCCCTGCTCGACCAGGTCGACGCCCTCGGCGGCAACGCCGGCGCTTATGCGCTCCAGGCGGCGATCGCCGCCTGCCACGCCCGCGCCCGCACCCCCGAGGAGACCGACTGGCAGCGGATCACCGCGCTGTACGACGGGCTCGCCCAGATCAGCCCGTCCCCGGTGGTCGACCTCAACCGCGCCGTGGCGACGGCACAGGCGTTCGGTCCCGAGGCCGGGCTGGCGATCGTGCGTCAGCTCCAGGAGCTCGCCAGCATGCGGAGCTACCACCTGCTGCCCGCGGTCGCCGGCGATCTGCTGTGCCGGTCGGGCGACCACGTCGCCGCCCGCGAGGAGTTCCTCCGCGCCGCGTCGCTCACCAGGAACAACCAGGAGCGCAGCACCCTGCAGGGCCGGGCGGCGGACTGCGCCGCGGGTCACGCCTAGAGCAACGCCACGACCGCTGCCGGGTCCTCGATGTGCGGGTTGTGGCCGAGACCCTCGAACGTGACGACGTCGACGCCGAGACCCGCGTAGTTGTCCGTCCGGACGAACTGGTCCTCCGAGCCACGGCCGAGCGTGACCGGGCAGGACACCCTGGCCAGCAGGGCAGGCATGTCCGGTACCCCGAAGTCGAAGGTGCCCATGTCCTGGGCGATCCGCCAGCCCGGCTCAGGGGCGTCGACCTCGACGACGCCCGCCTCGTGCTCGGGCGCCGAGGGGTCGCCGAGCCCACGCAGCCCGGACGCCATCAGGTAGCGCTCGATCGCCTCCTCCCGTGTCGCGAACACCCGGGCCGGCTTCTGCGACTGCCCCCGCATGCCCTCCACCTGGTCCGGCGGCCACCAGGTCTTGATCGAGAACCCCACGACGCGGCGGACGCCGGGGTGGGAGCCCGCCATCGCGAGCGCCACCATGCCGCCCATCGAGTGGCCGAGCAGCACCAGGTCGCGGTCGGCCGGGAGCGCCTCGGCGACCAGTGCCGCCTGCGCGTCGAAGGTGTACGACGCCGCGCGGGGCGACCGTCCGTGACCCGGCAGGTCGGGCGTCAGCCACCCACCAGGCCACCGCTCGGGCAGGAGCGCCTCGACGCCGCGCCACAGCTCCGCCGTACCGCCGAGCCCGTGGAGGAGCACGAGGAGGGGGCCGTCGTCGCTGCCGCCGGTCCGATGCCAGATCACGGGCGTCAGGTTACGCAGGCGTGGGTGAGTGAGGCGGTGAGACGTGTGAGGGCGTGAGGACAAGTTGACCAAGGGGACGCCGCCACGCGCGACGACGTGAAACGACCGGCATCCACGATCAGTGCATTCGATGGCCACCATGCCCTCAGCACAGGAGCACCACATGACTCTCACCTCACCTCCGGGCAGCGTCGACACCGCTGCTCCCACCAAGGGGCACCGCACCGGCCGCTGGATCAAGGACTGGCGTCCCGAGGACAAGGAGTTCTGGACCGAGACGGGTGCCCCGATCGCCAAGCGCAACCTGATCTGGTCCATCTTCGCCGAGCACCTCGGATTCTCGGTCTGGCTCATCTGGAGCGTCAGCTCGGCGTTCCTGCTGGCCATGGGCTTCCAGTTCTCCGTCGAGCAGCTGTTCTTCCTCGTCGCGATCCCCAACCTGGTCGGCTCCCTGCTCCGGGTGCCCTACACCTTGGCGGTGCCGAAGTTCGGCGGCCGCAACTGGACGATGGTCAGCGCCGCTCTGCTGCTGGTCCCGACGCTCGGCTTCGCCTATGCGGTGACCAACCCTGACACGCCGTACTGGGCCTTCTGCCTGATCGCCGCGACGGCCGGCTTCGGTGGCGGAAACTTCGCGAGCTCGATGGCGAACATCAACTTCTTCTACCCCGCTGACAAGAAGGGGGCCGCGCTCGGCCTCAACGCCGCCGGCGGCAACCTGGGCGTCTCCCTGATCCAGTTCTTCCTGCCGATCATCGTCGGCGGCGCCGGCATCTTCGGCCTGGTCAAGGCCAGCGAGGGTGGCATCCACCTCGAGCGAGCAGCGTGGGTCTACGCCGGCCTCGCGGTCGCCGCCACGGTCGCGGCGTACTTCTTCATGGACAACCTCGAGAGTGCGAAGTCGAACCCGCGCGAGCAGCTGTCGGTGCTGAAGGAGAAGCAGACCTGGATCATGTCGTTCCTCTACATCGGGACGTTCGGCTCGTTCATCGGCTACTCGGCCGCGATGCCGCTGCTGATCAAGGTCAACTTCTGGCGCCAGCCGCTGCCGTCGATCACCGGCATCGGCATCAACTTCGCCTTCTACGCGTTCCTCGGCGCCCTCGTCGGCTCGATGGCCCGTCCGCTCGGCGGCTACCTCGCCGACAAGTACGGCGGCGCTCGGATCACGCTCTTCGCGTTCTGCGGCATGATCCTCAGCACCCTGACCGTGCTGTTCACGCTCAGCAAACTGACCGTGCTGCCCCCGCCGCCCGCTCCTGACGCGGTCGCCGAGATCGCGAAGGACCCGGCCGGGTTCCAGTTCCCCGAGGCAGTGGTCACGGCGATCGACGCCAACAAGGACGTCTTCCCGTGGTTCCTCGCAGCCTTCTTGATGGTGTTCGTGTTCAGCGGCATCGGCAACGGGTCGACCTACAAGATGATCCCCGCGATCTTCCGCAAGGACGCCCTCCGCGACACCGACCCCGACTCCCCGGAGCGCGAGCTCGCCCTGCACAGCCAGGCGAAGAAGGCCTCGGCCGCGATCGGCATCATCGGTGCGGTGGGCGCGATCGGCGGCTTCCTCATCCCGATCACGTTCAACAGCCCCTGGGTCACCGAGCCGTTGGCCGCGACCAAGAACGCGTTCTGGATCTTCACGGCCTTCTACGTGGTCTGCGCGATCGTCACCTGGGCGGTCTACATCCGCAAGCGGAAGGGTGCGAATGCCGACGCCGGATACGTGGGCGTCTGAGTCCTGAGGCGTACCAGAAGTGCCGGTGGCGCGGTCCGTGTGGGCCGCGCCACAGGCGTCCCCCCCGCTCGGGTGTGAGGCCGTGAGAAGTAGTTGACCTTTCGGTCGCGGTCTCCGGACCACCCGTGAAACCGACCCGAAGTGCAATGGACACATGACCGCCGACGAGGGAGCGAGGGCGAGCGCATGACGCACACCCATTGCCCCTACTGCAGCCTGCAGTGCGGCATGACCCTGCAGAAGAAGGGTCGTGCCGGGCTGGAGGTGCTGCCCTGGGCGGAGTTCCCGGTCAACGAGGGGGCTCTCTGCCGCAAGGGCTGGACGGCGGGGGAGCTGCGCGGGCACCGCGAGCGGCTCACGACCCCGATGATCAAGGACCGGGCGACCGGCGAGCTCCGCGCCGCCGGGTGGGACGAGGCGCTCGACCTGGTCGCCTGGAAGATCACCGACCTGCAGGCGTCGTACGGCGCCGACAGCGTGGCCGTCTTCGGCGGCGGCGGTCTCACCAACGAGAAGGCCTACCAGCTCGGCAAGTTCGCCCGGGTCGCGCTGCGCACCAGCCAGATCGACTACAACGGCCGCTGGTGCATGTCGTCGGCCGCGAGCGCCGGCAACCAGGCGTTCGGCGTCGACCGCGGCCTGCCGTTCCCCCTGGCCGACGTCGAGCAGGCCGACGTCGTCGTCCTCGTCGGCTCCAACCTGGCCGAGACGATGCCGCCGGCCGCCCGTCACCTCGACCGGCTCCGTGAGCGCGGCGGCAAGCTCGTCGTCATCGACCCGCGCCGGACCGCCACCGCCGACCGAGCCGACCTCTTCCTGCAGCCGGTCCCCGGCACCGACCTCGCGCTGGCACAAGGCGCGCTGCACCTGATCGACGCGGCCGGCGCCGTCGACGAGGAGTACGTCGCCACCCGCACCACCGGCTGGGAACCGGTCCGCCGTTCGGTCGCCGCGTGGTGGCCGGAGCGGGTCGAGCGGGTGACCGGCGTGGCCACGTCCGAGCTCCGGGAGCTCGTCGACCTGCTGGCGACCCACGACAAGGTCATGATCCTCACCGCGCGCGGCGCGGAGCAGCACAGCCAGGGCACCGCCACCGTGCTCGGCTGGATCAACGTCGCCCTCGCCCTGGGGTTGCCGGGCAAGCCGCACGCCGGCTACGGATGCCTCACCGGCCAGGGCAACGGACAGGGTGGCCGGGAGCACGGCCAGAAGGCCGACCAGCTCCCCGGCTACCGGATGATCGACGACCCGGCCGCCCGCGAGCACGTCGCCCGGGTCTGGGGCGTGACACCCGAGTCGCTGCCCGGGAAGGGCGTGTCGGCCTACGAGCTGCTGGACTCGCTGGGTGACGGCGGCGGACCCCGGGCGCTGCTGGTGTTCGGCAGCAACATCGTCGTCTCGGCTCCGCGCGCGACCCACATCACCCAGCGGCTGGAGTCGCTCGACCTGCTCGTGGTCTGCGACATGGTGATGAGCGAGACCGCCGCGCTCGCGGACGTCGTACTCCCGATCACGCAGTGGGCCGAGGAGTCCGGCACCATGACCAACCTCGAGGGCCGGGTGATCCTGCGCGAGCAGGCCGTCGAGCCTCCGAAGGGCGTGCGGAGCGACCTCGACGTGATCGCCGGCCTGGCCGACCGGCTCGGCTCGCCGGTGCCGTTCGGCACCGACGTCGAGGAGATCTTCGCCGAGCTCGGCCGTGCCTCGGCCGGCGGCAAGGCCGACTACAGCGGCATCACCTACGACCGGATCCGTGACGAGCGAGGCGTGTTCTGGCCGTGCCCGGCCCCCTCGACAGGCTCGGGGAGCGAGGCGCTGCACCCCGGCACCCCGCGGATGTTCGGCGACGGATTCCCGACCCCGGACGGCCGCGCTCGGTTCCTCCCCGTCGAGCACGCCGGGCCGGCGGAGCCGACCGACGCGACGTACGACGTCCACCTGACGACGGGTCGCGTCCTCGCGCAGTACCAGTCCGGCGCCCAGACCCGGCGGGTCCGGTCGCTGCCGGACAGCGGGCCGTTCGTCGAGATGCACCCGATGCTCGCGCAGCGGATCGGCGCCCGCGACGGCGATCCGGTCCTCGTCCGCACCCGACGCGGGGAGATGAAGGCACCGGCCAAGGTCGTCACGACGATCCGTCCCGACACCGTCTTCGTGCCCTTCCACTGGGTCGGCGCCAACCGGCTCACCAACGACGCGCTCGACCCGTCCAGCCGGATGCCGGAGTTCAAGGTCTGCGCTGCGGCGGTGACGGCATGACCGCCACCCGCCTCGTCGTCGTCGGCAACGGGATGGCGGCGACCCGCCTGGTCGAGGAGCTGGTTGCGCGCGGCGCGGTCTCGAACCCTTCGACAGGCTCAGGGAGCGGGGGGAGCGAAGGCTGGACGATCACGGTGCTCGGCGACGAGCCGCACCCGCCGTACAACCGGATCCTGCTGTCCGCGGTGCTCGAGGGGACCCACCGGCCGGAGGCGCTGACCCTCCGCGGCGAGGAGTGGTACGCCGAGCACGGCATCGACCTCCGCCTCGGCGCGCGGGTCCTCGAGATCGAGAGAGATCTCAAGGACGTGATGCTCGTCGACGGCACGATCATCGAGTACGACGTGCTGGTGCTCGCGACCGGCAGCATCCCGACGCTGCCCCCGATCCGCGGCCTGGTGAGGATGGACGGCTCGCTGCACGAGTCGGTCCACGCCTTCCGCTCCCTCGACGACTGCGACCGGCTGCTCGCCGCCCTCAAGGCCGGACCGCGCCGCGCGGTGGTCGTGGGCGGCGGCCTCCTGGGCCTCCAGGTGGCCCGGGCCCTCGGAGCCCGCGGCATCGACACCGAGGTCGTCGAGGGCGGCGACCACCTGCTGCACCAGCAGCTCGGCGCGGCTGCCGGCCGAATGCTCGCCCGCGACCTCAAGCGGCTCGGCGTCGCGGTCTACACCGGCGCCCGCGCGGTGCGGATGGCGGACACCGACGACGGCGCGGTCGCGCTGCGCCTCGACACCGGGTTCACCCTCGACACCGACCTGGTCGTCCTCACCGCCGGCGGCCGTCCGTCGACGGCGCTGGCCCGCCGCGCCGGACTCGAGGTACGGCGCGGGATCGTCGTCGACGACCGCCTGGCGAGCGTCACCGACCCCGACATCCACGCCCTCGGCGACTGCGTCGAGCACTCCGGCCGGGTGACCGGCTTCGTGCCGCCCGCCTGGGAGCAGGCCGGCGTCCTCGCCGGCGTCCTCACCGAGGAGCCGGTGAAGTACGACGGCAGCCGGACCGTCGCCCGGCTGCGGGCCACCGGCCTGGACGTCGCCGTCCTCGGCGACCCCGAGCGCGAGGTGGCCAACGGCGGGGAGGTCGTCGAGATGTCCAACCCGGTCCGCGGCTCGCACCGCAAGCTCGTGGTCCGCGACGGCCGGATCGTCGCGGGCGCCCTGGTCGGCGACCTCAACCGGATCGGCCTGATCACCCAGCACTACGACCGGCAGACCGTGCTCGGGCCGACCGAGCCCGGCGATCTGCTCCTGGTCGAGCGCTCGTCCCAGCCCCTGCAGCTCCCCGACGACGCGGAGGTCTGCAACTGCGCCGGCGTCACCGTCGCCGCCGTCCGCGCGTGCTCGTCCTTCGAGGACGCCCGGACCCAGACGCGCGCGACCACCGGATGCGGTGGTTGCGCCTCGACCGTGCGCCAGATCCTGGCCGGGCGGTCGAGCTTCACCCCGGAAGGAATTCACTAGCGATGCCAGCACCGCACCTCCGCAAGCAGCTCGTCGTGGTCGGCCACGGCATGGTCGGTCACCGGTTCGTCGAGTCCGCGATCTCGCGCGGGCTCACCGAGACCTACGACATCACCGTCCTCGGCGAGGAACCGCGCCCGGCGTACGACCGGGTCGCGCTGACGTCGTACTTCGAAGTGGGCGCCGAGGCGCTGAGCTACCTCCCGTCCGGGCGGTACGACGACCCGCGGGTGCAGCTGCGCACCAGCGCCGAGGTCGTGGCGATCTCGCCCCGGCACCGGATCGTCACCCTCGCCACCGGTGAGGACCTCCACTACGACGAGCTGGTGCTCGCCACCGGCGCTGCGCCGTTCGTGCCGCCGGTGCCCGGCCACGACCTCGACGGCTGCTTCGTCTACCGCACCATCGAGGACCTCGAGGCGATCCGGGACGCGTCGAGGAGGGCGAAGGTCGGCGCCGTCATCGGCGGCGGTCTGCTCGGCCTCGAGGCCGCCAACGCGCTGCACCAGCTCGGGATCGAGACCCACGTCGTCGAGCTCGCGCCGCGGCTGATGGCGGTCCAGATCGACGACATGGGCGGCCGGACGCTCAACCGTCACATCGGCGGTCTCGGCCTCACCGTGCACACCGGCGCCATGACCGAGGCGGTGCTGGGCGACAAGAAGGGCCGGGTCGACCGGCTCGCGCTCAAGGACCGCAACCCGCTCGACGTCGACATCGTCGTCTTCTCCGCCGGCATCCGGCCGCGGGACGCGCTCGCGCGCGCCGCCGGCCTCGACGTCGCCGACCGCGGAGGCGTGCTGGTCGACGGGACGCTGCGCAGCTCCGACGAGCACATCTGGGCGATCGGCGAGTGCGCCGCGGTCGAGGGCCGGATGTACGGCCTGGTGGCTCCCGGCTACGAGATGGCCGAGATCGTCGTCGACCGCCTGCTCGAGGGCGGCGGCGAGTTCAGCGGCGCCGACATGTCCACGAAGCTCAAGCTGCTCGGCGTCGACGTCGCCTCGTTCGGCGACGCGCACGGCGAGACCGAGGGCTCGCTCGAGCTGACCTACCAGGACGCCGTCTCGGGCGTCTACAAGAAGCTGGTCGTCAGCGAGGATGGCAAACGACTCCTCGGCGGCGTGCTCGTGGGCGACGCGACGGCGTACGGAATCCTCCGCCCGATGGTGGCGTCGGGGATGGAGCTGCCGGAGAACCCGGAGGAGCTGATCCTCCCGGCCGGCCGCGGCGGCGTGGACATGGAGCTGCCCGACGACATGCAGGTGTGCTCCTGCAACGACGTCACCAAGGCACAGATCAAGGAAGCGGTCGCTGAAGAGGCCACGCTCAACGACGGCGGCCCGTGCGTCGACGCAGCGTGCGTCACCACCCACACCCGCGCCGGCTCGACCTGCGGCTCGTGCAAGCCGGTCGTCAAGAAGATCGTCGAGGACTACTTCGCTGCGACCGGCAAGGAGGTCGACAAGTCCCTCTGCCAGCACTTCAGGATGACCCGCCAGGAGCTCTTCGACGTCGTCGCGATCCACGGCTACACGCGGTTCGACGACATCGTCGAGGGTCACGGCACCGGCCGCGGGTGCGACATCTGCAAGCCGGCGGTCGCCTCGATCCTCGCCAGCCTGCTCAACCACCACGTCCTCGAACCGGGCAACCGGCAGCTGCAGGACACCAACGACGCCTACCTCGCCAACATCCAGCGCAACGGCACCTACTCGGTGGTGCCGCGGGTGCCCGGCGGCGAGATCACGCCGGAGAAGCTGATCGCCATCGGCGAGGTGGCCCGTGACTTCGGGCTCTACACGAAGATCACCGGCGGCCAGCGGATCGACCTCTTCGGCGCCCGGATGGAGGACCTGCCGGCCATCTGGAAGCGTCTCGTCGACGCCGGCATGGAGTCCGGCCACGCCTACGGCAAGGCGCTGCGGACCGTTAAGTCGTGCGTCGGCTCGACCTGGTGCCGGTACGGCGTGCAGGACTCGGTCGGTCTCGCGATCGAGCTCGAGCTCCGCTACCGGGGCCTGCGCTCGCCGCACAAGCTGAAGGGCGGCGTCTCCGGCTGCGCCCGTGAGTGTGCGGAGGCGCGGTCCAAGGACTTCGGGGTCATCGCCACGGAGAAGGGCTGGAACCTCTACGTCTGCGGCAATGGCGGCGCCATCCCTGCGCACGCCCAGCTGCTGGCCGGCGATCTCGACAAGGACACCCTGATCGCCTACCTCGACCGGTTCCTCATGTACTACATCCGCACCGCCGACCGGCTGCAGCGGACGGCTTCGTGGATGGACTCGATCGACGGCGGGCTCGAGCGGATCCGCGAGGTGGTCGTCGACGACGTGCTCGGTCTCGGCGCCGAGCTCGAGGCGTCGATGGACAAGCACGTCGAGTCCTACTTCGACGAGTGGAAGGCCACCATCGAGGACCCGGAGAAGATGGCCCGGTTCGTGTCCTTCGTGAACGCGCCGGGCGTGCCGGACCCCAACATCTCCTTCCGCGACGAGCGCGGCCAGATCGCTCCCGAGGACAGCGACGGTCCGGTGTCCCTCGGCTCCACGATCCCGGTCGGGACGCCCGCATGAGCACCGAGCAGGCGATCTGCCGTCTGGAGCAGATCGACCGGGAGGGCGGGGTGACCGCGCTGGTCGCGGGCGAGGCGGTCGCGGTGTTCCGGACCCACGAGGACCGGGTGTTCGCGCTGTCGAACTTCGACCCGTTCGGCAAGGCGTCCGTTCTCGCCCGTGGCATCGTCGGCACCAGGACGGTGTCCGGGGAGGAGGTGCCGTTCGTGGCGAGCCCGCTGCTCAAGCAGGCGTTCGACCTCCGGACCGGCGTGTGTCTCGACGACCCCTCGGTCGCCGTACCCACCTTCGAGGTCCGTGTTGACGGCGATGTGGTCCTCGTCGGCCCCCGGCGGGGGACAATCGACTCGTGACCGACCTTCCTCTGTCCGGGTTCCGGATCGGAGTGACCGCTGCGCGTCGCGCCGAGGAGCAGATCGCGCTCCTGGAGCGGCGCGGTGCGACGGTGATCCACGCGCCGGCGCTGTCGGTCGACCCCAACCGGATCGACGAGGTCGCCCTGCTCGCGGCGACCAAGGACGTGTTGTCGGCGCCGGTCGACATCTTCCTGGCGACCACCGGCATCGGCATGAAGTCCTGGCTGACCGCCGCCGATCGCTGGGGCCTGCTCGACGACCTGGTCGCGCACCTCGCGAAGTCGGAGATCCTGGCGCGCGGACCCAAGAGCGTCGGGGCGCTGCGGCGGTTCGGGCTCCGTGAGCTGTGGGCACCGGAGTCCGAGGAGTTCGAGGACGTGCTGGCGCACCTGCGCGGCCGCGACCTCGCCGGCCTGCGGATCGTGGTGCAGGAGCACGGCCAGTCGCTGTCGATGGCCGCGCACGCGCTGCGCCGGCTCGGCGCCGAGGTCACGACCGTGACCGTCTACCGGGTCGACGCGGCCGACGACCTCGAGCCGATGTTCGGGTTGGTCGAGGAGGTGGTGGAAGGCGGCGTCGACGCCGTCACCTTCACGGCCGCGCCCGCGGTCGCCGCGATGATGGAGGCTGCGGCGACGGCCGGGCACCGCGACGACGTGATCAGCGCCTTCCAGGCCGACGTGATCGCGTCCTGCGTGGGTCCGGTGACGGCCGCCGCGTTCGAGATGTGGGGCGTGCCGTCGATCTATCCCGAGCGGTCCCGGCTGGTGGCGATGGTCAAGCAGCTCGAGACCGAGCTGCCCTCCCGCGCCGGAGGCACCTCGCTCGAGGTCGCCGGGCACACCCTGCTCCTGCACGGCGACGACGTGCTGCTCGACGGCGTCGTCGTCAAGCTCTCCCCGGCCCCGATGGCCGTCCTGCAGGCGCTCCTCGTCAACCCCGGCACCGTCGTCTCGCGCCGGGACCTGCTCGCAGCCCTGCCCTCCGGCACCGCCGGCTCCGAGCACGCCGTCGAGATGGCGGTCGCCCGGCTCCGCGCCGCGCTCGGCACCCGCTGCGTCCAGACCGTCGTCAAGCGTGGCTACCGACTGGCGGTCACGACCTAGGCTTCTCGGTGGTCGAGTAGCCCGAGCCGCCAGGCGAGGGCGTATCGAGACCCCGCAACTCGTCTTGCGATCGTCCCCACCACCGCTGGCACGTCACTGGGTCTCGATACGCGCGTCGCGGGTTCGTGCCTCACCCGCGGCGCTACTCGACCTTCGCGCCGGTTCGGATCCCGTCCTCGTTCCTCGGACGGTCTCCGGGCGCTCCAGCACCTCGGGCGTGTGCAGCCGGACGAGGAACCGCCGCGCGTGCGCGGGGGCGCGGGACGCGGTGGCGAGCGACACGAGCACCATCGTCGCGAACGCGACCGGGACGCTCCAGGCGGCCGGCTGGGTGAGGAGGGCGCCGAGCCAGCCGGAGGCCTGGACGCCGACCACGTTGAGGACCGCGGCACCACCCGCGCCGAGCCCGCCCGCGGCCAGGCCGGCGAGGGCACCGGCATCGGTCAGCCCGCGCCACCAGATGCCGAGCATCAGCAACGGGCAGAAGGTCGACGCCGCCACCGCGAAGGCGAGCCCGACCGACTGCGCGACGCCGACGTTGGTGGCGAACAGCGCGACCAGGACCGGCACCGACACCGCGAACACGGCGGCCAACCGGAACGCGGACGCGACCGACGCGGTCGGCCCGTGCTCGCCGACGAACCGGCTGGTGATGTCCTGGGTGAGCACACCGGAGACGGCGATCGCCAGGCCGGACGCGGTCGACAGGAACGCCGCGAACGCGCCCGCGGTCACCAGGCCGGTGAGCAGCTCCCCGCCGATACCGTCGACCATCAGCCGTGGCAGCTCGAGCACCAGTACGTCGGAGTGTCCCGCGTCGATCAGGTCACCGCCGTAGATCCGGCCGAGCGCGGCGAACACCGGCGGCCAGAGGTAGAAGAGACCGAGCAGCGCCAGCACGACCAGCGTCGTACGCCGGGCGGCCCGGCCGTCCGGGTTGGTGTAGAACCGCACGACCACGTGCGGCAGGCCCATCGTGCCGAGGAACAGCGCGATCATCAGCGAGTACGTCGTGTAGAGCCCGATCGCGCCACCGCCGGCGACCGGCACCGACCACCCCTCGCCGGCGCCACCGCCGGCCGGCCGGCCGTCGCCGACCCAGACGATGAGCAGCACCATCGCGGGGACGAGCAGGGCGGTGAGCTTGAGCCAGTACTGGAACGCCTGCACGAACGTGATCGACCGCATCCCGCCGGACATCACGTTGATCAGCACGACGAAGCCGACGATGACCGGCCCGACCCAGCGCGGCGCGCCGATCGCGGACTCCAACGTCAGCCCGGCGCCCTGGAACTGCGGCAGCAGGTAGAGCCAGCCGACGCCGACAACCAGCACGGAGCATGCCGATCGCACCACCCTGGAGCCCAGCCGGGCCTCGGCGAAGTCGGGCAGCGTGTAGGCGCCGGAGCGGCGGAGCGGGGCGGCGACCAGCACCAGCAGCACGAGGTAGCCGGCGGTCCAGCCGACGGGGTACCAGAGCATCTGCGCGCCGCCCACCAGCAGCAGCCCTGCGACGCCGAGGAAGGACGCGGCGGAGAGGTACTCACCGCCGATCGCCGATGCGTTGAGCCGCGGGTTGACCGAGCGGGAGGCCACGAAGAAGTCGCTGGTGGTGCGGGAGAACCGCAGCCCCCAGGTGCCGATGGCCAGGGTGGCGACGGTGACCAGGAGCACCGCGACCAGGCCGGGTACGGCGTCCGCACTCATCTCGCCTCGGGCCCCTCGACGAGGTCGGCGAAGTCGCGTTCGTTGCGCTCGACGCGCCGCACGTAGCGCCAGCCGACGAGGAGGAGGAACGGGTAGACCAGCCCGCCCAGGACCAGCCAGGCGACCGGGAGCCCGAGCAGGTCGGCGTCGGCCAGCCGCGGCCACAGGTGGAAGACGAGGGGGAGCAACCCGAGGGTGAGGCCGATCAGGATGAGCGCCCGGATCGCGAGCGCGAGCTGCTCCTTCAGCAGCGAGCGGAGGAAGACGTCGCCGAGCGGCGTCTGCTCGTGCACGTCGCCGACCCGGTTGCGGGGGCCGGTCGCGTAACGCGGCGGTCCGGTGACCCGGACCCGGTGCGGTCGCTGGTCGCTCACGAGGGAGACACGCCCTCAGCCCCGCGCCCGCCGGACCAGCACGTCGCGGAGCTCCCGGGTGTGCCGCCGGGCGACGGGCAGCTCGTCGTTGCCGACGACCACCGTGCAACGGCCGGCCTCGGTGCGCAGCTCGTCGATGTGGGCGAGCGACACCAGCAGCGACCGGTGGATGCGGTGGAAGCCGGCCGAGCGCCAGTCCTCCTCGAGCGTCGAGAGCGGGATCCGGACCAGGTAGGCCTCTCCGGACCGGGTGTGCAGCCGGGCGTAGTCGCCGTGCGCCTCGACGTAGGAGATGTCGCCGCGGTCGACGAACCGGGTGACGCCTCCCCGCTCGACGGCGATCTGGGTGTCCTCGGGGGTCGGCCGGCGGCCGGTGCCCGAGACCACCCGGCGCACCGCCTCGGCGAGCCGATCCGCGCGGACCGGCTTGAGCACGTAGTCGACGGCGTCGAGGTCGAACGCCTCGACCGCGTGCTGCTCGTGCGCGGTGACGAAGACGACCGGCGGTGCCTCCTTGAACCGGCCGAGCACCTCGGCGAGCTCCAGCCCGCTCAGCCCGGGCATCTGGATGTCGAGGAAGACCGCGTCGACGTCGGTCTCGCGGAGGATCCGCAGCCCCTCGGTCGCGGTGGCCGCGGTGACGACCTCCCGCACGCGGTCGTCGGCGGAGAGCAGGAAGCCGAGCTCGTCGAGCGCCGGCTGCTCGTCGTCGACCAGCAGCACCCGCAGCCCGGACTGCGTCATGGCGTGGTCTTCCGCGGTGGGGTGGTGCTCACGCCGGGAGCGAACTTGGGCACGCGGACGATCACCTTGGTGCCGGCACCGGGGGCGGTCTCCACGACCAGACCGTAGTCGTCGCCGAAGGTCGCCCGCAGCCGGGAGTCGACATTACCGAGGCCGACCGAGTCGAGGGCGGCGTCACCTGCCAGCGCGCGCCGTACCTTCTCCGGGTCCTCGCCGACGCCGTTGTCCTCGACCTCCACCACGCACTCGTGCCCACGGTCGTGGGCCACGATCCGGAGGTGGCCGACCGTTGAGGACGACTCGAGCCCGTGGCGGACGGCGTTCTCGACCAACGGCTGGATGCAGAGGAACGGCACGACGACCGGCAGCACCTCCGGCGCGATGTTGAGCGTCACCTGGAGCCGGTCACCGAAGCGGGCCTGCTCGAGCAGCAGGTAGCGCTCGATCGAGCGCAGCTCGTCGGCCAGGGTCGTGAACTCGCCGTGCCGGCGGAACGAGTAGCGGGTGAAGTCGGCGAACTCGAGCAGCAGCTCGCGGGCCCGGTCGGGGTCGGTGCGCACGAAGCTGGCGATCGCCCCCAGGGAGTTGTAGATGAAGTGGGGACTGATCTGCGCCCGCAGCGCCTGTACCTCGGCCTCGATCGCCCGGTTGCGGCTCGCGTCGAGCTCGGCCAGCTCCAGCTGGCCGGACACCCACTGCGCGACCTCCTCGGTGGCGCGGATCAGGCCGGCGGTCGTGGTGGGAGCGAAGGCCTGGACGGTGCCGACCACCCGCCCGTCGACCACCAGCGGGCTGATCACCCCGGCCCGCACGGGGCACCCGCCCGTGGTGCACGGGAGCTGGGCGGGTTCGACGGTGCGCGTCCAGTCGCGGGTGTGGTCGCTGCCGGCCGGGGCCACCAGCATCGCCGCCAGTGCGCCCGCCTGGGCGCGGTGGTGGCTGCCGGTGCCGTCCCACGCGAGGGTGGTCGCGGTGCCGGTGAGCGCGAGCGCCGGCGTACCGAGCAGGGTGCGCAGGTGCCTGATCGCTCGGTCGGCGCTGTCGGCCGTCAGCCCCTCCCTGAGTGCCGGGGACGCGAGCGACGCCTGGTGCAGCGCGCGGAACGTGGCGCGGTCGGCTTCGCTCCCGAGGTGCCCGCGCCGTCGCACGGCTAGCGGAAGTCGATGAGGAGCATCCCCGAGTCGTCGTCGGCCGGGGGGTCGATGACGGAGGGAAGCTCGGCGGCGTCGGAGAGCGCGACCGGCTCGGTGTCCTCGCCGACGTACCCGTCACCTTGCCGCTCCTCGGACGCGACCAGCGTCTTGGGAGCCGACTGGGGCTTGATGCCGACGACCGCGCGGTAGCACTGGGTGAGGTAGGGCAGCTGCATCCCGTCCATGCCGCGGCCGAAGTCGTCGTAGAAGGCGAGCACCTCACGGAGCTTGGCCTCCCGCCCCTCGGCGGGGAGGGTCGCGACGCTGGAGCGCGACAGCACGAGGTCCTGGATCGTGGAGCGGTCGATGGCCTGCCAGTGCTTGAAGGTCTCGCGCTCGATCGGCCCGAAGTACGGCGACGACTCGAGCTCGTCGCCCGGACCGGTGCCGAGCTCGGGGTTGGCGAGGATCCGTCCGAGCCGCTTGACCCACGGGATCCGCTCGTCGCGGGCGTTCCAGACCAGGCTCAGCGAGCCGCCGCGCTTGAGCACGCGCGCGATCTCGGGGAGCGCCTTGTCGTGGTCGAACCAGTGGTAGGCCTGCGCCGCGATCACGATGTCGAAGGTGCTGTCGGGGACCGGGATCTCCTCGGCCGTGGTCTGGGAGATCCGGGTGACGACGTAGTTGCGGGACAGGATGTCGAGCATCGCCGGGTCCGGGTCGGTCGCGTGCACGTCGTGGCCGAGCGCGACCAGCTCGCGGGTGAGCTTGCCCGTGCCGGAGCCCAGCTCGAGCACCGAGAGCGGCTCGTCGCCGGTCAGCCACCGCGCGGCTTCGACCGGATAGCCCGGACGACCGCGCTCGTAGGCGTCGACCACGCTGCCGAAGCAACGGGCGGGATCGGGTGCTGGTGACTCGTTGGGTGCCATCGGGTCTCACCGTAGTCGCTCGATAGTGTTCTTCCGGTGAGCGTGGACCCGTTGGCATGGTTGGTGTCGCTGGAAGGGGTCCCCTCGGCGTTCGCCGGGGCCCGTGACGGCATCGACGCGGTGCTGCGGGACCGCGGGCTGCGTCGTACCAGCCCCGAGATGACGGCGGAGTCGTTGCTGCGGGGTGCGCACGCCAGCGCCGTCCTCGAGGGATCGGCGTCGACGCTGGCCGAGGTCCGGGCAGGGGAGGGCGACGAGATCTCCGTGGACGCGGTCCGGGTGTCGACCGAGCTGCTGGCGCTGGTCCCCGTCGTACGACGCACGCCCCTGCAGGCGCTCGCCCGTCTGCACGCCCTGGCCGGCCACGGCTCCCTGCCCGCCGACCGGCTCGGCCGGCCGCGCGACGCCGAGTCCGCCGGGCTGCTGCGCACCGTCTCCGACCTGATCACGGCCACGACCGAGGCGCCGGCACTCGCGCTCGCGGCCGTCGTCCACGCCGAGCTGGTCGTGAACGCGCCGTTCCCCTCCCACAACGGCATCGTCGCCCGCGCCGCGGAGCGGCTCCTCGTGGCCGCGAAGGGCGTGGACGAGAAGTCCCTCGTCGTCCCCGAGGCAGCCCACCTCGCGCTGAGGGCGGAGTACGAGTCCAACCTCCGCGGCTACTCCAGCGGCAAGTCGTCCGGCATCCACTCCTGGCTGCTCTATGCGGCAGAGGCGTACGCCGCGGCGGCGGAGGCGAGCCCGCTGGTGCGCGCCGCGGAGTAGCGGCTACCCGCTGGTCGAGGAGCTCTCTCTAGCGAGCGTCTCGAGACCTGCTCGCCCGCTCCAGCCCGTCGAGCAGCAGGTCGAGCGTGAACTCGAACTCGGTCTGGCTGTCGCACCAGCCGAGCACCTCGTCGCCGGCGTCGTGGACCTCGGACGCCACCATCGCGGCGAGATGGGGGAACGCGCCCGCCATCGCCGCCATCTCCTCCTCCTCCGCGGCCGGGTCGACGTCCTCGCCGCCGGGCGGCGCGAACAGCTCCTGGGCGAAGCCCAGCGCCATGCTCCCGAACGCGTGGAGGCCACGGTGGGCGAGGTGGTAGGAGAGACCGCCGTCGACCATGGTCCCGAGCACCCGGTCGTAGTAGCCGTAGACCGAGGCCGGCACCGACGTACGGCTGGTGATGAGCTGCGGGGCCCACGGGTGGCGCAGCATCGCGCTGCGCGCGGTGAGGAACCGGCGGCGCAGAGCACGTCGCCAGTCCGGCTCCGGTGACCGGCGCTCGACGGCGGCCACGCTCTCGTCGACCTCGGCCATCAGCGCCTCGAGGAGACCGTCGAGGAGGGCCTCCTTGTTGGCGACGTGGTGGTAGAGCGACATCGCCTCGACGCCGAGCTCGCCCGCGACCCGGCGCATCGTGACGTGGGCCAGCCCGTCCGCGTCGGCGACGGCGACGGCCGCGGCGAAGACGCGTTCCCGGCTGAGCGGTGTGCGGGTACGGCTCACGGTTCGACCTTACGACGTACGGCGGCATCCGCTCGTCGAGTAGCGCGGTCGTTCGTTGGTCGAATAGCCCGAGCCGCCAGGCGAGGGCGTATCGAGACCCCTGCCCGTGGTCGCTGTCGGCGTTCGCCTCACCGGGTCTCGATACGTCCGGTCTCGGCCTCGCAAGCTCGGCCGAGCGGACACTCGACCTCCTCGCCGAGCATGTCTCTCCTCGTTCCTCGGAGCGACATCGGCCCGGACATGCAGGTGGCACCCGAGTCAATGAAGTCTCTCGGGTGCCACCGCTGACACATGATCCCGTGGCTACCAGGCGTGCATCTCTAATTGCCGCTCCGGAAGTTTTCCGGTGACGTGCGCCCTGTTAGGAAGGGTGGATCGCCGCGTGGGTACCTGGGCCATGTGTTGATCTGGAGTTGTCGGTCTTGCTGACCTTTGTACGCCGGTTGGGGACCACGTTCAAGGGTTGACTTTTCGGGTCCGCGGGAAACCCTCAGGGGTCGGGTGAGACCTTCAGGCGCTGGCCGCGCCGCGGCGTTTCGCGCCGAGCCAGACGGCGGCACCGACGGCCACCGCACCCCCCACGGCGAGGGCGGCGAGCGTCGGCTTCGGCGGGGGCAGCGGCACCCGGCTCCGCAGGGTGACCGGTCTGCTGAAGGTCAGCACCGGCCAGCCGTGCGTCGCGGCGAACTTGCGCAGCTCGCGGTCGGGGTTGACCACGTGCGGGTGTCCGACCGCCTCGAGCATCGGGATGTCGGTGGACGAGTCGCTGTAGGCATAGCTGGCCGCGAGGTCGTAGCCACGCTCCTCGGCGAGCGCCAGGATCGCGTTGGCCTTCTCCTCGGCATAGGCGTAGTACTCGATCTCGCCGGTGTACTTGCCCTCGACGATCTCGAGCCTCGTCGCCACCACCCGGTCGGCGCCGAGCATCGCGCCGATCGGCTCGACGACGTCGGTGCCCGACGAGGAGACGATCACGACGTCACGCCCCGCGGCGTGGTGCTCCTCGATCAGCTGGACGGCCTCGTCGTAGACCAACGGGTCCATGATGTTGTGGAGCGTCTCGGCGACGATCTCCTTGACCGTGGCGACGTCCCAGCCGGCGACGAGCTGCGACATGAACTGCCGCATCTTCTCCATCTGGTCGTGGTCGGCGCCGCCGACGAGGAAGACGAACTGGGCGTACGCCGACCTCAGCACCGCGCGCCGGGAGATCAGCCCGCCGGCCTGGAACGGCTTGCTGAACGCAAGCGCACTCGACTTGGCGATGATCGTCTTGTCGAGGTCGAAGAACGCCGCCTCGGAGCCCATGTCCCCAATCGTAGGGGCGGTCCGCGCACCACCGTGGCTCAACCTCGGCATCGGCGCGGCCCCGCAACCGTCCACAGCCGACGGCCGCAACGCCGTCCTCCACAGGGCGTCGGCCGGCAGGCATGGGCGTGCGACGACCCGGCGACATCCTCGGACATGACCACCCTCACCGCCCCGACCGTGGGCCCTCCCGAACCACTCATCCTCACCGCCGACCAGAGCCTGCTCGGCGAGCTGCTGCCCCTCGCCGCCGCGGCCGACATCACACCGGTCGCGGCACACGAACCACTCGCGGCGCTGGCGTCGTGGAGCCGCGCGCCGGTCGTACTCGTCGGCGCCGACCTCGCCCCCGACGTCGCGCGGCTCGCCCCGGAGAAGCGGCCGCACGTCTACGTCGTGTCGCACCAGCGGGCACCGGACGACCTGTTCCGGACCGCGCTGCAGATCGGTGCCGAGCAGGTGGTCGAGATCGCCGGGTCGTCGGCCTGGCTGGTCGAGATGCTCGCCGACCTGACCGAGCGGCGTACCGCCCGGGGCCGGGTGATCGGCGTCATCGGGGGCTCCGGCGGGGCGGGCGCCACGACGTTCGCGTGCGCACTGGGACAGGGCGCGGCCCGTGCCGGCGACGCGGTCGTGATCGACTGCGACCCGCAGGGACCGGGCCTCGACCGGATGCTCGGGCTCGAGCGCACCGACGGCTTCCACTGGGACGCGTTGTGCCAGACCACCGGCCGGCTCAGCGCCCGGGCACTGCGGGACGCGCTACCGCGCGCGGGTTCGCTGGGCGTGCTGTCGTGGTACGTCGGCGCAGGGGCGCAGACCCTGCAGGCGTTCGCCGTGCGGGAGGCACTCTCGGCCGCACGCCGTGGCCACGACACCGTCGTCGTCGACCTGCCCCGCACCTCCGACCGTCTCGTCGACGAGATCGCCGCCCGCTGCGACCGGCTCCTCGTCGTGACCATCGGCACCGTTCTCGGCGTCAGCGCCGCCGCCCGGATGCGGGCCCGGTTAGCCGGCCACCCGGACGTCGGCGTGGTGCTCCGCGGCGATGCCGTCGACCCGGCCGACGTGGAGTCGGTGGTGCGGATGCCGGTGGTGGTGCAGATGCGCGACCAACCCCGGTTGTCCGAGGCGCTCGACCTCGGGCTCGGGCCGCTGCGGTCGCGGCGCGGACCGCTCGCGCGTGCGGTCGCCACGGTGCTCGGCGCGCCCGAGAGCGCCGTCGCATGACGAACGACCTGATCGACGAGGTCGCCGGCCTGGTGGAAGAGGTACGCCGTCGGCTGGCCCGGACGCCGGGCGAGCTGACACCGCACCGGGTCGCCGAGGCGCTCCGCGCCGCGGGACGCCCGGTGGGGGATGCGACGGTGCTCGCCGTCTACGAGGCGCTGCGGCGCGACGTGGTCGGTGCCGGGCCGCTCGACCCGCTGTTGCGACAGCCGGGCGTCACCGACGTGCTCGTCAACGGCGCCGGCGACGTCTACGTCGACCGCGGGTCGGGGCTGGAGCGGACCGACGTGCGACTCGGGTCGGAGGACGCCGTACGACGGCTCGCGCAGCGGCTGGTCGCCACCGGCGGCCGGCGTCTCGACGACGCGGCGCCGTACGCCGACGTGCGGCTGCCTGACGGCACCCGCTGCCACGCGGTGCTGGCGCCGCTGGCGCGGCCCGGCACCGCGATCTCGTTGCGGGTGCCGCGTCGGGGCGGGTTCAGCCTGGCGCAGCTGCGGGACGCCGGCACGCTCACCGACGAGTCGCTCGAGCTGGTGCGGCTGGTGGTCGGCGCCCGGCTGGCGTTCCTCGTGACCGGCGGGACCGGCAGCGGGAAGACCACGCTGCTGTCGGCGCTCCTCGGTGCCGTCGACCCCGCCGAGCGGATCGTCGTGGTCGAGGACGCCACCGAGCTGCGCCCGGACCAGCAGCACATTCCTCTAGTACGTTTCAGCCTGGCGACACTAGGATCCATTCCATGCGTCCGCTCGCAGCGATCTACGTGCGCATCTCCCGCGACAAGGAGGGCAAGGGTCTCGGCGTCGGACGACAGGAAGCTGACTGCCGCCTGCTGGCCGAGAAACTTGGGTTCGACGTCGCCGACGTCTACGACGACAACGACTTCAGTGCGACTAAGACGAAGCCGCGGCCGCGCTTCGAGCAACTCATGGAGGACGCCAAGTCAGGCAAGTTCTCAGCCGTCCTCACGTGGCACACAGACCGCCTCTACCGTCGGCCAGCTGATCTACACCGTTTGATAGCTGTGCTGAAGCCACGTGACATCCCGGTCTACACGGTGAAGGCCGGCGCTCTTGACCTCACGACATCGAGTGGGCGGATGCAGGCGGGCATCTTCGCCGAGATCGCGCAGCACGAGGTCGAGCTGAAAGCAGAACGACAGAAGCGCAAAGAGCTAGAGCTGGCTCAGAGCGGCGAGCCCCGCACCAGTTCCCGCGCGTTCGGATTCGAGCCGGATGGAAGAACCTGGCGGCAGCCAGAAGCAGAGATGATCCAGCAGGCGACCGCCGACGTGCTGGCAGGGACCTCACTCGCCGAGATCATCCGACGCTGGAACGCATCGGGCTACAAGACGGCTCGGGGACGTGACGACTGGACGCATGGACGAGTCCGGGCAGTTCTCACGCGGTGGAAGAACGCAGGAGTGCGCGAGCGCAATATCTACGACGGCAACAAGATCGTCGACACCGAGCTGTACCCAGGGACGTGGGAGCCGCTGGTCTCCCGCGCTGAGTTGGAGGCCGTACGGAATCTCCTGTTCGACCCGAAGCGCCGGACCGGGCCGGGCAACCACGTCAGGAAGCATCTCCTCTCGTTCTTCCTCACGTGCGGAGCCTGCGGGCACCCCCTCCGAGCTGGCAACACTCAGTCCTATGGGAAGCGACATCTGACCTATCAGTGCGGCGGCAAGCACACGACGGCCGAGGGCAAGACGTGCTGGTCCTCGATCTCCTACGCGGTCGCAGAGGAGACCGTGCGCGACCACATCGCGAAGCGCCTCGCTCTCCCTGACGCCAGTCTCTTCCGCGCCACCAACGAGGACCGCGAGGCGTTCGAAGCCAACCACGAGGCGCGGGCAAGGCTAGAGAGCGATCGCGCCCGAATCCATGAGCTGAAGCTCGACCGGGTGGACAAGGCCGTGCTGCTCGCAGAGGTGGCCGCTGAACTCGACGCCCTTGCCGAGCAGTTCGAGCGCCTCGCGCAGCGCGGAGCCCTGGCAGAGACCATGCGGGGATTCACTCGAATCGAAGACGCGGAGGTCCCCGAAGAAGACTCGTCCACCGGCAAGGCAGTGGACCTCACCAAGCTCATCGGCAACATCAAGGCCGCTCGGTCTGCCGCACGCGAGCGGTTCGACGCGCTGGAGCTGTCGACACAACGCCAGATCCTCGAGGCGCTGGTCCGCGTCATCATCCTGCCCGCAACTCCGGGACGCCAGTACCGCGGCAACCGCGAACTCTCCGCCGAACGAGTGGAGATCGTGGACCTGGACCCGAAGACCGGCGAGCCGCTCCCCGAGGAACTGCTCGCCACTGCTTGGACGCTGCGGTAGGCGAGGAGCGGGAGTGGCCCGGTGAGGCCTCTCCGGGCCCGTTCCGGCAATCGCTGGCTACTGGCTGGGGGGCGCTGGGCTGAGTGATCCCTCGGCCGCCCTGGGGCAGGCGAAAAATGTCGTCACGCACCATTGAGTCACGCGGTGGCGTGGGTCATGATTCTCCTGAGAACGGCGGGCCATCGCGGTGATGCAGGGTCCGTGCAGCTCCCCTCCGAGCGTGAGTCCCACAGCTCCCTACCGCGTTTCAGACTTGGCCGCAGAACCCATCCCGTAAGCGATCGCCAAGGCGCCAGTACTCAAGGGCATCGGCAACCCGCAGGCCCCTGGTCGGGCAAACACCTGGCCAGGGGTAACTAACAGTCTCTCCGCTAGGCGTGGCTGAAACCTTGTCGAGGCTGCATGAATCCGAGTAGTCACATTGCGTCCTCCTTGGCGGGAGAGCATGGGCAGGAGGGGTCCCGTTCTCTGGGACCCCTCCTCAACCCAAAGCTGACCCGGCCTGGAGGACTCCCGCCACCTGCAGGAGGACCCCATGGGTCTTGTCCCTTCCGAGGACGCCGCCCGAGCCGCCATGAGCGAGGCGTGTTCCTACGTCCGCCGTTATCCCAAGCTGGTCCATTGGATGCAGACCGGCGACGTCGAGGCAGAACGGATCCTCGACAACTTCCGCAATCGAACCCCGGTCACGGTCTGGCTCCGCCGTGTGTCTTATCGGCGTCACGAGGATGTTCTGGTCGAGCTGCTCGACGCCGCCGACGTCTTTGTGAACCGCAGTGGACAGGCTGCTCGCATCATGGAGACGTACCGTCAGCAGCGGGACAGCGCCAAGCTTGACGAGCTGAGTTCCTCTGCTCGGGCCGTCCATCGCGCTGTGTACTCCCTCGGCATCTATCAGGGCGCCCCAGTGCTCGGTTCCCTGCGTTATGTCCAGACCACGGTCGCGGCTCAGTCGCAGAACCGCATCCGGTTGTCTCCCAGGGCGGTGCAGAAGCACATCGAGAAGCTAGTTGAGCGTGGCCTTTTCCTCAGCTACGACCCGGGTCGGCGCAGCACCTACGGCAACGAGTCCGGGACCATTGATCTCGAGCTGAGCCCCGTCGCCAGCGAGCCCGACGTTGACATGGTCCTTCTTCTGTCGCTCACCCTGGACCAGCGTCTCGCGCTCTCGGACTACGTCATCGCGTCGCAGGAGCGTCGCAAGAAGGTTCTCGCCGACCTTGACGACCGCAGGTCTCGGATGCATGCCGCCCTGATCGATCTGAGCGACGTCCTGCGAGGCATCGATCTCGACGCCGACTGGATCGAGGTTCCGACGATTACCGGCAGCAGCGTGTGCCTTCCGCACCACCCGATCGACGGTTATGTGTTGTTGGAGGACGGCTCTCGTGTGGACTACTTCTTCGCCCTCGCGCTTGTGCACGAGTGTTCTTGCGAGTCCTCGCACCTGCCGCCGTTGATGTGCCCCTGCGCCTCGGCCAAGATCGAAGAGGCATGCGCCTGGGTGTCCTGGGGCAATGCTCCGGTGTCTCACGTGGTGGGGTAACACCCCAGTCTTTGGAGGTAACAAAGAGTCTTTCCGCAACAGGAGCGACAGCGACTCAACCAGAGACACAAGCCTCGCGAATATGTACGCCGGGTTGGTACGCCGTGCGGTCGATAGGCCTTCTATGCCTCGTCACTGTGGGATGTGCGGACACCCTCGCCGAGCCGAGTTGGAAGCTCGGATCCTCCGCAATGAACCGATCGTTCTGGTGGCGAGCGACGCGGGCTTTTCGGTCGCCGCTGTCAACAGGCATCGGCGTGCCCACCTGCGTCCTGAGCTGCGCGCCCAGCTCGCCACCCGCGCACCCGCTCATATCGCGGACTTCGCGGACCAGCTAGCGGAGCTGGCCGACGACGCGAACAGCGTCCGTGACTTCGCCCGCGAGTCCGACAACCCGGACCTGCTCCTCCGAGCCTCGGCAAGCAAGCGCGACACGATCCTCACGCTGATCCATCATCTCGGCGTCGACTCCACCGAGACGGTTGAGTCCCTGCGTGAGGCCATTGCCCTGGCGGCGGCATGCGTTCGAGTACTGCCATCGCATCCCGACGTCGTGACGCAGGTGGTCGCGGACCTCCGCACCCAGGGCCAAGACCGCCTCGCAGACGAACTCGCGAGCGCAGTAGGCAACGTCCGCGGGCTGCCAGGCATCCAAGCGAATCGAGCCCTGAAGGAGGCGTCTCGATGACGACTCACAACCCGCCCGAGACTCAGACCGCTCTCGACCTGCTCAACGAGGTGGTGCTGACGGCGACGCTCCACAAGCTCGACCTGGCGGATACGCCCGACGACATCCTGACCCTCGCGGGACCGAGCAGAGTCGACCTGCTCGCCCTGGCCGGATCCAGCCCCGACGACCTCATGGTCGCGGCCGAGCGCGGAACCGTCAGCGTCGCGCCAACGGACCCCGACATCACCATCTACTGATCAGGAGAACCACCGATCATGCCTAACGCACCCATGCCCAAGCCCGGTGACATCCTCCACTTCCTGCGGAGCGGCCAGACCTACCACGACATCCGGCGCGGCCAGTTCGCGGCGTTCGTCTCGCGCCGAGGGCAGGAGCTGGTCGTGACGGCGGACCTCATCGAGGCCAGCAAGGACCGCAACGGACTGGTCGCGCCGTGGCTCGCTCTCGCCCACGACCCTGAGGCCCAGGTCCGGCGCTTCGATGAGCAGATCGTCGGCACCGGCCCGTGGCCATCGGACCTTGTGAAGCAGGAGCCGGGATCCACTGAGCACGACGACGCCCGCCGCGCTGCGGTCCGTGAGGCCAACGCCCTGCCCACCAAGGGAGAGCGCGCCCGGGCCCTGGCTGAGGTCGAGCGCCGCTACGGCCCCTCGCAGCCCACCAGTCGGACCAACGCGGTCTACAGCCGGTGACCGAGATGTCCACCGGCGCCCCTCACCGCAACAAGGCCCGAGGCAGCGAGTTCAAAGGCGAGGTCGCGGACTTCCTCCGCAGCGCTGGCCATTCCGAGGCGAAGCCCGAGACGCCCGTCACGATCGGGGAGGAGCTGCGGTCCCCTGGCGACATCGGCGGCATCCCGTTCGTGCTCGCGGTCCGGACCTCCCAGCGCCACGACATCTCGACCCAACTCGATCAAGCCAGCAATACGGCGTTCTTCCTCGGCCGGCGGTGGTTCGGCGCTGTCCTCTCCCGCCGTGGCCGTCCGATCGGTGAGAGCTACGTCGTCGTCGATCTCGCGACCTTCGCGGACCTGATGCAGTACCTCCCCGCCGACGTTCCCGACGAAGACTGATCTGGTCCTGCCTCCTGGGGGTGCCGTCGCGCCACTCCATAACCTCGATAGCTCGTGGGTGACTACGACGTGGCGGCACCCCCAGGAGGCAGGACCCGAGCTGGCCGGTACCGCGGCTCAGCTCGGCCATGACAAGTCACCCGGGCCATCGTCAGACGAGACTGGCTCGGTTGCTGGGGGCGCAGGGCTGAGGGACTCCTGGGCCGCCCAGGAGGGTCAGGCTGGCCGCGGCTGGCGAAGTCCTCCGACTGCTGGGCGAGGTTCCGCTCATCCTGCCTCTTGCTCAAGTTCCGACAGTCGTCGAGCAATAGCCCGATCTCTTGCGTCGTTGATCCACTCGACGGCGCTCTTGCCCCACATGAGCGTCACGCCGCTGGCGACCAGCGCGACTGTCGAAGCACTGCTCAACCACACCCATGTAGGGCCCGGAAGAAGGTCTCTCGAGCTCGGGAACAGCGATACGACTCCCACGACGATGGAGCAAGCAATGATCAGGCCGGCAGCGACCTTGGCTGCCAGAGCTCCCCACCTGTAATGCTTGGTAACTTGCTTTCTGATCTGTGCCTCTGATCTGCTCAGTCGCTGCTCGACGTCGTCGAGTCTCTTCGTCAGGCCTTCGCTCTCGGCTTTGCGAGTCTCCGCATCGAATCTGGACTGAGCTTCGATGCGCTCCAGCTCCTCGGCGCGAGCGAGGGCGGCATCCCTTGCTCGTTCTGCGGGTTCCGCGGCTTCCTTGCGAGCCTTCGCCAGCGCCTCTTGAACGGTCCGCTCGGAGACCCTCTGCGGGTCGCCAAGCGTGACGTCCATTATCGCTCGCTCGGCCTCGTGTGAATATCGCAGGAAGGCGATTCCCTCTTCGTCAACCGAGGCCGCTCGACCGAGCCGCTCTACTTCCTCGGACACCTTCGACCAAAGATTTGGCGAGGGGGACATTGCCGCGAAACAGTCAGCGACTATCTGCTGCTTGGGGAGGTTAGGCGACACGGTCGGTGCCTTCACCCACAACAGCGTTGCGAGACCTGCGTCGTCCATGGCCAGCGGCCACTCGTGCTCACCAGAGTCGAAGAAGGACCTGCTAGCCCGAACCAAGCTGGTGTTGTTGGTGATAAAGACTGCACGGCACTCTTCAACATGCGGTGCGCTTCGGCCGCCGCGGAGTCGATGAATCGCTGTCAGTGACTTCAGGTCATGAATCAACGCTCGCTGATTGAAATATCGGACCTGTTCCTGAAGTACGGCCTCCAGTGCGTCCTCGTCCACGCCCAACGCGTGGCTGTAGTGGGGAGAAGGTCGAACCTCGATCCGATTCGCGCGAAGGTCTCGGTCGAGGGTGGCGAGAGCCATCTCAATCTCGGCCGCCGTCAAGCCTGAACTGCGGTAGTGGGCGACCACGCCCCGTGTCCCTGCCTCAGAGCCAGGACTGCGCCTGAGCGTATCGCCTGCAGCTGCCAGTACACCGCGCAGTTCCGAGACCGTATGTTCGAAACATGCGACCTCCGCCTTCTGATCCAATGCGATGTGGACGAGTGATTGGGCCGCCTGTTGAGCTTCCGGTCCCTCGTGGCCGAGGACCCGAAGACAGACTGAGGTATCGAGATACAGAGTCGTGCGCTTAAACTTTCGCTCCACCACATGACCTGATGTGTCTACGTAAAGCGCCGCTGCCAGCATCGATCCCTTGATCATCTCGTCGAGGTACTCGAAGCCAGTCGGATCGCTCTCGATGGTGTCCGCGATGAAGGTGGCGACCACATAGCCTTGACCTTGTGCAGGACTGCCGAGCCCGGTCACCGGGCCGCCTCCTACGGTTGACTGGAGGAGAGGGAGAACGTGAGCTTCGACGAACTCGAAGAGCGCCTTCTGTGCCTTCGGCTCGTCCCAATCAAGATCGAATCTCGCCCGCGTGAAATCGACTAGCGACCGGACTAGGCGGTTCTGGCGCCGAGCGCATTCGCGCTGCTGGGACGAGATATCTGGTAGACGGTCGACCACGTCCGGCGCGAGTTCAACTTCCTGAGATCGAGGTAGCCGTCGGACCTGTCTCGTGCGCACTGCACGCGCTATCAGCGATCGAACAACGTTGGTTGGAAAGTCCAGCCCGAATCGGTTCTGGACCTGTGCCGCCACGCCCTCCGCGGTTAGGGTGGCCGGCGCTTCTCGCAGGACCTCCAGCACAAACGGTACGAAGTTGTCGAGATAGCTTCTACGGCCGTGCTCCCAGGTGACGTTGATGTAGGCCAGAGAGGCCAACGCCCTGTCAGGGTGGCGCGCCACCGAGCCGTCAGGGAGTAGAGGTTCTTGTGCCATCAGCCGCTGCCGGTCCGAGCCATGTGGGAAACGTACCGACTGCGCGGCACCGTGCTCCACAACCTGACCAGTCATTTCGACGATCTTCGGAGTGCGCGAGTCCCTCGCGTGGTCGCGGAACACGAACCGGAATGATGCTGCAGGCTCACGCATGCTTCGACGGCAACGCCGCTGGTACGGCGGCACGGATCGGCGATGATGAGTTACACAGGTCAGCGTCGGGCCTGGCAGTTGGCCGGGGTGCTTCTATGTAAGCTCCAGAATGCGTGCAACGTCGTGCTGCTGCCAGACATCGACTGCGCGCGAGTCGCTGTGGCCAACAAACCACTTCGGCAAGTGAAACTCGGCAACAGGGAGATCGAAGATCTGGCGGCGACGCGCAGTTAGCAGCACAAGGTCCACGTGAATCCGCAGGGAGCGGATGCGGCCCGCTGCAGACCAGTTAGTCTCGACTCTCTCCGCGGGTGTGCTGAGAAGTACGAGATCCTCGACCTTCAGGCCAAGTCCTAGGGCTCTTAAGGCGATGACTCCTCCGTAACTGTGGGCGAACAAGCGCCGGATTCGTCCGTCGTAGGGTGCCGCCCAGTCCAGAAGGCGTTGAGCGGCGACGTCACGATGTCTGGCTGAGTACTTGCCGCTCCATTGGAAGTACTGCCCATTGCTATACAAGTCCGGGTTGATGGTGCCCCTGATGAACTCGTGAAAGTCGCCACGTGGCGTCCACCAGGTGCCCACGTAGGCGCCGGTGCCGTGGACAATCGTCGAAGGTGGATGAGGGCCGGTGCCGCTCTCGACCCGCTGTCGGTCCTCGACGAGATCGGCGGTGTCTTCCCCGAGAGCTACAGACGCCAGCTCCTTCGCTAGAAGGCCAGCTGCGGTCGTGACGGCCCTGAGTACGCTCGCATTGATGCTGTTCTGTGGCGGTTCGACTGCAGCCTGCGAGAGGACCGTGCGCGCCGCTGCCAGCGTGTCCGCGGCGTCTATCGTCCCGGTCACGGTTGGCGGGTCTGTTGCGGTGGGCTGAAGAGCTGCGGCGGCGGCCACCTGCCGCAGACCAGCGTCAGTCGCCTGCATGGTGCGTAGCCAACTGACTGCGGCGACGGGATCACCTGCCGCAGCTTGCGTCCACAAGACACCTCCCTGCGGTCGCACGGATTGGGATCTCGAGGGTTGCCACCCAGGGCGGCGCTCTCTGCGGGAGACCAACTGTCCTAGGCCGTAGTCAGCAAGTAGGTCGTTCGAGTCTCTGAGCAACGCCAGGTAGCCGCTGCTGTCGACCGGCGGTGGGAGGTCGCGGAAACCCATGGCAGTCGCGTCCTCGTCAAGACCTTCGGTCGCCTCCGGCGAGTGCAGAGCCGCCCCGAGAGTGAGCGCACGAGCGGCGACGTTCAAGTCGGCTGACAGGCTGTCATCGAAGGTGAGGTCCGGCTCATCTGTCGGCTGCGGTCCGGAAGGCAGTTCTGTGGGCACCCTTTATCTTGATCGATCGGGGCGCGCCTCGCGTGGCTCTTGCCCGAAGGCATGTGAAACCACCGCGATACATGCGCCTGAGCGCCATCACTCGTAGCGCGCGTAAACCGCTGTGACCTGCTGTGTCCAGAACGTCAGGCGCTGGTCCGCTGTTGGCTTCGTCGGCAGCATTCCAAGTGCACTAGCGAGGCGGTAGAAGCCGCCTCCTGCGTCATTCTCGTTGAGATATAGGACGATGGCCGAGATCAGCGCGCCCACATCCTCGCGCATTCTGACGGCAACTTCGCCTAGCATCGCGCCCATCGCCGCCCGCTCACTTTCTTTATCGAAGTCAAACGGGCGGGCATCCGTTCGTTGTGCAAGCACTGCGTTCAGTTCTGTGTAGGAAGTCGTTCGCTGGAGCGACGCCTGTTCGACCAGGAAGTCGGCAGTCGCGTCCACTAGCTCGGCCCATTCGAGGTCGTCGCGTCCCCACTTCACGGGCACATGATGCACCCTCGCGAAGCGCTTCGAAAGACGTCGACAGTGTTGTTGCGCCGACGTCCACAAGCAGGCCATTGAGACTCGCCCTCCCAACGCGCCGAGCTTCCCTCAGAGACGTCCACTCTCTGACTCTCAAGGTGCTGTCCGCTGCGTCGTCATCCGCCGACCTTTGAGACCATTCGGCTCCTCGGTTGACACCCGTCTACCGCTGGGCTCTCTGCTGTCTGGGTCGGGACTCTCCGGCCCTCAAACGGCAGGAGACACCGCAATGCCCGCATCAACCAAGCACATCCTCATCAACGTTGAGCGCATGGCCGCCGACGACGAGCTGCTCAAGCTCTGGAACGAGATCGCACAGGCCAAGAACGACGACGGCACCGAGCGCACGCTAAACCAGTCCTGGACCGCGTTCGTCGCGGCCGCCGACGCCGCTCACATCGCCGACAGGATCCCCGGCACGGTCGGCCGGACCTTCAAGACCAAGTACGCCGCCGAGCCCCAGCCCAAGAAGCCCGCCGCCAAGCGGACCACCACCCGCAAGACCACCACCAAGGCGGCCAAGTGATGAGCCTCGTCGCCGCGCGTGACCTCACAGCACCTGTGACCGTGGTCCTGACCCTCCCGTGGAGGTCCGCACCGATCACGCTCCACGCAATCAGCGTTCGTGTCGACCCTGATGACCGCGTGCTCCTAGTCGGTGAGGGCGGTCGCGGCCTGGTCGCACTCGACGGCGGCGAGCTGGTCCTCACGGTGGAGGCTGACCGGTGACCGCCGCGACCTACGGCTACGCCCGCGTCTCGACCGGTCAGCAGACCACCGACCAGCAGGACGACGCCCTCCGCGCCGCTGGCTGCTCCAAGGTGTTCGGCGACAAGCTGTCCGGAGCCAAGGCCGACCGGCCCGGACTCGCGGCCTGCCTCGATCAGCTCCGACCCGGCGACACTCTCGTGATCGTCGCCCTCGACCGGCTGGGGCGCTCAACGCTCCAAGTCCTATCGACGCTCCAAGAGCTGCACCAGCGCGGTGTGATCGTGAAGTCGCTCCGAGAGTCCCTGGACTTCTCCACCCCGCTCGGGCAGGCCGTCGCCACGATCATGTCGGCACTCGCTGAGATGGAGTTGGCTCTCATCCGCGAGCGAGCCGCTGCCGCTCGCGAGGCCGCCCGCGCACGTGGCAAGCAGACAGGCCGGCCCCGTGTCCTCGACGCATCCGCAGCTGCCCTAGCGAGGAGGATGCGTGCCAACGGCGAGCCCATAGCCGTGATCGCCAAGACCCTCGGCGTCTCACGTGCGAGCGTCTACCGCTACACGGAGGCGATTACCCCGTGAGCCGCTCGACACGCGCATCCCGTACCGAGCGCCCGACTGTTGAGCAGTACCGTATCCGAAGGGGTGGGCAGCACCTCTCCTTGATCGAGCCGGGCGCAGCGCCGTGACCGCCGAGGGCCTGTTCACGGTTCTGCTCAGTCACTACGGAACGAGCGCGAGCGAGCAGGAGACGTTGCAAGTGAAAGGCATCGCCGAAGCTCTGGTCGCAGCAGACCTGGCATCGAGCGATCGCGAGATCGCTCTGGCTGAGCGGTTCGACCAACTCCACACGATGCTCTACATGCGCGGTGGCATTAGACCCACCAACGCCGCCGTCGAGGAGTTGGCCAAGCTCCTGTTGTTGCGCGTCTGGCTAGCCCGCGAGCCAAACGCGTTCGTGCAAGGCGTAGGTCGTCTGTCGGATCTGCTGGAACTATCTGACCCTGCTGATGTCTACCTGGACGGCGTAAAGGCGGCCTTCCGCCAAGCGATTGCAGAGCCCGACCTCGCGGCGTCGCTGCCGGACGGTACGACTCAGACCGTGTGGCCTCTCGATGAACCGTTGAGAATCGGACGAGCCGACGTGCTAGCTGAAGCGCTGTCGGTACTCGCCGAGGCAGTGCCGATGGAGTCCAAGTCAGCGCCAGGAGACATCCTCGGTTCAGCGTTCGACATCTTCCTTCGTGGTCGCTACGACCATGCGGGCGGACTCGCGACGTACTTGACCCCTACGGTCGTGACCTCGGCCGCCGCTGATATCGCACTCAGTCTCGTCGATCCTTGGTCGTTCAAGGGCATGTCGTTCGGGGATCCATGCAGCGGCACAGGCCGATTCCTCGTGGCTCTCCTCGACCGCCTGAAGACCTTCTATGGTGACTCGGCAAGGGGCAAGGCCAAGTTTCAGGAAATGCTGTCCGCGGGCGTGTTTGGGGCAGATCAGTCGGCAAGCTCCATCGCCAAGGCTCGTGTGAACCTGCTCCTGTACGGAGCGCACCACCCTCGCCTGTTCACCGTCGAGGACTCAGTCACTGACCCTGCTCTCGACAAGATGCGCGACACGCTGTCACTAATACTCACGAACCCCCCATTCGGGGAGGGGAAGTACGACAGCGTCGAAGGGATCCGTAGGACGGAGGAAGACCTCTCCTCTATGAGTGGAGGCGCGCGACGAATCGACCCAGCACTCGCGTTCGTAGCTCGATGCGCCAACCTGTTGCGGCCAGGAGGCGTGCTTGGAATCGTCCTGCCGGACGGGCTCGTAGACGGTCCAGTTCTGCGGGAGGAGTTGTTCGGCGCGTCGAGTCGGGGTAGCCAACTGACGGTCGAGGCGAGCATCAGTCTGCCGACCGCAACGTTCGCCCTAAGCGGGACTGTCGCTAGGACCAGCTTGCTGTTCCTGCGCAAGGGCGAGTCGACGTCAGAGCGAATCTTCCTCGCGCGCGCTGAGCACATCGGGTACCTCAAGCAGTCCGGTCGGGCCGTGCCAGACCCTAAGGGGAGCGATCTACCTCTGATCGTCGCTTCAGGCATTGACGCACTCGTGACGAAGGCACGCACCCGAACGCCGCTCGTCGCGTCCGAGGCGCCGCTGATCGCTGCGATTCCGCGTCAAGACGTCACGTCTCTTGATCCGGCGGCATGGGATCCGGGCAGCATGAAGGCGCGCAAGGAGCTCAAGTCCAGCGGCGCGAGCATGGCGGTCTACCTAGCTCCACAGTCGAGGCGGCGGTTGGCTCGCGCTGCTGACGAGGTCTCTGCTTTCGTGTCAGTGCTTCATGTCGATCCGTTCGGCTCTGTGGCCTGGCATGAGGCCGCTTCGTACGCGCCAGCAACCCCTGGCCAGACGGCTACAGCGGGCCAGGTGCTCGTCTCGTTGCTCAACCCCAGCAAGCTTCGCGCGTTCGTCGTGCCCGACGCGTTCCCGCTAATCGAGTGCTCGATGGAGTTCGGAGTCTTCGACGCCTTAGATGTCGATCCCTACTACGTCCTGGCCCTCCTACACGATCCGCGCGTGAAAAGTCAGCTAGCTCCGCTGGGCCGAGGAACCTCTAGCTCGCGGCGGCGCATCACGTCGGCGGATGTGCTTGGCCTTCGCGTGCCGAAGGCAAGCATGCGCGCGGTCGCGAGTGTCGGGCGAGAGACTCGTGAGCGTATCGAGGCCATCCGAATCAGTCAGTCAGGCCTAGCTGCGATATACGAGTCGCAGCGCCCAGTCACGGCGCGAACAATTCGACCGTAACCGTGCCGCTGCGGTCCTCCTCTGCGTGAAAGATCTTCTCCGCCCCGACGCCGTCTTCAAGCTCGATCATGAGCGCAGGGAGCCCGTTCTCCACGTTTCCACCGCCGTGACGAGCGTAGGTGTGGTCCAGTGCAGGGCGAGGCGGGAAGACCTGAAAGTTCGCGTTCGGTCTTCTCGGGTCGGCGAGCTTTGGTTTCCCGAAGTCTTCGATCCAGCGGATGTACCGTTCCGCGAAGATCCGGTGCTCCGCGGGTCTGAGCCGCCAGACCCGAACACGCACTTTGTCGTTGAGGTTCACATCGATGCTGCAGAGATAGATCGCAGGCACATCGAGCAAAGCCTCCATTGCCGGCAAGTTGTTGGCTTGGAAGTTCCACCGCGGTGCGGCAGCTCCGCGACGGTCGAGAGAGTCGAGGAAGTTCGCTGACTTGATCTCCGACCCGTCCTCCATGTCGAGGCCTTTGCCTCTCATGCCTCCTCCGACGAGACCGGTAACGAGCGAGACCAACATCTGACCGATGTAGCCGGTGTCGATCTGAGCTGGCTGGAGGGTGAGATCTCGCCAGTAATGCAGGAAGCGTCGCTGGTCGACGACCTGCTGCTGCAGCAGTCGGGCGCATAACCGCTCACGTTCGCTGTCTGCCAGGTCCCGCACCGTCTCCATGGCACGACTATCGGGCAAGTCTCCGCATGATCCAAGCGGTAGGCAGCGAGTCGGCAGTTGACACGCAGTCGGAGTAGTGGTGTCTGCTACTCATGATCAAAGACACGTATTACATGAACATGCGGACACCCGCACGTCGTCGGGCTCGAGGCGCGGCCGGCCAACCTCGAGGGCACGGGCGCGGTGGCGCTCCGCGACCTGGTGGGGCAGGCGCTGCGGATGCGGCCGGACCGGCTCGTCGTCGGCGAGGTGCGGGATGGCGCGGTGGTCGACCTGATGGCGGCGATGAACACCGGCCACGAGGGCGGTTGCGGCACCCTGCACGCCAACTCGGCAGCCGACCTGCCGGCACGGATCGAGGCGCTCGCGCTCGCGGCCGGTCTCGGGCGGGCGGCAGCACACAGCCAGCTCGCGTCCGCGCTCGAGGTCGTGCTCCACATGAGCCGCGACCGTGACGGGCAGCGCCGGCTCAGCGAGGTCGCCGTGCTCGAGCGTGACCAGGCAGGGCTGGTCCGGACGTCGACGGCGACCCGGATCGACCGGGCCGGTGCGCTGATGGCCGGCCCGGCAGCGGGGCGGCTGCTCGACCTGATCGAGTCGCGGCGGCGGCGGTGACCGGCTGGACGCTGGTCGCGTGCCTCCTGGCCGGTTGCGCGGCACTGCTGCTGACGCCCGGCCCGCCGGCACCGCCGGGCCGGACCCGACAGCGCGGGCGGGCGTCGTACGGCGTCGTCGCGGCGGGGGTCGCCGGCGTCGGCTGGTGGCTGGTCGACGAGCCCCGCCTGCTCGTGCTCGGTGTCGTCGGCGGTGCGGCGGTCCTCGCGGCGGGTCGTCTGGTCGCGCGGCGTCGCGCGGACCGGGCCGCAGCGCAGGTTCGAGGCCAGGTGGTGGAGCTGTGCGACGGGCTGCAGGCCGAGCTCGCGGCCGGACAGACGGCGCCGACCGCGCTCGAGCGGGTCGCCGCGGAGTGGCCCGCGCTGCAACCGGCCACCCGATCGGCCGCGGCGGGGGGCGACGTGCCCACCGCGCTGCGAGAGCTGGCCTCCGCACCGGGCGCCGGCGACCTCAGGGTCGTCGCCGCGGCCTGGCAGGTCGCCCATCGCACCGGTCACGGGCTCGCCGACGCGCTCGCCCGGGTCGCCCAGGAGCTGCGGGACGCCGAGCAGACGCGGCGGGTGGTCACCGGCGAGCTGGCATCCGCGAGGGCGACCGCCCGACTGGTCGCGTGTCTGCCGCTGGTGGCGCTGCTGATGGGCAGCGGAGCCGGTGCCGATCCGTGGGCGTTCCTGCTCGGACACCCGGTCGGGCTCGCGTGCCTGGCCGGCGGCGTCGGGTGCGGCATCGCCGGTCTGGCCTGGATCGAGGCGCTCGCCCGTGACGTCGAGCGGGGGCGGTGACGTGGTCGTCGTCGCGGCCGGGCTCGCGGCCCTGGCGGTCGCGCTCCTCGTGCCGGGCACCGTGCGGCCGGCGCTGGAGAGCGGGCCGCGCTCCGCCCCGCGACCGCCGGACCGTGCTGGTGGCCTTCGCCGCTGGCGGGTGCCGTGCGCGCTCCTCGCCGGAGCCGGAGCCGCCGTCGTCCTCGGGGGTCCGGCGGCGCCGCTCGCCGGTGTGGTGGCGGGCGTCGCGACCTGGGTCGCCGCCGGCAGGATCGAACCGAGGTCGACCCGGCTCCGGCGGGAGGAGGTACGTCGCGACCTCCCGCACGTCGTGACCCTGCTCGGAGCCGCGCTGCGGTCAGGTGCCGCTCCGGGCGCCGCCATCGACACGGTCTGCCGGGCACTGCCCGGAGCGGCGGCCGACCTGCTCGCTCCGGTGGCAGCCCGACTGGCGCTCGGTGGGGACCCGTTCGTCGTCTGGTCCGCGGTCGCCGACGATCCGGTGATCGGACCGCTGGGGCGGACCATGGCGCGCGCCCACCGTTCGGGCGCACCGGTCGTCGCCGCCGTCGACCGGTTGTCCGACGAGCTGGCCCGCCGGTCGCGCGCCGACGTCGAGGACCGGGCGCGGGCGGTCGGCGTCCGGGCCGCCGTGCCGCTCGGCGTGTGTCTGCTGCCGGCCTTCCTGCTCCTCGGGATCGTGCCGCTGGTGGTCGGCCTCGCGCGTTCGATCGCCTGGTGAGAGCGCGTCGTCGCGGACCGGGAAGCCCCGAACCGTCCACCGGCAGGTTGCGACACGCCGGTCCTTCCACAGGCCGGTGCCCGCCAGGCCTGCTCGGTCGGTCCGGTCCCGCAGTCTCTCCCTCGCCGGCGGGCCGCACCGGGCGGCCCGCCCCCGACCAGGAGGCCGACATGACCCGATTCCCGACCCTGCAGCGCCGCACCGAGCAGCGCGGCATCACCACCGCCGAGTACGCCGTCGGCACCGCGGCCGGAGCCGGCCTCGCCGGCCTGCTCTACAAGCTGCTCACCGGCGGCTTCGGCGACCGGATGCTGCGGACCCTCTTCGACCACGTCTTCGGTCTGCTCGGCATCGGATGACCTCCCCGCGCCAACGGACCGGGCGCGGGGCGGTCACCGCCGAGCTGGCTCTCGGGCTGCCGGTGCTGATGGCAGTCACGGTCGGACTGGTGTGGCTGCTCTCCGTCGGTGCCGCGCAGGTCCGCACCGTCGACGCGGCCCGGGAGACCGCGCGGGCGGTAGCGCGAGGTGACGACGAGGGCGCCGCAGTCGCCGTCGGTGAGCGGGTGGCGCCCGACGGCGTCCGGGTGGAGGTCGTCTCCTCCGAGGGAAGGGTGGTCGTCCGTGCGGCCGGCCACGTGTCCGGCCCGGGCGGCATCTTCTCGTTCCTGCCCGGCGCCGACGTCGGCGCGGAGGCGGTCGCCGTCGCCGAGGAGGAGCCATGACCATCGGCCGTCGCGGCTCGACCGACACCGAGCGCGGCGCGGCCACGGTCCTGGTGACCGCGTGTCTCGGCCTGCTCCTTCTTGTCGGCTGCGCGCTGGCGGTGGTCGCGGCGATGATCGCCGCCCATCGCTCCGCGCAGGCGGCGGCCGACCTCGCCGCCCTCGCCGGCGCGGTGGCGGCGCGCGACGGCGACGATCCGTGCGCCGCTGCCGGCTCGGTCGCCGCCGCCAACGGCGCCCGACTGACCCGGTGCACGACGGCGGGGACCGAGGTGACCGTCGAGGTCGTGGCTCCCGGACCGCGTTGGCTGGGCCAGACCCACGACCTGGCGGCCACCGCCCGAGCCGGACCGGCCGAGGTGCCGGCCGCTGTCGAGCCGGGATAGCCTCTCGATGTTACGAGGACCATCCGGACGGGTACGGGGGACTTCATGAGACGCCTGACGGGCACGGCGGCCCCAGCGATCGCGCTGTTGCTGACGATGACCGCGTGCAGCGATTCCGGCGACGACGGTGACGCGGGTGGGGACGAGCCGTCCCTCGGGTCGCCGACGACGTCGGTGGCCTCGGTCGACGACAAGGCCGAGATCAAGGCGGCCGTCGCTGCCTACGACCGCGCTCTGGTCACGATCAACCGCGAGAAGGAAGTGACGCCGGAGTTCACGGCGGTGGCGACCGAGACCTGGGCCGACCGCCTGCTGACCACCTACAACGACAACGTCTTCTCCAAGGGGCTGGTCATGGTCGGTCGGTGGCGCACCATGGTCGAGACCGTGAAGGTCGACGGCGACACCGCCGAGGCCGACGTCTGCATCGACGGCAACCAGGTCTACGTCGTCGAGGACGGCGAGAGCGTCGGCAGCGGCGCCCAGAGCCAGGGGCGCTTCCCGGGCTCCATCTCCCTCGTCCGGGACTCGGGTGGATGGAAGGTCGACGGCGCAGACAGCACGGAGGGATCATGTTGAGCCGACTTCTCGGGATCGTGGTGCTGGTCGCAGGTCTGTTCGTAGCGACCGTGCCCACGGCTGACGCCGACGAGCCGATCTGCCACTGGACACCCGACGGCAAGTACGTGTGCACCGACACGGACAGCGGTGGCGATCCTGGCGACGACGGCTCGGGGGACGGCGGGTCGACCGAGCCGACCTGTCAGCTGTGGGGGCAGTTCACCTACTGCGTCGGCACCCAGGCGTGCCGCAACATCCCTTGGCATCCCCCTTACCGGCTGCCCGACGGGCCCAAGCCCCAGCCCGACTCCGAGCCGTTGATCCGCCAGTGCGACCTCGGCGAGCCGGGTGTCCTCGGCCCCTATCGGCTGACCATCTACTGGTCCGACTCCGGCGAGCCCGAGCCGCCGTCGCTCTACGAGCAGGCGCTGACCGCGATCGGCGAGATCGACACCACGATCCCGGCCCTGGAGACCAGCCCCGACGGCCGCACCCTCGTCTACATCCCGGTCTGGTACTGGCTCGCCGGCGGAGCCGGCGACCGCACCGGCAGCTCGGCGTTCGGTCTGGTCGCCACCGCCGCCCTCGACCACGTCGAGGTCGACCCCGGTGACGGGTCGGACTCGATCGCGTGCCCGTGGGTGACGAGCGCGGAGCAGGCGGAGCAGGAGTGCAACCACACCTACGACCGCGCCTCGGACGACGGCACGGCGCGCTGGAACGGCCGACCGGCCCACCTCGCGAGCGTCACCGCGGTCTGGAACCTGTCCTTCGAGATCAACGGCACGCCGGTCACGATCCCGAACGCGCCGGCGACGCTCACCAGCGAGGCGAGCACGGCGCCGGTCCGGGTCGACGAGCAGGGCAGCGTCGTCACCGACGTCCGCTGAGTTGGATGGCGCGAGCGCGCTAGCTGGTGGCGCTGCCTTCCTCGTCGTCCTGCCGTCGCTTCTCGAGCTCGACCTTGTCGAGCTTCTCGGACAGCTCGTTGAGCCGCTTCTGCTCCTTGCGGTGCTTCCAGCCCATCTTGGCGCCGAGCTTGATCGCCCACAGCCCGACCAGGATCAAGGCCGCGGCGAGGACGCCGGCGAGGAAGACGCCTTCGATCGACAGGTCGACGTTCCAGATCTCGAGCGTCGCTTCGCCGTCCACCACCTTCACATCGGAGGCGAACAGACCCAGCAGGACCAGGAGCGCGCCGAGTGCGACCAGGACCAGACCGAAGATCACCATGTCCGCACGCTACCGCCGGCGGGACTGTCCGGCGAGCAGCACGTCGAGCAACAGCACGGCTCCCGCTTTGTCGAGCGGGTCGTTGCCGTTGCCGCACTTGGGCGACTGGATGCACGACGGACAGCCGCTCACGCACTCGCAGGCGGCGATCGTGGCGCGGGTCGCGGTGAGCCAGTCGTGGGCGGTCGCGTAGCCCCGCTCGGCGAAGCCCGCGCCCCCTGGGTGGCCGTCGTGGACGAACACCGTGAGCAGGCCGGTGTCGGGATGCCGTGCGGTCGAGACGCCGCCGATGTCCCACCGGTCGCACGTCGCGAACAGCGGGAGCAGCCCGATCGAGCAGTGCTCGGCGGCGTGCGCCGCGCCGGGCAGGTCCGCCCGGTCGAGGCCGGTGTCCGCGAGCACGTCGTCCGGCACCGTCCACCAGACCGCACTGGTGCGCAGCGTGCGCACGGGTAGGTCGAGCGGCGTCTCATCGATCACCTCGCCGGTGCGGGTGCGGCGGCGGAGGTAGGACGTCACCTGGTTGCTCACGTCCACCGCCCCGAACGACACCCGGCACCTGCCCCACATCCGGTGGTCGCGTTCGGCGACGATCGCGATGTCAGCGACGTCGCGGGCGGTCGTGGTGTAGCCGACGTCGGCGCGGCGGATCTCGGCGACCTGGTCGTCGAGGTCGAGCCGCTCGACCTGCCAGGTCTCGCCGCGGTGGACGTAGATCGCGCCGGTGTGGGCAGTGGTGTGCGCCCGCCCGCCGTCGACGGTGCCGACCACCCGACCGGTGGCGGCCTCGACCAGCTGGACCTGCGCCCCACCGGTCGAGCGGATGTCGGCCAGGTCGGCCGCCCGCCGGCGGTCGGTCCAGTACCAGCCGGACGGCCGGCGGCGCAGCAGACCGGCCTCCACCAGGTCGTCGAGCAGACCGCGGGCGGTCGGCCCGAACAGCGCCAGGTCGGCGGTGGTGATCGGCTGCTCCTGCGCGGCGGCGCACAGGTGCGGGCCCAGGACGTAGGGATTGTCGGGGTCGAACACGGTGCCTTCGACCGGCCGGCCGAGCAGGGCCTCCGGATGGTGCACGAGATAGGTGTCGAGCGGGTCGTCGCGCGCGATCAGCATGCCGAGCGCGCCGCCGCCCGTGCGGCCGGCCCGCCCCACCTGCTGCCAGAACGCCGCGCGGGTGCCGGGGAACCCGGTCACGAGCACGGCGTCGAGACCGCTGACGTCGATGCCGAGCTCGAGAGCGTTGGTCGCCGCCATCCCGAGCAACCGGCCGCTGCGCAGGTCGTCCTCGAGCGCGCGTCGCTCCTCCGGCAAGTAGCCGCCGCGGTAGGAGTCAACCCGGGCCGCCAGCCCGGGCTCGACCTCGGCGAGCAGGTCGGACGCCCGCTGCGCCACCTGTTCGACGCCGCGGCGGGACCGGACGAACGCCAGCGTGCGCACGCCCTCGACCACGAGGTCCGCGAGCAGGTCGGCGGTCTCGGCGGACGCCGGGCGGCGTACGGGCGCGCCGTGCTCGCCGGCGTAGGACGTCAGCGGCGGCTCCCACAGCCCCACCGCGACCTCGCCGCGGGGTGAGTCGTCGTCGGCGACCGCCACGACGTCGAGACCGGTGAGCCGGCGGGCCGCCACCTCCGGCTCGGCCACGGTCGCCGACGCCAGGACGAAGGTCGGGGACGCACCGTGGGCAGCGCACACCCGCCGGAGCCGGCGGAGCACCTGCGCGACATGGGCGCCGAACACCCCGCGGTAGTGGTGGCACTCGTCGACGACGACGTAGTCGACCGTCGCGAGGAACCGCGCCCACCGGTCGTGGGTCGGCAGCATCGACCGGTGCAGCATGTCGGGGTTGGTCAGGACGTACTCGGCGTGGTCGCGTGTCCAGTCGCGCTGCTCCTGCGTGCTGTCGCCGTCGTGGGTGGCGACCCGCACGTCGAGCCCCAGCGCGGCGATCGAGGACCGCTGGTCCTGGGCGAGGGCCTTGGTGGGTGCGAGGTAGAGCGTGCTCGAGCCCCGTTGGCCGCGCGGGCCCCGACCCGCACGAATCGCACTGAGAGCAGGCAGCAGGTAGCCCAGCGACTTGCCCGACGCCGTCCCCGTCGCGAGCACGACGTGCTCGCCCGCGTGGGCGTGCTCGGCAGCGCGGACCTGGTGCCGCCAGGGTTGGGTCACTCCGCGGGAGGAGTACGCCGCGACCACGGTCGGGTCCGCCCACACGGGCCATGCCTCGGTGACCGCCGGGCGCGCCGGGATCCGCTCCAGGTGGGTGAGCCGGTCGGCCCTGGTGGCCCCGGCCGCGAGTCGTCGGACCAGCGCCACCGGGTCGACGCCTGACCCGGGACCCGGGCGGGCGACGGCGGGGGAGGCGGTCATGGATGCCATTCTCCTCGCCCGGGCCGACACATTCCGCAGCCGCCGCCGACACGGCCCGACACCGTGCGCTCGTGCGCGGTTGGGTCGGTCGTGGTTTGATATCGACGACGAAACTCTATTGCGGGGATGGACTAGTGGACCTGACACTTTCGACGCGCGAAGTCGGTGGGCGCACCGTCGTTGCCGTGAGTGGAGAGATCGACGTCTACACCGCGCCGAAGCTGCGCGACACCATCACCGAGCTGGTCGCCGCCGGCACTTACGACATCGTCATCGACATGGAGCGGGTCGAGTTCCTCGACTCCACCGGTCTCGGCGTGCTGGTGGGCGGCCTGAAGAAGGTCCGTGCCCACGAGGGCTCGCTCCAGCTGATCTGCAACCAGGACCGGCTGCTCAAGATCTTCCGGATCACCGGGCTCGCGAAGGTCTTCACGATCCACGCCTCCGCTGACGCTGCGTTGACCTGACGACACGGGACCGAACCACACGGGGTCCGAGTCCAGTCGACCGCGAGGTACGAGCGGTCGGCGTCGGACGAGGAGGTCGAGTAGCGCCCGCGAGCGAGGAACGAGCTCGCGCTGGCGCGTATCGAGACCCAGTGATCCCGCTCACACCCGTTGTGTGTTGCGCGACACACCGTGCGTAGACTCCGGCGCGTTCCCTGCGTGGGTCGGTCGACCCATCCCTGAATCTCCCCTTTGGAGGAAACGCATGCCCGGGATTCTTCCCGCTGTCGTCGAGGTCGAAGGCGGTGACTTCGTGCTGGTCGCCCTGGTGACGGTGATCGCGCTCGGATCGCTCGCGATGGCCGTCATCTTCCGCCAGCAGGTCCTCGCCGCCGGCGAAGGCACCGAGAACATGCGCCGCATCGCGCAGGCCGTGCAGGAGGGCGCCAACGCCTACCTCACCCGGCAGTTCCGGACCCTCGCGGTCTTCGCCGCGATCGCCTTCTTCGCGCTGATGGTCCTGCCGGCCGACGACGCGACCGTCCGGATCTTCCGCTCGGTCTTCTTCCTCGTCGGCGCCGGCTTCTCAGCGGCGATCGGCTACCTGGGCATGTCGCTGGCCGTCCGCGCCAACCTGCGCGTCGCAGCAGCGGCCAACGAGGTCGGACGCGACCCGGCGATGAACATCGGCTTCCGCACCGGCGCCTTCGTCGGCATGGCCACTGTCGGTCTCGGCCTGCTCGGCGCCAGCGTCGTCGTGCTCGCGTTCCAGGACGAGGCGCCGCACGTGCTCGAAGGCTTCGGCTTCGGCGCCGCGCTGCTCGCCATGTTCATGCGTGTCGGCGGCGGCATCTTCACCAAGGCGGCCGACGTGGGCGCCGACCTGGTCGGCAAGGTCGAGCAGGGCATCCCCGAGGACGACCCCCGCAACGCGGCGACGATCGCCGACAACGTGGGCGACAACGTCGGCGACTGCGCCGGCATGGCAGCCGACCTCTTCGAGTCGTACGCCGTGACCCTCGTCGCGGCGCTGATCCTCGGCTCGCAGGCGTTCGGCGACCAGGGCCTGGTCTTCCCGCTGATCGTCCCCGCGATCGGCGCCCTGTCCGCGATCGCCGGCGTCTTCCTCACCAAGCCCCGCGCCGGTGAGAACGGCCTCAAGACGATCAACCGAGCCTTCTACATGTCGGCCGCCGTCGGTGCTGTCGCCAGCGCGATCGCCGCGTTCGTCTACCTCCCCGGCGAGTGGAGCGAGTTCGGCACCGGCGTCGACGCAGAGCTGTCCCCGCCGGTCTTCGCCGCGGGTGCGGTGGTCATCGGCATCGTGCTCGCTGCCGCGATCCTCGCGCTCACCGGCTACTTCACCGGCACCGACCACCGCCCGGTCAAGGACGTCGCCAGGACCTCCCTCACCGGCCACGCGACGGTGATCCTCTCGGGTCTGTCGGTCGGCTTCGAGTCGGCCGTCTACACCGCGATCGTCATCGGCGCCGCGGTCTTCGGTGCAGCACTACTTGCCGGCGGCACGACGAGCCTCGCGCTGTTCGCGGTCGCGCTCGCCGGTTGCGGTCTGCTCACGACGGTCGGCGTGATCGTCGCGATGGACACCTTCGGGCCGGTCTCCGACAACGCGCAGGGCATCGCCGAGATGTCCGGCGACGTCAGCCCGGAGGGCGCACAGATCCTCACCGAGCTGGACGCGGTCGGCAACACCACCAAGGCGATCACCAAGGGCATCGCGATCGCGACCGCCGTCCTCGCGGCGAGCGCGCTGTTCGCGTCGTACACGCAGAGCGCGTTCGAGGAGGTCGGCGACGCCGGTTCTCTCGACCTGCTGAGCGAGTTCCTCGTCTACGACGCCAAGCTGATCGTCGGTGCGCTGCTCGGCGCCGGCGTGGTGTTCCTCTTCTCCGGTCTCGCGATCAACGCGGTCGGTCGCGCGGCCGGCGCCGTGGTGATGGAGGTCCGCCGCCAGTTCCGCGAGATCCCCGGGATCATGGAGGGCACCGGTCGTCCGGAGTACGGCAAGGTCGTCGACATCGTGACCCGCGACTCGCTCCGCGAGCTGGCCACGCCGGGCATCCTCGCCATCCTGGCGCCCGTCGCCGTCGGCTTCGGCCTCGGTGTCGGCCCGCTGGCTGGCTTCCTGGTCGGCGCCATCGCCTCCGGCACGCTGATGGCGGTGTTCCTCGCGAACGCCGGCGGTGCCTGGGACAACGCCAAGAAGCTGGTCGAGGACGGCCACTACGGCGGCAAGGGCTCGGAGGCGCACGCCGCGACGGTCACCGGCGACACGGTCGGCGACCCGTTCAAGGACACCGCCGGCCCGGCGATCAACCCGCTGCTCAAGGTGATGAACCTGGTCTCGCTGCTCATCGTGGGAGCGATCGTCAGCCTCTCCTACGGCGAGGACGAGAACGACTTCCTGCGGATCCTGATCGCCGTCCTCGCTGCGGCAGGCATCGCGATCGCGGTCTACGTCTCGAAGCAGCGGCAGTCGTCGATGGGAGACGACGTCGACACTCCCGCGGCACCGATCGAAGCGTCCTGACAGGCAGCACTCGCAGCACTCGTCGCGGTTCCGGCCCGGTCTCCCGATGGAGTCCGGGCCGGTCCGTTCTCGGATACGATCAGCCCGCGAGGGACGTCGCGCAACAGGCGCGGATCGATCGGGAGACGGTGGAGTGATGAGGGCACGCATGGGGGCCATCCGAGGCCTGTGCGCAGGTGTGATGGTCGCAGGGCTGACCGCAGCGCTGGGCACGGCGTCACCCACCGCGGAGGCTGCCCTTCCCGGGCCGGACAGCGGCAGCTGGATCGCGGTCAAGAAGGCGGGCACGACCGCGACCGACGGCGCGGGTGACCTCGCCACCGCCCATCTCGACCTGACGGCGGCCGGAGGCACGCTCGGTCCGGCGACGGTCTTCGTCGCCGCGGACCTCGTGCACGCCTCCTTCCGGTTCCACGTCGCCGCGCTGCCTGCTGACGCGGCCGGCGGTTACGTGGTCCAGTTCGACACCGATGACAACCCCGCAGGCTGGGAAGCCGCGCTCCGCTACGACCCCTCCGCCGACACGGTCACGTTCTTCACGGCGGGGCCCAACGCCGGGGTGAAGATCGCCGGGACCTCCGCAGGCTCTCCGGTGGCGATGTCCCCGTCGACCGCCACCAGCTACCCGGGAGCCGACGGGGGAGCGTACGTCGCGTTCGCCGTGCCCCGATCGAGACTGACCTCTGCCGGCATCACCCTCGGCGCGCCGATGGTGATCGGCACCACGACCGGCACCGGTGCGGCGCTCGACGCCGGCGGGCTTCTGGCCGCGGCGAAGGCCGACGTGCTGGGTACCCCGAAGTTCGGTGGTCTGAACCCACCCGCCTGGAACACCCTCGACACCGACCGGATCGAGTTCGACAGCGACGGCGACGGCATCGCCGACGACCTCGACAACTGCCCGGTCCATTCCAATCCCGGCCAGGAGGACGACGACGCCGCGGTCGACAACAGCCTCCCGCCCGGCACCACCGGGATGCCGGACGGTACCGAGGGCAAGGGCAACGCCTGTGACCGGACCCCGCGGGGCTACGACCTCGACAAGGACGGCGTCGGCCACATGGACGACCGGTGCCCGGAGCGCCCCGGGCTGGGGTCCGACGGGTGTCTCGCGCGGTCGACCACCTCTGCGATCCTCCGGTACGTGCCGAGGGCGAAGGCCTTCGTGGGCAGCGTCCGGGCCGACTACGACGTGTGCGTGCCGCGCCGCAACGTGACGGTCTTCAAGCTCGTCTCGGGTCCCGACCGCAAGCTCGGCACGGTCAAGACGGACGCCGCCGGGAAGTACCGCCTGGCCAAGCGTGCATCCAGCGGCAAGTACTACGCCCAGGTCGACACCAAGCTGATCTGGACCGAGGGCGCACGCTGCTACGCGGTGAAGTCACCGAGGATCCAAGTCCGCTGAACCCCACGCTTGCTGCGCCGCTCCGCGACGCGTTGCTGACCGCGGACTTCACCTACGACGCGGTCGCCGAGCTGCTCGGCACGGAGGCGCACGCCGCGTTGTCGCGCAACGAGACCACCCCGGCGGTACGACGGACGGCGGACGGCGGTCCGCTCGCGTCGCTGGTCCGGCTGTTCCTGCTCCAGCGCCCGGTGCCACTGGCCGAGGCGGAGCGGGCGCTCCCCGGACTGGTCGAGCAGCTGACCGCCGACGGCATGCTCGCGCGCTCGGTCGGCGAGGTGTCCGCCCGGCTCGACTGCCGGCCCTACGGCAACGACGGGACCGACCTATGGGTCGTCAGCGACCTGACGCCGGGCCTGGACGGTCGTCCGCAGCAGGTCACCCCGGACTACGTGCTCGGGATCAGCCCTGCCTCCACCTCGCTCGCCCAGCTCACCGTGCGGCGCGACGTCGGCAAGGCCCTCGACCTCGGCACCGGCTGCGGGGTACAGGCGCTGCACCTCGCCGGGCACGCGGACCGGGTGGTCGCGACGGACGTCAACCCGCGGGCGCTCGACCTGGCCAGGTTCAACGCCGCGCTCAACGAGGTCGGCGCGCGGGTCGACCAGCGGTCCGGGTCGTTCTTCGATCCGGTCGCCGGGGAGCGCTTCGACCTGATCAGCACCAACCCGCCGTTCGTGATCTCCCCGGGCGACGACGGCAGCGACGAGCACCGGTTGGTCTACCGCGACTCGGGCCTGCCCGGCGACCAGGCGGTCGAGCACATCGTGCGCACGGCGCCCGCGCACCTCACCGACGGCGGCTGGTGCCAGGTGCTCGCCAGCTGGGTGGTCCTGACCGACCGTCCGTGGGACGAGCGGCTCGCCGAGTGGCTCCCCGACGGGTGCGACGCCCTCGTCGTCCAGCGCGAGGTGATCGACCCCGCCGGCTACGTCGAGCTGTGGCTCAGGGACTCCGGGCACCACCCCTCGACCGGCGGGGGGCGAGCAGACGACTACGTCCGGCGTTACGACGCCTGGCTGTCCTGGCTGCAGGAGCAGGGCGTCGCCGGCATCGGCTTCGGCTGGATCAACCTGCACCGCACCGGCGGTGGGACGATCGAGCTCCTCGACTGGCCCTACGACGTGGAGCAGCCGATCGCACCGGCGGTGGAGGCGTGGGGGACCGCGCAGGGCCAGGCAGTCGTGCCCACCTCTCGTCTCGTGCTGCGTTCGGACGTCGTGCAAGAGACGAGCGGCCCGGTCGGCGCGGAGCACCCGGCCACGATCCTCCTCCGTCAGCAACGCGGGTTCCGGCGCGCCCGGCAGGTCGACACCGTCGTCGCCGCGGTGGTCGGCGCCTGCGACGGGGAACTGCCGGTCGGCGCGATCGTCGACGCGGTCGCCCAGCTCCTCGAGCTCGACCCTGCGGGGACCCGGGAGCGGTACCTGCCCGAGCTGACCGCCCTGGTGGCCGAGGGATACCTGGAAAGTCGCTAGGGCAGACTGGGAATCATGACCCAAGCCGGCTGGTACCCCGACCCCGCTGGTCAGCCCCAGACCTACCGCTACTGGGACGGCACGTCCTGGAGCCAGGACACGACCGGCGACCCCTACGCACCTCCGCCTGCACCGGCCGCGCCGCCCCCGGCCGCGCCGCCCCCGCCCGCGTGGTCGTCCTCGCAGGAGCCGCCGACCGTGGTCACCGGAGGCAACGCGCCGCCGCCGCCGTCGTACGGCCAGGTCCCGGCGCCCGGGTACGGCGCCGTCACGCCGCCGCCCGCCGGTGGCTACGGCCGGCAGCCTCCCCCCGGAGGCGGCTTCCCGCCCGCGCCGCCGTCCGGAGGCTCGCGCGGGTCGGGGCTGACGATCCTGCTCGTCGTGGTCGCGGTGCTCGCCCTGATCGGGCTCAGCGTCGGCGGGTTCTTCGGCTACCGGGCGCTCGCCGGCGACGACGACAACGACAGCGACGCCGGCGACGCCACCAGCGCGACCGACACCGCGACCGACCCGAGCACGCCGACGGAGTCGACCGACTCGACGGACTCGACGGACTCGACGGACTCGACGGAGCCCACCGAGACCACGACGACCGGCGGCACCACGGTCACCGACCAGCAGTGCCGCGGTGGCCGACCGACGCCGTCGGTCCCGCCCGGCGACGACGCCGAGCAGGTCAGCGGCGGTGCGCTTACGATCCCGGTCCCGCCCGGCTACACCGCGGACACGACGTACTCGACCGCGTTCACCTGGGCCGACGACTTCACGCCGCTCCAGAAGGTGATCGAGGAGGGTGAGAACCAGGGCTGGGTGGCGGTCTACGGCGTCGGCGCGCTGCGCAAGGCCAACGGGTTCGACGACCCGGCGCAGGCCGCCGAGGTCGTGATGACCTGCATGGCGCAGTCGACAGACCTCTACAGCCACTTCACCGGACGCGAGGACCTGAGCTCAGGAACGATCACGATCGACGGCAACGACGCCTACCAGATCACCTCCGAGCTGAGGGTCGACGACCCCGAGCTGGCGGTCGAGGGCGACGTCGCGCAGGTGATCGTCGTCGACATGGGCGACCCGGACAGGTTCGGCCTCTACATCACCGTCGTGCCCATCGGCGACCAGAAGCTGATCCGTCAGCAGGAGGCGATGGTCGGCCGGATCACGGTCGACTGACCGACCACCCGACCGACAACCCAATTGGGTCCATTCCTGCCCCTCGGGGGGTCGGGGGCTAGACAGCACGCGCTACCGTCTTGGCCCGGAACGTCCGGAAATACCCTCGAGCGCATTGAGAAGTAGGTCTGAGTGGCACACAAGTTGGTGATCGTCGAGTCACCGGCCAAGGCCCGCACGATCGGCGGGTACCTCGGCGACGGCTATGTCGTCGAGTCCTCGATCGGTCACATCCGCGACCTCCCGAACAACGCCGCGGACACTCCGGCGAAGATCAAGGACAAGCCGTGGGGGCGGCTCGCCATCGACGTCGACAACGACTTCACGCCCTACTACGTCGTGCCCCGCGACAAGAAGTCCCACATCTCCAAGCTCAAGGGTTTGCTCAAGGACGCGGACGAGCTCTTCCTCGCCACCGACGAGGACCGCGAGGGGGAGGCGATCGCCTGGCACCTCCTCGACGAGCTGAAGCCGAAGGACATCCCCGTGCGGCGGATGGTCTTCCACGAGATCACCAAAGCCGCCATCCAGGAGGCCGCCGCCAACCCGCGGGACCTCGACATGGACCTGGTCGAGGCGCAGGAGACCCGTCGGATCCTCGACCGCCTCTACGGTTACGAGGTCTCCCCGGTGCTGTGGCGCAAGGTCATGTCCGGCCTGTCCGCGGGCCGCGTGCAGTCGGTGGCAACCCGCCTGGTCGTGGACCGGGAGAAGGAGCGGATGGCGTTCCGGGTCGCGTCTTACTGGGACCTCGAGGGCACCTTCGACGCCGGGTCGAAGCACGAGCAGCGGATGTTCCCGGCCAAGCTCCACTCGCTCGACGGCACCCGCGTCGCCTCCGGCAGCAATTTCGGACCCGACGGGCTGCTGAAGGGACGCGCCGACGTCGTCCACCTGGACCGGAATCGCGCCGAGTCGCTGGTCGCGGCGCTCGCCGACGCGTCGTTCGAGGTGCGCTCGGTCGAGTCCAAGCCCTACAAGCGGTCGCCGTACCCGCCGTTCCGGACGACCACCCTCCAGCAGGAGGCCAGCCGCAAGCTCGGCATGGGGGCCAGCATGACCATGTCGGTCGCGCAGCGCCTCTACGAGAACGGCTTCATCACCTACATGCGGACCGACTCGACCACGCTCTCCGGCAGCGCCGTCGGCGCGGCCCGGTCGCAGGTGCGCGAGCTGTACGGCGCGGAGTACCTCCCCGACGCGCCGCGCACCTACACCAGCAAGGTCAAGAACGCCCAGGAGGCGCACGAGGCGATCCGGCCCGCCGGCGACTCGTTCCGCACGCCGGCGCAGACCGGCCTCACCGGCGACCAGTTCCGGCTGTACGAGCTGATCTGGATGCGCACCGTCGCCTCCCAGATGAAGGACGCGGTCGGCCAGTCCGTGTCGGTGCGGATCGGCGGCGGCGCCGCGACGGGCGAGGACGTCGTCTTCTCGGCGTCCGGCAGGGTGATCACCTTCCACGGCTTCCTCAAGGCGTACGTCGAGGGCACCGACGAGGGTGCCGCCAAGGACGACCAGGAGACCCGGCTGCCCGCGCTCGTCGAGGGCGACCCGGTCTCCGCGGCGTCCCTCAGTGCCAGCGGTCACGAGACCAAGCCGCCGTCCCGCTACACCGAGGCCACCCTGATCAAGGAGCTCGAGGACCGCCAGATCGGCCGGCCGTCGACGTACGCCTCGATCATCGGGACCATCCTCAACCGCGGCTACGTCTACAAGAAGGGCACCGCGCTGGTGCCGGCCTGGATCGCGTTCTCCGTGGTCCGGCTGCTCGAGGAGCACTTCACCCGGCTGATCGACTACGACTTCACCGCGCTGATGGAGACCGTCCTTGACGACATCGCCGGCGGCGAGAAGGACCGGGTCACCGAGCTCCAGGAGTTCTACTACGGATCGGAGCGGCTGGCCGGCCTCAAGCCGCTGGTCGACGGTCTCGGCGACATCGACGCCAAGGCGCTCGCGACCTTCCCTATCGGCGACCCCGACGAGGGGATCGCCCTGCGGGTCGGCAAGTACGGCCCCTACTTGGAGACCACTGCGGGGCCGGACGACGACGGGTCCTTCGTGTCCCAGCGCGCCAACGTGCCCGAGGACCTGCCGCCGGACGAGCTCACGCTCGCCAAGGCCAAGGAGCTGCTGGCCAACCCGGCGGGCGAGGAGATCGAGCTCGGCTCCCACCCGGAGACGGGCCTGCGGGTCGTGGCCAAGAACGGCCGCTACGGGCCGTTCGTCACCGAGGAGCTCCCCGAGGACGCTCCCAAGAGTGCCAAGCCACGCACCGGCTCGCTCTTCAAGTCGATGTCCCTCGACACCATCACCCTGGCCGACGCGGTCATGCTGCTGTCCCTGCCGAGGGTCGTCGGCGAGGATCCCGCAACCGGTGAGGAGATCACCGCCCAGAACGGCCGCTACGGGCCCTACCTCAAGAAGGGCACCGACTCCCGGTCGCTCCAGACCGAGGACCAGCTCTTCACGGTGACCCTCGAGGAGGCGCTGGCGATCTACGCCCAGCCCAAGCAGCGCGGCCGGGCTGCCGCGGCGCCGCCGCTGAAGGAGCTCGGCAACGACCCGGTCTCCGGCCAGCCGATCGTGGTGAAGGCCGGCCGGTTCGGCGAGTACGTCACCGACGGTGAGTACAACGCCACCCTCCGCAAGGACGACTCGGTCGAGGCGATCACCCTCGCGCGCGCCGCCGAGCTGCTCGCCGAGCGCCGCGAGAAGGGTCCGGCCAAGAAGGCCGCCAAGCGCGGCGCGAAGAAGACGGCCAAGAAGACCACCAAGAAGGCCACGGCCAAGAAGACGACCAAGAAGAGCGCGGCCAAGAAGAAGTGACGTCGGGCCCGTCGTCTAGGTTTCATCCGTGAGTACGTCCCCGTCGCCCGGCCGCTACACCGAGACCGGGGTCTTCGTGTGCTTCGAGGGCGGCGAGGGATCGGGCAAGTCGACCCAGTCACTGCTGCTGAGAGACGCGCTGGTCGCCGAGGGGTACGCCGTACGCCTCACGTTCGAGCCGGGCGACACCGCGGTCGGCAAGGAGGTACGCCGGATCGTGCTCAGCCCCGAGACCGGCGACCTGGACGACCGCACCGAGGCCCTGCTCTACGCCGCCGACAAGGCCGAGCACGTCGAGACCGTCGTGCTGCCGGCTCTCGCCCGGGGTGAGGTGGTCATCACCGACCGCTACGTCGACTCCGCGCTGGCCTACCAGGGCGTCGGCCGCGGCCTCGACGCCGCCGAGCTCGAGCGCGTCGCTCGGTGGGCGACCGGCGACCTGCGACCGCACCTGACCGTGGTGCTCGACCTCGCGCCGGAGGCCGGGCTGGGGCGCTTCGACGAGCGCGACCGCATCGAGGGGGAGTCGCTCGAGTTCCACCAGCGGGTGCGGCAGGCGTTCCTCGACCTGGCCGCGGCCGACCCCGACCACTACCTGGTGCTGGACGCCAGGTCCGGCGTCGCCGCCATCGCCGCCGCGGTCCGGGAGCGGGTCGCGCCCCTGCTCGGCCAGGCCCTCCGGGACCGGCCATGACGATCTGGGACAGCCTGGTCGGTCAGCGCGTCGCGATCGAGGCGCTGCAGACGGCCGCGCGCGGGCACGGCATGAGCCACGCCTGGCTGTTCACCGGCCCGCCGGGGTCCGGGCGTTCCAACACCGCCGTGGCCTTCGCCGCCGCGCTCCAGTGCGAGCACCAGGGACTCGGACCCGACTGCCCGCAGGGCTGTCACGACTGCCGCACGGTCCTCGCCGGCAGTCACGCCGACGTCGCGGTCATCCGCACCGAGAAGCTGACCATCGGCGTCAAGGAGGTCCGCGACCTCGTCCGGCGCGCCTCGCTGACGCCAATGGGCCGGCGCTGGCAGATCCTCATCGTCGAGGACGCCGACCGGCTCACCGAGCAGGCGTGCAACGCGCTCCTCAAGGCGATCGAGGAGCCCACCCCACGCACCGTCTGGATGCTGTGCACCCCGACCGTCGAGGACGTCTTGCCGACCATCCGTTCGCGATGCCGGCTGGTGGCGCTGAGCACGCCGACGGCCGCCCAGGTGGCAGGGTTCCTGGTGTCGCTCGGCTGCGACCCCGAGCGGGCGTCGTACGCCGCCCGAGCCAGTCAGGGCCACATCGGACGTGCCCGCGCGCTCGCGTTCGACGACGCGGTGCGTGACCGACGGCAGGACGTCGTCGGGATGCCCGCCCGGCTCACGTCGCTCGGCGCGTGCCTGGCGTCGGCGACCCGCCTGGCCGAGGTCGCGAAGGCGGAGGCCGACGAGATCACCGCCCAGCTCGACGCCCGGGAGAAGGCCGACCTCGACGCGGCGTACGGCGTCGTCGAGCGCGGGCGCCGGCCACGGGACTACGGCCCCGCCCTGCGTGACCTCGAGGGCGCACAGAAGACCCGGGCCAAGCGGCGCCAGCTCGACGTCGTCGACCGCGGGCTGATCGACCTGATCTCGGTCTACCGCGACGCGATCGCGGTCGCCACCGGGGCGCCGGCCGAGCTGGTCAACGAGGACATCCGGACCGACGTCGAGCGGATCGTGCAGACGTCGTCGCCCGAGCTCAACCTGCAACGCATCGGTTGGATCTTCGAGGCGAGGGAACAGATGCTGGAGTTCAACGTGCCCATCGCCCTGGCGCTGGAGTCGATGATGGTGGCGCTGCGCGTCCCCACGCCGCGTTGATCGTGGTGAACCGAACCGAGGAGACGGACCCGTGAAGAAGTGGATCGTGGCGATCATCGTCATCTGGGCGCTCGTGATCGCCGCCGGCGTCACGGTCGGGGTCGTCCTGGTGACCGGCGACGACGACGAGGATGCCGGGGACGAGTCGTCGCCCGGGTCGGAGTCGACGTCGGAGACAGCACCCGGCACGTCACCGCCGGCGGACATCGGCACGGTCCCTCCCGGCCTGGAGTCCTTCTACGGGCAGCAGGTCGCGTGGGAGGCGTGCGGAGCCAACCAGTGCGGCACCCTCGAGGTGCCGCTCGACTACGCGGAGCCCGACGGCGAGTCGATCGAGATCGCCCTCGAGATGGCGCCGGCGACCGGCGAGCGGATCGGCTCGATGGTGGTCAACCCCGGCGGCCCCGGGGCGCCCGGCACCGACGTCGCGGCACAGGCGGACGCGTACTTCGCCCCGGCACTCCTGGAGCGCTACGACATCGTCGGGTTCGACCCGCGCGGCACCGGTGACTCCAGTCCGGTCGACTGCGTGACCGACAGCGAGCTCGACGCGTACGTCGCCGGCGACCCCGATCCCGACAACCGCAGGGAGGTCCGTGACTTCGTCGAGACGCAGGAGAGCTTCTGGGCCGGGTGCGAGGAGAAGTCCGGTGACCTGGGGTCGCACGTCAGCACGATCGAGGTCGCTCGCGACATGGACGTCCTCCGGGCCGTGCTCGGCGAGGAGAAGCTGCCCTACTTCGGGTTCTCCTACGGCACCCGCCTTGGCGCGACGTACGCCGAGCTGTTCCCCGACAACGTCGGCCGGTTCGTCCTCGACGGCGCCGTCGACCCGAGCCTGCCCACCCTCGAGGGTTCGCTGAGCCAGGCCGAGGGCTTCGAGACCGCGCTGCGGGCCTACCTCGAGAACTGCGTCGACGACGGCGACTGCTTCCTCGGCGACACCGTCGACGAGAGCCTGCAGACCATCGACGACCTCCTGGCGGAGATCGAGTCCGAACCGCTGCCGACCGACGAGGACCGCGACCTCGCGATCGGCAACGCGTTCTACGGCATCGTCCTGCCGCTCTACTCCGAGACCAACTGGCCGTTGCTCGACCAGGGGCTCCAGGAGGCGCTCGACGGCAAGGGCGACACCCTGCTCTTCCTCTCCGACTTCTACGGCTCGCGGGAGGGAGGCGAGTACGTCGACAACAGCCTCGAGGCGATCAGCGTGATCAACTGCCTCGACGACCCGTGGTCGATCTCCGCGGAGGAGGTCCCCGACTACTACGACGAGTTCGAGGAGGCCTCGCCCACCTTCGGCCGGGTCTTCGCCTGGGGCCTGGTCGGCTGCCACGACACCCCGTTCCAGACCACCGAGCCGGAGATCGAGATCGACGGCTCCGGCGCCGACCCGATCGTCGTCATCGGTACGACGCGCGACCCCGCGACGCCGTACGAGGAAGCAGTGGCGATGGCCGAGCAGCTCGAGTCCGCTGTCCTGCTCAGCCGCGACGGCGACGGCCACACGGCCTACAACAAGGGCAACGCCTGCATCGACGACGCCGTCCACTCCTACTTCATCGACGGCGCCGTCCCCGCCGACGGCAAGGAGTGCTGAGTTGAATGGCGCGAGTGCGTCGCTCCTCCGTCGCGCCGCGCTGCCGCGCCGCGGTTGACGCGGTCATCGGTTGAACACGACTGGCGGCTCACGAGTCGGCGTCGCGAAAGCCCGACCGCACTCGGCTCCGGTCGCTCCTTCGTCGCTCCCTCCGCCTCGTCGGTCGGGTTTTCGCGACCGGCCGACCGACTCTGAGGAAGGTGGCGCCGCCGGTTTCGTGGGGCCGGTCGCCCGCCGGTATGCTTCCGCAGGTTGTTGCCAGGCTGATCGGTCGGGCAGCACGCCGCCTTAGCTCAGTCGGTAGAGCGGCTCACTCGTAATGAGCAGGTCATCGGTTCGATTCCGATAGGCGGCTCCGACGACCGTTGCCCTGAACAGCAGACTTGCTGGCCAGGGCCGATGTCCGTTCGATGTCCACCAGCCCGATCGACACGACTGTGACACGTTTCCCGGGATGGGATCGACGCCTCAACGCAGGCATTACGAAAAGAACAGGGCGGCCAGGGCTTCCGGAGTGGCGGACGCCTCGCCGTCGGGACCGTAGGCCTCGAGGTAGCATCGGCACTTCGCGTCGTCGATGTAGAACACAGCGTTCTCATCGGCCGTGCCGTCTTGTATGAGATAGCCGTGCTGCCGACCCTCGTTGACGTCCGGGGTTTCCGTGAAGTTCCAGTTGCCGCCTTCGTAGACGGCGTCCTCGTCCTCCCACTCGGCTGTGTCGCTGCGGTAGGCGAGGAAATCACGGCCGGTACGGAAGGTCGAGACGTAGACGTTCAGCTCGCCCCACCGACGGCTGCGATACGAGCACCAGTTCGCCTCGAGCTCGCCTTCGATAAAGGTGAACTGGCGCTCACAGCCCTTGATCTTCGGCCAGGTCCTGATGAATTCGATCAAGCGCGGCAACCCGGGTTCCGTCGGCGCTTCGACCGTGGGAGAGGTGAGACCGTACTGGGTCTCCACGTCGGCGTACTCGGAGCCAGCCGACGCGGTCAGGTGCGCGGCGACCCTGGCGAACTTCGAGTCCCAGTAGATCTCGGCGGTACCGGGTTCATGGGGCGTGAAGAGCTTCGGGTCGAACGCATAGAAGAGTTGACCCTGGTCCTGGCCCGACAGCGTGTAGGGCCGCGTCGCGTCGACCACCCGAACCCGTCCGACCGAGAGGTCGTCCGTGCTCGCGTACGTCGTCAGCCGGAGCGTCCCGACCGGGACGGTGCACTCCAGCATCTCCTCCGCGCCAGCCGGCGGGTCGACGTCGACACAGGACGTGGCCCCCACAGTGATGTTCTCGGCGAGGTACCTGTACCGCGTGTCGACGTCCTCGAGGTCGATCCCCCCATCGCCCTCGCCGCTGCCGTCGTCGGTGCTGCCGTCGTCGGTGCTGCCGTCGTCCTCGGTGCCGTCCTCACCACCGTTCTCCTCCTCGGACTGACTCGCGGACGCGGTGTCGTCGTCGGAGCTGAGCTGCCACCACGCAACACCGCCGCCCGTGGCAAGCAGGAGCACCAGGACGACCGCGACGACGAACGGCCATCGCTTGCGAGCCGCAGGGGCAGGCGGCGGGGGTGCGGGTGGAAACTGGGGTGCGAATGCAGTTGTCCGCGAGTGCACGTCCGCCCGTGGCAACGGCGGCAGAGACGACGGAGGAGGTGGTGGCGGGGGCGGCGGAGCAGGCAGGTGCCGCGACGAGAAGGCTGCCACTGTCGCCTCGTCGATCCTTCCCACGCCGTATCCCAGCACTGCGCAGGCCCACCCGCACATCGCCGGGTCGCCGCCGCCGCGCGCCAGCGCGAAGCGCTGGCCGGCGTCGCGAACCGCGGAGACAGGGTCGGCGCCGTTGTCGACGTTGTGCACCACCAACCAGACGGCCTGGTTGCGCACAGCATCGACGAGCAGGTTGATGAGACCGGTCGGCAGGGACTCGTCACCGAGCAGGTCCTCGAGACCTGCACGGAAACCCATCGGGTCCTCCAGGATCGCGGGCCCGTTCGACCGGATCAGGTCTCGGATGTCCTTGTGCAGCTCCATGGCAACGCCTTCATTCGATGAACGGGTGCCGTCAGCTCACCGACGCGGTGAAGGTGAACGGCTCGGTGGGCACGACGCGTCCGCGCGTGCCGCCGGGCCGACAGAGGATGCGAAGGGTCATTCCACGACGATAAGGAGCACTGAGCCGGCCTGGCGGGGAATCGCCAAAGTAGCGACAAGTGGTAACGGAGGGGTCCACCACGGCTGCGCCGTGGGGCTGGCCCGCGTCCACAAGGACCCGGTCGGAACCAGCTTCAACCGTGCGACGGAGGTCCGTTGGAGCCGGTCCTTCACGCGGCTCCTGGAGCCGAAGCACGTCACCCCCCGGCGGGCGTTTCGTCGGACCCCCGTGGCAGGCTTTTGCCATGGCCCTGACCGACACCGACCTGGCGATGCTCGAGCTCGAGCGCTCGTGGTTCACCTTTGCCGCCACCAAGGACGAGGCGATCGCGGAGCGGTTCGGCATGACCACGACTGCCTACTACCGCGCGCTCAACAAGCTGATCGACCGGCCGGACGCGGTGGCAGCCGACCCGCTGACCGTGCGCCGCCTGGTGCGGATGCGTGACCGCCGTCGCGCGGAGCGCGTCGCCCGCCGCGTCATGTGATTCCCGTTCGGCCGTCTTCGGCGTACCTTCGAAGGAGGACGACGAAGGAGGACGAGATGACTGACGACCAGTACGTCCTGGGGTTCATCCTGATGGCCATCGCGATCGCTCTGATCCTGGGGCTCGGCACGCTGCGGATGGCCGGGATGCTGCAGCGCCACCAACGCACGGAGGCCGACGAGCAGCAGCGCCGCGGGCACAAGGCGGAGCACCACCACTGGTACGACCGCTTCCACCTGCACGGCGCTGCCTGAGCGGCCCGGCGCCAGTGCGACTCCTTAGTCGGCGAACAGGTCGCACCGGTCGGGGTCGATGTCGGGCCGCTCCGTGAGGACATCGAAGTGGCGCACGTACTGGCGGTGCACGTCGCGGCCCGCGATCCCGACCACGGTCTGGTCCGAGTTCATGGTGTGCGTCGTCCAGTTGTCCGAGCCGATCCAGGTCCAGTAACGGCGCTCGCCGCGAGCGACGTACGTCGCGCTCATGGCCTTGTCGTGCACGAAGGTCTCGTCCGCCGGCCAGCAGCCGCCCTCGACCCGGACTCCGGCGGCGAGCAGCTCCGCGCGCGGCAGCCGGCCGACCAGCGGCCCGGCGACGAACGTGACCCGGGCACCTCGTCGCGCCATCGCGGCCAGTCGGTCGGCGATCCACTCGCCGCGGGAGTCCCACATCGTGAACATCGCGATCCGGACGACCGTGTCCCGGCGGGCGGGGATGGAGCGCAGCGCCTTCATGACCGGGTCATGGTCGGCGCTCTGGATGCTCGACGGCAAGGCGTACGACGACCAGCCGTTGCCGCGGAACTCCCGCATCGGGTTGGCGCCCGCCGGGCGGTCGCGCCGGCTCTCCTGGAACGTCTGCTCGATCGCGTCGTACACCGGTGGCAGTGCCAGCGACCACATCATGCTGAAGGCGTGGGTGTCGGAGTAGTCGGTGTTGTTGTAGGACCCGACGACGGTCACCCAGCGACGATCGCCGACCCGCGAGAAGCGCCAGATCTTGTTGTGGTTGATCGACAGCACGCCCTCGGGGCCGCGCGCCGACAGGTCGGTGAACACGACCCATGACCGGTCCGTCCGATCCGCATTCAGCACGGTCGCCAGCCGCAGCCCCTGCGGGAAGCGGTACCGGCTCGAGCCGTTGAGGATCACCTGCACGTGGACGCCACGCCGGAACGCACGCACCAGTGCGGGATAGGTGATCCGCGACCCGAGGAAGTACGTCTCGACCTTGATGAACTCGCCTGTTGGGACGGCGTCGACGTACCTGGCGAGCGCGCGGGCGATCGCATGTGGCCGGCTCCGCGGGTCGTTGGCCAGGATCGCGCGGCGGGGCGGGCTGAATGCTTCCGATGCGGCTTGCTCGGCAGCAGACCGGGCAGGTAGGTCCGGGTCCGATCGATCCGGGGAGGTGGCGTGGAACGCCGCGCCGACGACCAGTGGGACGAGGACTGCGACGAGCAGGCTGCGGTGCGTCTCGCTGGAGATCACGTACTACGACGTTGTCGGGGCGCGGTGAACCGGTTGTGACCACGGATCCGCGGTCACGCGAACGGCGCGCGGATTCACCGGACAAGGTGGCGACGGCCGTCACAGCAAAGGTGGATACGTCAACCAACTCGGCTAGCATGGAGGCATGACAGCGCCGCGGTGGCTCGACGACGAGCAGCAGGAGGTCTGGCGAGCCTGGCTCGAGGTCAACGCCCAGCTCTTCGCGCGGATCAGCCGCGAGCTCCAGGCCAACAGCGGGTTGTCGCTCCAGGACTACGACGTGCTGGTGGCGCTGACCGACGTGCCCGACGGCAGCGTGCGGATGCGCGACCTCGGCGTGAAGCTGCAGTGGGAGAAGAGCCGGCTCTCCAAGCACCTGACCCGGATGGCGGCTCGCGGCCTGGTGGCGCGGCGCGAGTGCCACGACGACCGGCGTGGCTCCTTCGTCGAGCTGACCGACGACGGGCTGGCGGCGATCCGGGCTGCCGCGCCGGACCATGCCGCGCTGGTCAAGGACATCTTCTTCGACGGGCTGAGCCGCGAGCAGGTGCGCGACCTCGGCAAGGTCTGCGCGATCGTGCTGGAGCGCCTCGGTGCCGCGGAGACGGCTCAGGTCTCGCCCAGCAGGTCGCGGACGGCGAGCGAGCCGAAGACCATCGCCGCACCGAGCGGCGCGCCCGGACCCGGGTAGCGCGACCCGAAGACCGACGTGACCGAGTTGCTGGTGGCGTACAGGCCCGGGATCGCGGCCTCGGTCGCGGCGTCGAGCACGCGACCGGCAGAGTCGGTGACCAGGCCGCCCTTGGTGCCGAGGTCGGACAGCACGAACCGCGCGGCGTAGTAGGGCGGCTGGTCGGTCGGCGTCAGCGCCTTGTTGGGGCCGGTGCCGCCCGCGAAGAAGGTGTCGTACTCGTCCTCGCCCCGGCCGAAGTCGTCGTCGACGCCGGCAGCGGCGAAGCCGTTGAAACGGCCGACGGTCTCCGTCAGCACGGCTGGCTCGACACCGATGGCCTCCGCCAGGTCCTCGATCGACTCCGCGGTGACCCAGGTGCCGGCCGCCAGGTGCTCGGCCGGGTCACCTTCCGGCATCGCGATCGCCGGGAGCCGGCCGCCCTCCCGGTTGTCGAAGACGAACCAGGAAGGGATCCGCTCCGGCGCGGCCGCCATGATCCGGCCGAACCGGTCGTAGGGCAGGCACTCGTTGGCGTAGCGACGGCCGGTCTGGTCGACCATCAGCCCGCCGCGGAAGCCGAGGGTGAAGGTGCCGCTGCCGTCGGGCTGGGCCAGGCCCGGGCAGAACCAGCCCTCCCCCGAGTAGTCGGTCGCCGCACCGGCCTTCGCGCAGGCCTCGATCAGGTCACCGGTGTTGGTGCCCCGCGGGGCCATCGTCCACGCGGCGCTGCCGGGAGTGCCGTGCAGCTCGCGCAGCTCGGGGCTCCCCTCGTAGCCACCGGCGGCGACGATCACGCCTCGGTGGGCGCCCACGTCGACCGGTCCCGTGGGCGTGTCCACGACCACCGCGGTCACCCGGCCGGCGCCGTCACGCCGTACGTCGACGACGTGGTGCTCGGTCGCGAGGGTGCCGCCGTCACGGACCACGATCGCGGCCAGCCGCCCGATCAGCGCCTGGCCGCCCGACAGGGTCGACCGGCCGGCCGCGCCGGCCCGGTCCCGCTCGACCGGCGGCCGCAACAGCGCCGTCACCGCCGGGTCGAGGCCGGCCCGGGCGATCGAGACCGGCTGGATCGAGCGGCCCATCGGCACCCGGCCGGGCGCGTCGTAGTACTCGGAGAACGGGATCCACTCGAAGTCCATCAGCTCGTCGGCCTCGAGCACCGCCACCAGCGCGGGTGCCTGCTGCAGGAACGCCTCGACCCGCGCGGGGTCCGGCTGGTCCAGGACGGCTGCGAGGTAGGCGCGGGCGCCGTCGGTGGAGTCGGGGAGGCCGGCCCGCTGCTGGACGTCGCTGCCCGGCAGCCAACAGGCGCCGCCGGAGTACGCCGACGTACCGCCGATCAAGGGGGTGCGCTCGAGCACGACCGTCGACAGGCCGGCCTTCGCGGCGAGCGCGGCCGCGGTCATGGCGCCGCCGCCGGATCCGACCACCACGATGTCGTAGGAGGACTGCAGAGGAGCGGGCACCGTGGTCACGGCGAAACTGTAACGCGTTCTAGTTTCGGCGGCAGTACGACGATCTACGCGGCGTCGCGGATCGGCCCGAGCCACGGCTCGAAGCCGTCCTCGCCCATGTCCGATCCTCTGTGCCAGGTCTCGCCGGGCTGCACGAGCATGGCGGCGAACGCAGCGCGGGCGTGCTCGGGCGCCACGCCCACGCCCGTCATCACGATTCGCGTGAACGGCTCCTGGTCGCCCCACGGTCCGTGGTGGCCGATGCTCAGCTGGCCGCCGGCGCCGTCCCAGGCGATGACCCGACCGGGGCGGGTGGGGAGCCAGAAGCAGCCGCGGGAGCGATGGTGTCCCGTGCCGAGCTGCTCCAGCGAGTCAAGGAGGCGGCCGGGGTGGAACGGAAAGGAGGACCGGAGGTCGAGCTGCCAGATCCCCTCCGCCCCGGTCAGCGGCAGGTCGTGGGCACGCGTCGGAGCGGTCCACGCCTCGGTGCGGGAGTGGTGGTGGAGCCGACCGGTGAGTGTCGCGTCGTCGAGATCGCTGGCGCCGGTCACGATCGTCGCGTCGGGCCGGGCGAGCGTGCGCACCAGGCCGCGCGCGACCGGATCCGTGGCGCCGTCGAAGGCGATCACGTCGGCATGCTCGACCAGCGCGCCGAGCACCTCGCCCACGCCGCGCCGGTCGTCGTGGGAGCTGTGCACGCCCCGCTCGGCCAGCAGGTCGGCACCCAACAGGGCTTGCACCGGATCCTGGCCGCTCACGGCCGCGACCACGGCGGTCACCCGCAACAGCCGGGCCAACCCGTTCTCCCGGGCGAGCACCCAGCAGACCTGACCAGCCTCGCCGCCCACCGGCAGGTGGGCGACGATGCTCTGCCAGCGGCCGTCTCGCGCCAGCCGCTCGAGAGTGGGCAGGACGTCCTCCCGGATTGCGCAGCTGACGCAGGCGTGCTCGAGGGTGATCTCGTGCTGCTCCAGCACCCCTGTGAGGTCGCTGACGGTCCGGGTGAGGACCTGCCGTTCGACGTCGATGTGATGGCGGACGGCGACCGCTCCGGGCAGGCCGAACTGCAGACCAACCATCGTCGTCGCCATCGCGTCGGGATCGACACCCGTGACCAACACGACCGGAGTCTGCATGTGGCGGACCTCTCTGGATAGGATGAGAACGATTCTCAACTCTACAGCCAGAGAGGCAGTGGTGACGCGTGGGCCACGGACACGCACATCGAGCCCCTGCGGGCGTCGACGAGGCGGTCGAGGTGGGTGGTCCGGGACGGACCGCGCTGCTGGTCGCCCTGGGGATGGCGGCGGTGGCCACCGTCGTCGGGCTGGTCGTCTGGTGGCCGTCCGGCGACGCCTCGGAGGTCGAGTCCGCGCAGTACGCCGCCGACGGCGTGACCTTCCCGGTCGGCGAGGTGCGCGACGTCGGTGAGCCGTGCCCGTTCGACGAGGCGCCCCCGGAGGGCTGCGGGCTGGTGACGGTCGAGGTCGACGGCCGCGACGTCGACGTCCAGGTGCCGCCGGAGGTCATCAACGCCGGCCTCGCCCGCGGTGACTCGGTCGAGCTTCTGAAGACTCCGGCCGCTGACGGGGCGGAGTCGACGTACTCCTACTTCGCCACGGACCGGGACGGCACGCTGGTCTGGCTGCTGCTCCTCTTCCTCGTCGTCGTGCTCGCGATCGCGCGCTGGCGCGGTCTCTTCGCCCTGATCGGCCTCGCCTTCGGTGCGGCAGTGGTGTGGTGGTTCCTGCTGCCCGCGCTGCTGGACGGCGCCTCGGGCGTCGGCGTGGCGCTCACCGGTGCGTCGGCCATCATGTTCGTGGTCCTCTACATGACGCACGGACTGTCCATGCGGACGAGCACAGCGCTCGCCGGGACCCTGGTCGGCATCGCGATCACCGGGTTGCTGTCCGTGGTCGCCGTCGCCGACGCGCGGCTGACCGGCATCTCCGACGACGCCGGCGGCGTGCTGCGGGCCTACGGCGACGGCCTCGACTTCCCGTCCCTGCTGGGCTGCGCCCTGGTGATCGCGGGGCTCGGCGTGCTCAACGACGTCACGATCACGCAGGCGTCGGCGGTCTGGGAGCTGCGCGCGGCGTCACCCCAGGCCTCGCGATGGGAGATCTACGCCGGCGCGATGCGGATCGGGCGCGACCACATCGCGTCCACGATCTACACGATCGTCTTCGCCTACGTCGGGACGGCGCTGCTGGTGCTGATGCTGCTCAGCATCTACGACCGTTCGCTCCTCGAGCTCCGCTCGACCGAGCAGCTCGCGGAGGAGATCGTGCGCACCCTGGTCACGTCGATCGGGCTGGTGCTCGCGGTGCCGGCGACGACCGCGCTGGGCGTCCTCATCGTGGCACCCACGCGACCTGGAGCACCACCGTCCCCCGGTCACGAGTGACCAGCCGCGCCCGACCCGGCGCGGCCGGCGTCGGCCGCACCGTCCCGACGAGCGGGCCCTCCTCCCGGCTGCCGCTGAGCAGCACGCCGGGCACGGCCAGGTCGCGCAGCGACTGGATCACCGGTTCGTAGAGCGCGCGGGCGGCTCCGCCACTGCGACGGGCCACGACCAGGTGCAGGCCGACGTCGGCGGCCTGGGCGAGCAGCGGCTGGAGCGCGGCGACGGGGGAGCCCTGCGGCGTCGCGACCAGGTCGTAGTCGTCGACGACGACGAACACCTCCGCCCCGCTCCACCACGACCGCCCGCGCAGCTGGTCGGGCGTGACGTCGGGTCCGGGGAGCCGCGTGCGGAGGTAGGACGCCAGCTCCTCCAGCGCGGGCCGGGCCTGGTCGGCGGAGGTCAGGTAGTGCAGCAGCTGCCGGTCGGGCACCTCGCCGAGCAGGGAGCGGCGGTAGTCGACGAGGACCACCTGGGCCTGCGCGGGCGTGCGGGTGCGGACCACCTCGTGCAGGTAGGTCCGCAGCAGCCCGCTCTTGCCGGACCGGCCGTCGCCGAACACCAGCAGGTGCGGTTCGACCCCGGGATCGAGCGCGACCGGCGCCAGCCGTGCCTCGTCGATGCCGAGCAGCAACCCGGGTACGTCGGCGCCGGCCTGGCGTCGGACGACGTCGAGGCCGACCGTGCTGGGCAGCAACCGCAGCGGCGCCGCCTCCTGGCCGGGCCATGCGGCCCGCGCCGCCGCGACCAGCCGCTCGTCCTCGGGTGGGAGCGCGGCCAGGAAGTGCAGCGGACCCGGCACCAGTCCGCGGCCGGGACGGTCGGTCGGCACCGCCGCCGCGACCCGACGGTCCACCTCCGAGTCGACCGGATCTCCGAGCCGCAGCTCGAGCCGGGTGCCGAGCTGGTCACGGAGCGCGGCCCTGAAGTCCGACCACCGGGCGCTGGCCGCCACCAGGTGGATGCCCAGGCCGAGCCCGCGCTGCGCCAGCTGTTGGAGCGTGGGCTCGAGGTCGTCGAACTCGGCGCGCAACGTGCCCCAGCCGTCGACGCAGAGGAAGACGTCGCCGCGTCCGTCGTCGACGTCGCCCGCGTCGCGGTCGTCGGCGATGGCCTGGACCTCGGCCACGATCCGGCGTACGACGTCGCGGTCTTTGCGCCCGGCAATGCCGGACACGTGCGGGAGACCGGCCAGGGAGCCGAAGCCGCCGCCGCCCAGGTCGAGCACGTACCACTGCGTCTGCCTCGGGCTGCCCGAGAGCGCCGCCGCTGCCAGGATGGTGCGCAGCAGCGTGCTCTTGCCGCTCCGGGGACCGCCGACCACCGCCACGTGGCCACCGGCCCCGGTCAGGTCGAGCACCAGTGGGTCGCGGCGCTGCTCCCGCGGGCGGTCCACGATCCCGACCGCGATCCGGAGCGGGCCGGCCGCCGCCGGGGCGAGCTGCTCGAGCCGTGGAGGCTCGGCGAGCGGCGGCAGCCAGACCCGGTGCGCGGCGGGGCCGAGACCACGCATCCGGGCCACCGCGAGGTCGAGGATCGACGGCCCGTCCTGCCGATCCGCGACGTGGGTCGTCGGCGCAGGTGAGGCCGCGCGCACCTCGCGGGCCACGAACGGCAGCACCAGCGGTCCACGGCGGTCGGGGCGCCGTCGTACGGCGCGGCCGACAGGTGGTCCGGAGACGTACGCCGCCTGGAACCGGGTCAGCGTCGCCGGGCCCTGCTTGAGGTAGCCGAGACCGGGGACGGACGGCAGCTCGTAGGCGTCGGGCACGCCGAGGACGGTGCGGGACTCCTGCGCGCTGAAGGTGCGCAGGCCGACGCGGTAGGAGAGGTGCGACTCGAGCCCACGCAGCCGGCCCTCCTCGAGCCGCTGGGAGGCGAGCAGCAGGTGCAGCCCGAGCGAGCGGCCGACGCGCCCGATCGCGACGAACAGCTCGGTGAGCTCCGGTTTCGCCGCCAGCAGCTCGGAGAACTCGTCGACCACGACGAGCAGCGAGGGCAGCGGCGGCAGGTCCGCCCCCTGTTCCCGGGCGCGCGCGTGGTCGCGCATCGACGCAAGATTGCCCGCGCTGCGCAGGACCTCCTGACGGCGCACCATCTCGCCCGCGAGGGCGTCGTGCATCCGGTCGACGAGGGCGAGCTCGCCCGCCAGGTTGGTGATCACGGCCGAGACGTGCGGCAGGTCCGCCATGCCGGCGAACGTCGCGCCGCCCTTGAAGTCGACGAGCACCAGGTTGAGCTGCTCGGGCGGGTGGGTCATCGCCAGCCCGAGCACGAGCGTGCGGAGGAACTCCGACTTGCCGCTCCCCGTCGCGCCGACGACCAGCCCGTGCGGGCCCATGCCCTGCTGTGCCGATTCCTTGAGGTCGAGGTACACCTTGGTCCCTGAGCCTGTCGAAGGGTCGGGGCCGACACCGACCGGCACCCGCATCCGGTCGCGGGCGGGTCGCGGACGCCAGCCGGTCGCCGGGTCGAACGCGTCGATGCCGTCGATCCCCAGCAGCTCGGGGAGCCCGGCGGGCGCTGCCGGTGCAGCGTCTCCCGCGTCGGCGGGGACCTGTCGGGGCAGCAGGCGGCGCGCCACCGCTTCCGCCGTCGCCGCGTCGCACTGGTCGGCTCGGACCTCGCCCGCGCCCGGGACGTCGATCCGCAGGGTGCCCGCCGCCGGCGGGTCGTCCGCGGCGCCGACCTCGATGACGGTGGCGCCGCGCTGCCCGCGCACCGGACTGCCCGGCTCGGCGCCGTCGACCAGGAGCAGCAGGTGGGCGGTGCCGGGGAGGTCGGAGAGGACCTCGGTCAGGGCCGCAGGAGAGGAGCTGACCAACCGGACCGGACCGACCGCGTCGGATCGTGCCGCGCTCTGCGCGTGCGGGAGCCACTTGACCCACTCCCACGCGTCGAGCGCGTCGTCGGCCGCGAGCACGGCCAGGGCGAGGTGGTCGGGTACGTGGAGGGTGGCGGCGGAGCAGACCAGGGCGCGGGCCAGGCCGCGGGCAGCCTCGTGCGGTCCCACGACCGCGATCCGGTGGTGCCGGCGGAGGTCGACGGTGACCGGGAGGTCGGGAATCGTCCGGTGGGCCTCGAGGAGTCGGCGCACGGCCGACACTGCTGCCGGATCGGCGTCGTCCGCGGACAGGTCGGCCGGTGCCGCGAGCTCGGCGGAGAGCGGCTGGGGAGCGACGCCGTACCTCACCTGCAGGAAGGCCGGATCGTCCGGCCGCCGCTCCCACACCCGGTCGCCCTCCGTCGCGACCGCGGGCAGCGCAGCCGGATCCGGGTGCAGCCAGAGCAGGGCCCGGCGCTGGCCATCGGCGGCGTCGCGGACGGCGACCCGCACGCCGGCCAGGTGACGCAGGTAGCTGCGCCGGGCGCTGGTCAGCCGGCGCCGGCGCTGTCCCCGTTGCCGGTCGAGCTGGATGCCGAGGTAGGCGACCGTCGTGAGGAGGAACAGTCCGGCCGCGACCACCCGGACCTCCGAGCTGCCGCCCCCGAGCGACGCGACCAGCATCACCGAGCCGAGGCTCCCGAGCATGGGGATCGCGGTCATCGCCACACCGCCGGCGCCCTCGGCAGCTGGCAGCCGCGGCGGCTCCTCGAGCGGGATCCGGCCCGAGGGCAGGTCGGGAGGCACCGTCATGCCGGGGAGTCAACCCGGCACGGGCGGCATACGGAACCACCGCCGCCGCTGCCTGTGGACAACGCCGACCCCCGGTTTCCCGCCGTCCGCGGCGAGGGCACATGCGGGTTCGTCGGCACCGCCCGGTGCCGCCCGCCGACCCGATTCGAAAGAGGAGCACCACCATGGCGCAGCCCGATGAGTTCGGCCAGGGAGACGGCACCCTGAGCCACGCGGCCGGTCTCGTGACCGATGCCCGGACCGACTTCACCTCCTACAGCGCCCGTCTCGACGGCCAGATCGCCGGGGTGCAGGGCCGGTGGGGTGGCCGCGGCGCGCAGGCCTTCTTCCTCCTCCACCAGGCGTGGACGGAGAAGCAGCGGACGATCGTCAACGCCCTCGACGACTTCGCCGCGTCGCTGACCTCGACCGAGCAGGACAACACCGCCACCGACGACGAGATCGGCGGGAGCTACGCCCAGCTCCGCAGCCGGCTCGGCTGACCCCCGAAGGAGAGACGAGATGGGCACCAACCTCGACGGCCTGCGCGTCCAGCACGGCGCGCTCGACCAGGCCGCTTCCGACATGTTCCAGACGGTCAAGGACATCGACGAGCGGATGAACCGGCTCGAGTCCGAGCTCGAGCCGCTGCGCAGCGAGTGGGCGGGCCACGCCCAGCTGGCCTACGTCCACGCCAAGGCGACGTGGGACCGCGCCATCCAGGAGATGCGCGACCTGCTGGACGAGAGCCACCGCACCGTCTACCAGTCCAACGCGGAGTACCAAGCGGTCGACCGCCGCGGCGCCGCGCGCTTCGAGTTCTGAGGCGGAGGCAGAGGCGGGGGCAGAGGCAGAAGTAGGGGCAGAGGTAGAGGCAGATGCCGGTCGCCGACGGACTGCTGCGGGTCACCGCCGTCGCCGGGGGACGGCGGAGCGACCTCGCTGTGCCGGGCGGGGTCGCCGTCGCCGAGCTGCTGCCCGACCTCGCCCGGGCGGTCGGGCTGCTCGACCCGGCCGCGGTCTACGCGGGCTACCGGGTCCACGCCCACGGTCGGAGGCTCCGACCCGACCGGGGGCTGCGCGAGCAGGGCGTCGAAGACGGCGCCCTGCTCGCCGTGGCCGTGGGGGCCGACGCTCCGGCGCCCGCCGTCCACGACGACCTCGCCGACGCGACCGCTGCCGCAGTGGAGCGGCAGCGAGCGTGGCGACCGGCCGAGACCCGTCGGACGACGCTGGTGGCCGGCCTGCTCGCCGTCGTCGTGGGTCTGATCGCGCTCGGGTGGGAGCTGGTGCCCCGGACGACGGCGGACGGGTCCCTTCCCGGTCCGCGGTTGGATCCGGGGGTGGTCGCGGCCGTCGTGCTCGCCCTGGTGGTGCTCGCCGGCCATGCGCTCCCGGCAGCGGCGGTCGCGCTCGGCGTCGCTCGGGCGGACTCAGTGCCGGTCGACCCCGACCGGTTGCAGGCGATGGTCGCGCGGTCGGCCCGGGTCCTCCTCATCGGCTCCGCGGCGGTCGGGGTCGTCGCCACGCTGGCCGTGCCGGTCGTCGTCGACGGCAGCGCCGGCGCGGTGCTCGCCGTCGACTGCTGCGTCGTGCTGCTGCTCCGCGCCCGCCGGCACCGCGCGGCGGCGCAGGTGGCGGTCGACGTAGGCGGGGGCCTGGCCGGGCTGTTCGCGGCCGTGGTCGCCTTGCTGGCGCGTCACCCCGAAGACAGGTCGGCGGTCGCCGCCGGCGTCCTCCTGCTCGGCGCTCTCAACTGCGCGCTGACCAGGCTGCCGGCGGTCCCGAGCGTGCTGCGCGCCCGGCTCCTCGACGTCCTCGAGGTGCTCGTCCTGGTCGCGCTGGCGCCGCTGTTGCTGGTCGCCACCGACGGCCTGGCCCGGATCCCGGAGATGTGACGTGGCCACCAACAAGGAGCTGCTCGAGGCTGCCGCGTTCCACCGGCGTCGCCTGGTCGCGACGTTCCTCCGAGGCTCGGCTGACGACGACCAGCCCGGTGTGCTGCGGACCGTGGTCGTCGGCGTGCTCCTGGCCGTGCTGGCGGTGACGGGTGACGTCGTTGCCGGCTGGCTCGGGGCAGGCTCAGTCGTCGGTGCAGTCGATCGGCGGGTCCGGCTGGTCGTGGGTCCAGGTGAGGCTGCTGTGCGACCTGACGACCCGCCAGCGCTGGACGTACCTGTTGTAGAGGCTGGCGCTCCGGATGTTCACGGTGTTCTCGTCACCCTTGGTCAGTGAACCGGTCGCCCAGTTGGCCGTCCCGGTCCACACGCCGGCGTACCTGCGGTTCGTGCCGTAGGTGCCCCGGATGGCGACGTTCTTCATGTGGGTGCGGGTGTTGACGCAGCCGTCGACGTCCGCGCTGTCCCACCGGCTGTCCCAGATCTCGAAGTTGTTCGAACGCGCAGCCTTCATCCGCCTCAGCAGGCCGCTGTCGACGGCACCGAAGATGACGTGCACCTTGCAGCCGTTGCGTGCCAGGCTGTGGATCTTGTCCCAGATGTAGTTGCCGCGGCGACCGTTCCACCAGAACTGCTGGATGTAGATCTGCGTCGGACCGAAGGCGCTCGAGCACTTCACCTTCCGCAGGTCGACCATCAGCGGGTCGCGTTCCTTCCCGACGCCGATCATCGGGAAGATGCGCGTCGTGTACGGGCCGTCCTTGAGCTCGACGAGCCTGCGCCCGGCGCGCTTCTGGGCGGTCATCAGCTTGTGGATGCGGTTGATGAACTGGAAGGTCTTGGGCCGGTTCTTGATCACGACCAGGTCGTTCCAGCCGGCGTTCGTGCCGCCGGAGTTGAGGTTGGACGACGACATCATGACGACGTTGTTGGCCGTGCCGCTGTGCGACATCGCGTAGATCTTGGAGTGCATGTTCGCCTCGGCGCCGCCTCGGCAGGCTCCGGAGCACTTGAGGACGTAGCTCCCGTCCTTGCCCCAGGTGACCTCCCGGCCGGTGGGCTCCCTGATGCTCCGGTTGGCCTGCCGGGCGGTCATGGTCGGGATCGCCTCGCGGTCGCCGCGCTGGCGGAGACCGCCCTGGTCGGCCGGGAGTGCCCGGTTGCAGCGCCCGGCCCGGGGGTCGTTGTCGGCGATGCCGTTGCGGTCCCGGTCGCGGACGTTGTCGGCGTTCAGCGTCGTGATCAGCTTGCGGGAAGGCGCAGAGGCCACGTCCCGGTCGATGATCACGCGCACCGAGACGCCGCGGCGGCAGGCGTCGATCAGGGCGGCGGCGCTGATCTTGCGGTCGAAGAGATAGCCGGTCACCAAGATCACCGGGTGCGGGTCCCGCCGGGTTGGCCGGACGTTCCTGAACGCCTGCTCGACGGTCCGCACGATCCGCGTGTTGTCCGTGGTCGAGCCCCACGGGTCCGGCTCGTTGAAGGTCGCGCCGCCGTCGGGCTCGTAGCCACTCGCTGACAGCGGTACCAGGGTCACCGACAGCAGGGCTGCCACGAGGGCGACGGCTCGACGCATGGATTCACTTCCCCCATATCCGGGTCGTGGGCGGCGGGAGCGCCCCCACGAGCACAGTGATGGTAACTGCCGATCCGTGACCATCTGTGACAGATACCGAAGTCCGGCGCTAACGAACGGAAAACGATGCTCCTAGGAGTGCGCTGAACAATCCGGCCGTCGCGAGCGGCGCATCCGCGGGATGCTCCGCAAGGCGCGGTCGCGACGGCGCTGTCGGCCCATCTCCGAGCGGCCGCAACGCCGCGGAGCGCCCGCGGGGCGTCGCGCAGCAGGGCGGATTGTTCAGCGGACTCCTAGGGCACGGTCACCCGGTCCGCCACGGCCTCGCGCACCATCGCGTCGAGCAGCTCGGGGTACGACGTCCCGACGGCGGCGAACATCCGCGGCACCTGTGAGTGCTCGGTGAAGCCGGGGATCGTGTTGACCTCGTTGAGGACGGGACCGCGGTCGGTCAGGAAGAAGTCGACCCGGGCGACGCCCGCGCAGCCGAGGGCGTCGTACACGGCGACGGCTGCGCTCTCGAGCGCTGCCCGGTCGGCGTCGGAGACCGGCGCCGGGATGCGGAACTGCGCCGATCCGTCGTACTTGCTGTCCAGGTCGAAGATCCCGGACGCCGGCACGACGATCTCCAGGGCCGGCGGGACGGTCCGGGTGCCGTCCGCCCGGCCGAACACGGCGAGGTCGATCTCGCGGCCGACCACGACGTCCTCGACCAGTACCCGGTCGTCCACCGCGAACGCGGCGTCGAGCGCGGCTGCGAGGTCGGAGGCGGCGCGGACCATGGACACCCCGTGGCTGGATCCTGCCGCGACCGGCTTCACGACCACCGGGTGCGTGAAGGTCTCCGTGTCGGCCGTGGAGCGGGTCACCAGCCGGCCCGGAGCGGTCGGCACGCCGATCGCCTCCGCGACCAGCTTGGTGGCCCACTTGTCCATGGCCACCGCGCTCGCGCCGAGGGAGGAGCCGACGTACGGCACGTCCGCCAGGTCGCACAGCGCAGCGAGGGTGCCGTCCTCGCCGCCGGGACCGTGCAGCATGGGTACGGCGACCTGGCAGTCGCGCAGGACGTCGATCGCGCCGGCCAGGCCGATCGGGAGCGCCGCACCGTCGCGCCACATCCCGTCCCGGTCGATCGTCAGCCGTACGACGTCGTGGCCGGCGGCGGTCAGGGCGTTGCCGGCCGCCGCCGCCGAGGCGAGCGAGACGTCGTGCTCACAGCTGGTGCCGCCGCCGATCACGGCCACGCGTAACGGGTTCATCGGATCCTCGTCAGGGTCGGACGGTTCGAGTCGACCGGCGGGTCGCCCACCGTGACGCGATGGAGGCGGGGGCCGAGCCCGGTGACGATCTCATGCTCGAGGGTCTCCGCCCAGCCGGCCCACTCCGCCGCGGTCGGCTCGCCGGCGTCGCCGGGCCCGAAGATCGTCGCCAGGTCGCCCTCGCGAGCGCCCTCGTACCCGTCGTCGGGGCCGAGGTCGACGATGGTCATGTCCATGGAGATCCGCCCGACGACGGGCCGGCGACGTCCGCCCACCAGCACCTCGGCCCGGTTGGAGGCCAGCCGCGGCAGGCCGTCGGCGTACCCCACGGCCAGCAGGCCGAGCCGGGTGTCGTAGGGGGTCCGCCAGCTGTGGCCGTAGCCGACCGACGTGCCCGCCGTGACGTCACGAACCTGCACCAAGGGGGCGGTCAGGGTGAGCGCGGGCCGGAGCGGGGCGGTATGGGACTCGTCGATGCCGACCAGTCCGGCGCCGATCCGGCTCATCGTGTGGTGACTGAGCGGATCGCTGGCGGTGGCCGCGGTCGCGGCGAGGTGGTGGTCGCCGGGGGTGAGCCCGAGCTCCTGCGCAGCCTGCAGCCCCCAGTCGAACCGGGCCCGGCCGGCGGCGTTCGCCGGGTCGGCAGGACGGTCGGCGCACGGGAGATGCCCCATCACACCGACGACCGACAGCTCACCGGCCGTCTGGGCCGCGAGGGCAGCGCCGCACAGCGCGATCCACTCGTCGGGGCTGGCCCCGTCGCGGGCCATGCCGGTGTCCAGCTGCAGGTGGACGTCCAGGCCGGGCGCCGCCCGCACCGCCGCGAGATGGGCCATGCCGGGTACGGCGACCTCGATCCCGTGCGCCGCCGCGGCCGCGAAGTCGGCGTCGGTCGGGTTCAGCCAGCTCAGGATCCGCTCGGTGAAGCCGGCCGCCCGCAGGGCGAACGCCTCGGCGAGGCTGGTGACGCCGAACCGGGTCGCTCCGCCGGCGAGTGCCGCGCGGGCGACGGCGACCGTGCCGTGGCCGAACGCGTCGGCCTTCACCACCGCCATCACCTCGCCACGGGTCACGGCGCCCATGGTCCGGACGTTCGCAGTGACGGCCGCCGTGTCGATGACGAGGGTCGGGACGGAACCTGGACGTGCTGCATCGGCCGTCGCGGCCGCCGGCGTCACGCCGGCGCCTCGAGCACGGCGTTCGGACCGACCGGTGGCCCGGCCGCGAGGTTCGTCATGGGGCCATGGTGCCTGCTGCCTGGGTAAATCGAGGACATCCCGAACCCGGCGGTGGTTCGGGATGTCGCTCTATCGATGGCGGAGGTAGGGGGATTCGAACCCCCGAGGGCGTTAACCCAACCCGCTTTCCAAGCGAGCGCCATAGGCCACTAGGCGATACCTCCGCCGAGGAGGCTACCGGGACCGTGACCGGCCGATGAAATCGCCTTGGCCACCATCATCTAGAGTTGGGGCAACCCCCCGTGCGGCGGCATCTCGCCCAACTCCCCCAGGGTCGGAAGACAGCAAGGGTAAGTGAGCTCTGTCGGGTGCATGGGGGGCCTCTGTTTTTCCGCGAATCGGGCGACTTTGCCCGTCGAGCCCGCCCGGTTCGACCGGCAGACCTCCCCGATTCGCGGTCGTACGGCGGCGCCGGTTACGGGCGTCGGAGCAGGCGTCTAGGGTCTGACTGTGGATTCCCCGCTCGCGCTCTACCGCCGCTACCGGCCGGAGACCTTCGCCGAGGTCATCGGCCAGGAGCACGTGACCGAGCCGCTCCGCGCCGCGTTGGCGGGCAACCGGGTCAACCACGCCTACCTGTTCTCCGGCCCGCGGGGGTGCGGCAAGACCACGAGCGCCCGGATCCTGGCCCGTGCCCTCAACTGCGAGCAGGCGCCCGTCGCCGATCCCTGCGGCGAGTGCGACAGCTGTCGTGACCTGGCCCGCAACGGCTCCGGGTCGATCGACGTGATCGAGATCGACGCGGCGTCGCACGGTGGTGTCGACGACGCCCGCGAGCTGCGGGAGAAGGCGTTCTTCGCGCCGGTGCGGAGCCGCTACAAGGTCTACATCATCGACGAGGCGCACATGGTGACCACGCAGGGCTTCAACGCCCTGCTCAAGCTGGTCGAGGAGCCGCCTCCGCACCTGCGGTTCATCTTCGCCACGACGGAGCCGGACAAGGTGATCCCCACCATCCGGTCACGCACCCACCACTACCCGTTCCGCCTGATCCCGCCACGGCTGCTGTCGTCGTACCTCTCCGAGCTGTGCGAGCTCGAGGGGGTCACCATCGAGCCGACGGCCCTGCCGCTGGTGGTCCGGGCCGGTGCCGGGTCCGCGCGCGACACCCTCTCCGTGCTCGACCAGCTGCTCGGCGGCGCCGGGCCTGCCGGTGTGACGTACGACCTGGCGAGCGGCCTGCTCGGCTACACCCCCGACACCCTGCTCGACGGCGTGGTCGACGCGTTCGCCGCCGGCGACGGCGCGTCGGTGTTCGGCGTCGTGGACAAGGTGATCGAGACCGGCCAGGACCCGCGGCGGTTCACCGAGGACCTGCTCCGGAGGCTGCGTGACCTGGTGATCGTGTCCGCGGTGCCGGACGCCCCGGCGACCGGTCTGATCGACGTCTCCGGCGACCAGGCGGAGCGGTTGGTGACGCAGGCCGCCCGGTTCGGCCGCGCTGAGCTGACCCGGGCCGCCGACCTGGTCGCCGCCGGACTCACCGAGATGCGGGGCGCGACCGCGCCCCGGCTGCTGCTCGAGCTGATCTGCGCGCGGGTGCTGCTGCCCGCCGCCGACCACGGCACCGACGGCGTGCTCGCGCGGCTCGACCGGCTCGAGCGACGGATGGCGATCGTCGGGACCCCGGCCACGCCCGAAGCACCCCCGCCCGCCGACGCACCGCAGCGGGCCGCGGCCCCGGCGCCGGCCGCCGAAGCACCCGCCCCGGCTCCGACCGTCGAGGCACCGGCCCCTGCCGCCGAGGCACCGGCACCCGTCCCGACAGAACCGGAGCCGGAACCCTCCGCGCCCCCCGCGGCCCCCGCGGCCGCTGCGGCCCCAGCGCCGCCGGAGCCGGCAGCAGCGCCGGCGTCCCCGTCCACGCCGGGCACCATGTCGCTCGGGGACGTCCGCGGCCTGTGGCCGACGGTCATCGACGCCTGCCGTTCCTTGCGCAAGGCGACGTGGTCGCTGATCGGCCAGAACGCACAGGTCGTCGACTTCGACGGCACGGTCCTGACGCTGGGATTCCCGAGCAGCGGCCTTCGCGACCAGTTCCTGGGGGGTGGCCACGAGCCTGTCCTCCTCGAGGCGATGACGAAGGCGATCGGGCTCCAGCCCCGGATCGACGCGATCGTCCACCAGGGCGCGTCGGCGGCGAGCCCGGCCCCGACGGCTGCACCGGCCCCGGTACCGGAGCCCGACCCGCCGGCCGAGCCGGCGCCGCCCCCGCCGCGTCGGCCGCGGATGGCCGACATCCAGGCCGAGCCCGCCGACCTCCACGACCCCGACTCCGCGGTCGACCGCGACGACGCCGATGTCGATGCCGAGTCCGGCGCCGACCTGCTCGTCCGCGAGCTCGGCGCGCAGGTGATCGAGGAGACCCCGCACCAGTGACGACAGCGACCTCAGTGACCTCAGGGAGGGCAACACGATGACCCAGAACCCGTTCGACGCGCTCGGTGGCGGTGATGGCGGCCTGGACCTCGGCGCCCTTCTCCAGCAGGCGCAGCAGATGCAGGACGACCTCCAGGCTGCCCAGGCCCGGCTCGCCGACGCGACGGTCGAGGGATCGGTCGCCGGAGGTGCGGTCAAGGTCAGTGTCAGCGGCACCGGCGAGCTGACCGGAGTCACGATCAGCCCCACCGTCGTCGACGACCCCGAGGAGCTCGAGCAGAACCTCGAGGAGATCGGCGACTTCATCGTCGCCGCCTACCGCGACGCCAAGGCCAAGGCCGACGAGCTCGCCAACCAGACCCTCGGCCCGCTCGCCGGCGGGCTGCCCGGGCTGCCGGGCGACGGTCCGGGCGCCGGCCCCGGCCCGCTCGGGTTCTCCGGTTCTGATTCCTAGGCCAGGCCATGTACGAAGGCGTGGTCCAGGACCTCATCGACGAGCTCGGCAGGCTGCCGGGGGTCGGGCCGAAGGGCGCCCAGCGGATCGCGTTCCACCTGCTCCAGGCCGACCCGGTCGACGTCAAGCGGCTCGCCGACGTCCTGGTCGAGGTCAAGGCGAAGGTCAAGTTCTGCGCCACCTGCTTCAACGTGTCCGAGGACGACCTGTGCCGGATCTGCCGTGATCCCCGACGCGACGTCAGCGTCATCTGTGTCGTCGAGGAGTACAAGGACGTCGTCGCGATCGAGCGCACCCGGGAGTTCCGCGGCCGCTATCACGTGCTCGGCGGCGCGATCTCGCCGATCGACGGCATCGGCCCGGAGCAGCTGCACATCAAGGAGCTGCTCACCCGGCTCGGCGACGGGGCGGTCACCGAGGTGATCCTGGCGACCGATCCGAACCTCGAGGGGGAGGCCACCGCGACGTACCTCACCCGGATGCTGAGCCCGTTGGGGTTGCGCGTGACGCGGTTGGCGAGTGGACTCCCTGTAGGCGGCGACCTCGAGTACGCCGACGAAGTCACCCTCGGACGAGCATTTGCAGGAAGGCAGGCGGCCACGTGACCGATCAGCTCCCAGGCCAGGCGGCCCTCGCGGCCCTGCTCGCGGTCGAGAGCGAGACCGTTCGGTTCGCCGACGAGATCGCCGCTTCGGTGCGCGCCTTCCTCGACTCCGTCCGCGTGATCGCGGCCCAGGCGACACCGGGCCAGGCGGTGTCGCTGCTGCTGCTCCAGATCAGCGAGATCGCGCTGACCGGCGCCCGGCTCGGGGTGCAGCGCGACTTCGCGCCCCGTGACGAGTACCAGCCCGACGTCGGCCCGGACGCCGACCTCGACGACCTCCGGATGCGGCTCGCCGAGCTGCTCGGCAACGTCGACACGATGAGCTACGTCTTCGACCCCTACCAGCCAGAGGTGGTCGAGAGCCAGCTGTCCGACGACCTCGCCAGCATCGCCAGCGACCTCGAGCTCGGCCTGCGCCACCACCGCGCGGGCGACGTCGAGGAAGCGCTCTGGTGGTGGCAGTTCTCCTACGTGTCGTCGTGGGGTGCGCTCGCCGGCGCCGCGATGAAGGCTCTGCTGTCGGTCGTCGCCCACGACCGGCTCGACGTCGACAACGAGTCCGAGCTCGACGTCATCGAGGCCGCCGAGGCCGCCCTGGACGCCGGCGGGGTATAGAACGGCTGGTCGGTAGAATCGGCGGGCATCTTCCCCCGTCGACCCAGGAGCGCATCCCAGTGGGCATTGTCGTGCAGAAGTACGGCGGCTCGTCGCTGTCCGACGCCGACGCCATCAAGAGGGTGGCCCGTCGCATCACCGACGCCAAGAAGGCGGGCAACGACGTCGTCGTCGCCGTCTCCGCCATGGGTGACAGCACCGACGAGCTGTTGGACCTCGCCGCCCAGGTGAGCCCGCTGCCGCCGGCACGGGAGCTCGACATGCTGCTGACGGCCGGCGAGCGGATCTCCATGGCGCTGGTCGCGATGGCGATCTCCGACCTCGGCTTCACCGCGCGGTCCTTCACGGGCTCGCAGGCCGGCGTGATCACCGACGACGTCCACGGCAAGGCGAAGATCCTCGACGTCACTCCCGGCCGGATCCGCAGCGCGATCGAGGAGGGCCACATCGTGATCGTGGCCGGTTTCCAAGGGGTGAGCCAACAGACCAAGGAGATCACCACCCTCGGTCGTGGTGGCACGGACACGACGGCGGTCGCGCTGGCGGCCGCGCTCGAGGCCGACGTCTGCGAGATCTACACCGACGTCGACGGCGTCTTCACCGCCGACCCGCGGATCGTCCCGACCGCGCGCAAGCTCGACAGGGTGACCTACGAGGAGATGCTCGAGCTCGCCGCCTCGGGCGCCAAGGTGCTCCACCTGCGCTCGGTCGAGTACGCGCGGCGCCACAACATCCCGATCCACGTCCGGTCGTCGTTCAGCACTCTCGAGGGCACGACCGTCACCGGCAGCATCAACGACCCAGAGTTCGACGAGGGCCCGGAGGGCAGCATGGAAGCACCGATCATCGCCGGCGTCGCCCACGACCGCAGCGAGGCCAAGATCACGGTCGTCGGCGTCCCCGACAAGGTCGGCGAGGCGGCAGCGATCTTCAACGCGCTCGCCGACGCGCAGATCAACCTCGACATGATCGTCCAGAACGTGTCGGCGGCTGCCACCAACCTCACCGACATCTCGTTCACCCTGCCCCACACCGACGGCCAGACGGCGATGACCACCCTCGCCGGCCTCAGGGACCAGATCGGCTTCGAGAACCTCCTCTACGACGACAAGATCGGCAAGGTCTCGCTCATCGGCGCCGGCATGCGCTCCCACCCGGGCATCTCGGCGAAGTTCTTCACGGCGCTCGCCGAAGCAGGGGTCAACATCGGCATGATCTCCACCTCGGAGATCCGGATCTCGGTGATCGTCGACCAGGACGACGTAGACCGGGCGGTGCAGGGAGCACACACCGCCTTCGACCTCGACGCCGACGAGGTCGAGGCCGTCGTCTACGGCGGCACCGGCCGCTAAACCCAGTCGCGGCGCCGCGAAGCGCCCGGAAGGATCTACTTCATGAAGATCGGAATCATCGGCGCCACCGGCCAGGTCGGCGTCGCCATGCGCCAGATCCTCCTCGAGCGTGCGTTCCCCGCCGACGAGGTGCGGTTCTTCGCATCGGCCCGCTCCGCAGGCACCGTCCTCCCGTTCGGCGACCGAGAGGTCGTCGTCGAGGACGCCGCCACCGCGGACCCGGCCGGGCTCGACATCGCGCTCTTCTCGGCCGGCGCGACCACCTCGCGCGCCCTGGCGCCGACGTACGTCGACGCCGGCGTGATCGTGGTCGACAACTCCTCGGCGTTCCGCAAGGACCCGGCGATCCCGCTCGTCGTCTCCGAGGTCAACCCTGACGCCGCACAGCCGGTGATCGCTGCCGGCCGCGGCATCATCGCCAACCCGAACTGCACGACCATGGCCGCGATGCCGGTGCTCAAGCCGCTGCACGACGAGGCGGGACTGGTGCGGCTGATCGCCTCGACCTACCAGGCCGTCTCCGGCTCGGGCGTCGCGGGTGTCGAGGAGCTCGCGACCGGCATCGCCGCCGCCGGCGACAAGGCCCGCGAGCTCGCCTACGACGGCGAGGCGGTCGCCTTCCCCGACCCCGGTGTCTACCAGCGGACGATCGCCTACAACGTGCTGCCGTTCGCCGGCAACCTCGTCGACGACGGGCTGAACGAGACCGACGAGGAGCAGAAGCTCCGCAACGAGTCGCGCAAGATCCTCGGCATCCCCGACCTGCGGGTCTCCGGGATCTGCGTGCGGGTGCCGGTCTTCACGGGCCACTCCCTGGCCATCAACGCCGAGTTCGAGCGCCCGCTGCCGGTCGACCGCGCCCGGGAGCTGCTGGCCACCGCGCCGGGCGTCGAGCTCGCCGAGATCCCGAACCCGCTGCAGGCAGCGGGCAAGGACCCGTCGTACGTCGGACGCCTCCGCCAGGATCCCGGCGTCGACGGCGACCGCGGCCTCGCGCTCTTCGTGTCCAACGACAACCTGCGCAAGGGCGCGGCTCTCAACACCGTCCAGATCGCCGAGCTGGCGTTGCGCTGAACTGGCCGAGCGCGGCCCCGGTGCTGGCGGAGGGCTAGCCCGTGTCGGTGTCGTCGACGAAGGTCTTGGTGATCCAGACCGACGCCAGGAACCCGCCGACGCCGACGACGGGGATCACGATGAGCATCGACCAGTGGTCGAGCACGTCGATGAGGAACAGCAGTGCCACCACGGCGACCAGACCCACCGCCAGGAAGCTGCTGCTGCCCGGGTCGGGGATCGAGAAGACCTTGAGCAGCGCGCTGCCGAGCAGCACGCACACCACGAACGTCGCCACCAGCAGCAGGAAGCCCGGCCCGCCGGTGCACGAGGAGGTGTCCCTCACGGCTTCGCAGCCGCGCAGGGACAGCCAGATCAGCAGGACCATGCCGGCGCCGACCACGGCTCCGGTCACCGCCGCGGCGGGGTAGAGGGGCAGCAGCGGCGGCTCGTCTGCATGCGCCGCGATCTCGGCGTCCTCCTCGTCGATGCGGGTCAGCGGCTCCGGCTCGATGTCGGGAGCGAGCTTGGCGCGAGGCCGGACAGGGGTCCGGGCCACGGCGCCGCTGGTGGCCGCGGGCTTCTTCGCCGCCGGTTGGACCGGCGCGGTCTTCGCCGCGGGGGTGGCCTTCGCGGCTAGGGCGGGTTTCGCCGCCTTCTGCGGCGCGGGACCGGGCTCCGGCTCCGGGACGGGTGCCGGCTCGGGCTCGGGCTCGGGGGTCACCACGTCGTCCACGGGCTCCGACTCTTCGTCGTCTTCGGCGACCGGCTCGGCGGGCCCGGCGGGGGCCGGCTCCGACGGGGCTGATTCGAGCTCCTCCGCCTGCGTCTCCTCGACGACCTCCGCGGTCGCCTCCTCGTCGGGGGGCTCAGACTCGTCGGAGGCCGGGGGTTGCCCGGTGGCGGGCGCCGGAGAGGTGCTCTTGCTGGTCCCCATGGCGTCCGACTTCTTCTTCCGCCCGAACAGCTTGGGCGGCTCCAAGCTGAGCTTCAGCTTGTCCTGCTCGTCAGACATGGAGTGCAGTGTGTCACGAAGGTGAACCTAACGACACGAGAGTTCACGCGGCCGGTCGGACCCGCTGCCAGGGCTCACCGGCGAAAACGACGACAGGCGGATCCGTTCCGGATCCGCCTGCCGATCGGTCGGGCTGACAGGATTTGAACCTGCGGCCTCCTCGTCCCGAACGAGGCGCGCTACCAAGCTGCGCCACAGCCCGCCGTGCTCGTCGCCGTGCCCCGGGATCCGACGAATCGGACGGCCGGGACGGGCCCGCTCACAAGACCGGGAGCATACCGGGTCGCTTCCCTGCCGACCCAATCGGACCACCGCAGACCAGGTGCGGGCAGCTCAGTCCTGGGGGAGCAGCGTCAGCAGCGTCGCCTCGGGCCGGCAGGCGACCCGGATCCGCGCGTAGGGGCTGGTCCCGAGCCCCGCGGAGACGTGCATCCAGGCCGATCCCGGGTCGCCGGGCCGGGAGTCGGCCGGGTGCCGGTGCAGCCCGCGGGCGCGGGCCGGCTCGAGGTCGCAGTTCGTCGTCAGCGCCCGGCCGGCCCGGCTCAGGTTCGACAGCCGCGGCAGGCAGACCTGCCCGCCGTGCGTGTGACCGGCGACGATGGCGTCGTACCCGTCGGTGGCGAACTGGTCCAGCACCCGGAGGTACGGCGCGTGCGCCACGCCGAGGCGTACGTCGGCCGCCCCGTCGGACCGACCGGCGACGGCCGTGAGGTCGTCGTAGCCGAGGTGCGGGTCGTCGACGCCCGCGAACGCGAACCGGGTCTCGCCGACGGTCAGCGCGGCCCGCCGGTTGGTCAGGTCGAGCCATCCGGACCCGGCGAGGCCCGCCGACAGATCGCCCCACGGGAGCGCCGGGACGTTGACGTGCCGCTTGCCGTTGTCGGGGAGCAGGTAACCGAGCGGGTTGCGGAAGCCGGGCTCGAAGTAGTCGTTGGACCCGTGCACGAACACGCCGGGCCGATCGAGCAGGCCCCCGAGGCTGTCGAGCACCACCGGCACCGAGTCCCGGTGCGCGAGGTTGTCACCGGTGTCGATCACCAGGTCCGGCTCGAGCGCAGCCAGGCCCCGCAGCCACTCCTGCTTGCGGATCTGGCCCGGTGTCATGTGGATGTCGCTGATGTGCAGCACCCGCAGCGGGCGCATGCCGGACGGGAGCAGCGGCACGTCCACCCTCCGCAGTGTGTACTGCCGCGCCTCCCACGCTGCGTACGCCGTCGCGGCCGCGCCCGCAGCGACGCCGGTGCCGAGAAGACCGAGAACGCGTGAGGGGGGCACGGGGGTAGTGTCCCGGCTGCCCGCGCCATGCACAAAGCTCGGCCCCGAATCTGGTGCGGAACGGGCTGCCGGGACACTGCGCTGCCACAATCGGCAACATGAACTCGCTGAAGGACCGTCTGCGCACTGACCTCACCTCGGCCATCAAGGCTCGCGACGAGGTGCGTTCCTCCACGATCCGGATGATCCTCACGGCGGTCACCAACGCCGAGGTCGCGGGCAGCGTCGCCAAGGAGCTGTCCGACGACGAGATGCTGAGCGTGCTCGCGACCGAGGCCAAGAAGCGCCGTGAGGCAGCGGTGGCCTTCGAGGAGGGCAAGCGGCCGGAGATGGCCGCGAAGGAGCGGGCGGAGGCCGCCGTGATCGCCGACTACCTCCCGGCGCAGCTCAGCCCGGAGGAGATCGCCGCCATCGTCACCGCCGCCGTCGAGGAGATCGGTGCCGCAGGCGCCGGACCGAAGGCTATGGGCAAGGTGATGGGCAAGGTCCAGCCGCAGGTCAAGGGCCGGGCCGACGGCGCCGCCGTCGCCGCAGAGGTACGCCGCCAGCTGGGCTAGCCCGAAGGCGCGAAACCACTCGCGTCAGCGGTTGCCGTTCCCGTTCCCGTTCCCGTTGCCGTTCCCGTTGCCGCCGTTCCCGTTGCCGCCGTCCCCGTTGTTGTTCCTGGGTGGTCTCGGCGGGGGCGGTGGGGTGCCGTCGGAGATGTAGATCGTGACCGTGTCGCCGGAGCCGAACTCGGAGTAGGCGGCGGGGCTCGTGTAGGCAACCGTTCCCTGGGCGTAGCCGGAGTCGACGAAGCCGCCGTTGGCGACGGAGAAGCCGGCCGCCTCGAGCTCCGCTGTCGCCGAGTCCTCGGACTGGCCGGCGACGTCGGGCACCGGCACGAGCACGCCGGCGACGTCTTCGCCGGAAGGCTCGACGAACGTCTCGTCCTCGAGGAACGGCGCGATCGCCTTGAACGCGTCGCCCCAGATGGGCGCAGCGGTGCCGGAGCCGGACGTGTCCTGGTAGTAGCCGCCGATCAGCTTGCCGTCGAGGGTAGAGGGCTCGCCGGCCGGCGTGATGCCCGCGACGGTGGCCGCGCCCGCCAGGTTCGGTGTGTAGCCGGAGAACCACACCGCCTGGTTGTCGCTCGTCGTGCCGGTCTTGCCCGCGGCCTGCTGTCCGGGGTACTGCTCCGCGGCGAAGCCGGTGCCGCTCACCACGCCCTCGAGCACGTCGTTGACCGCGTCGGCCACCGGGCTCGGCAGCTCCTGCGTGCAGCGCGGCTCGTACTTCTTGAGCAGGTTGCCCTGGTTGTCCTCGATCTTCGTCACCGGGATCGAGTCGCAGTGCTTGCCCCGAGCAGCGAACGTCGCGTAGGCCTCCGCCATCTCGAGCGGGCTGGCGTCGGCGACGCCCAGGGGGAACGACGGCACCATGAAGTCCTCCGGGGCACCGATCCGGACGCCGAGCCGCTCGGCCAGCTTGTACGGCTCGCACAGGCCGGTGCGCTTCACCAGCTCGATGAAGAACGTGTTGATGGACAGCTGGGTCCCGGTGTAGAGGTTCGCCGTGTGTGACGTGTCGTCGTAGTTCTTGAAGTCCTCGATCTCGGAGCTCGCGTAGTACCCGTCGCAGACCGGGAAGTCGCCCAGGTCGAAGTTGCGCACGGCGGGGGCGGTGATCGTCGTGGTCAGCGGGATGCCCTGGTTGATCGCGGTCGCGAGCACGAACGTCTTGAACGTCGAGCCCGGCTGGAACCCGTTGGCCTTGCCGTACTCCTTGGGCACCGTGTAGTTGAGGAAGGTCTGGCCGGGACCCTTCCCCAGCTCTCGGGACTGGGCGAGCGCCTTGACCGCCCCGGTGCCGGGCTCGACCAGCGCGAGCGCGCCGATCACGTCCTCGTGGGGGAACACCCGGCTGGTCACCGCGTCCTCCGCCGCCGTCTGCATCCGCATGTCGATCGAGGTGGTGATGGTCAGGCCGCCGTTCTCGATCAGCCGCCAGCGTTCCCGAGGATTGTCGCCGAGAGCCGGGTCCTGCTTGAGCCAGGCGATGACGTACTCACAGAAGAACTGGGCGGTGGAGTTGATGCAGCCGTGTTCCTTCTTCTGGACGTCGAGCCCGAGCGGCCGCTCCTTGGCCTTCTCGGCCTGGCGGTCGGTGATGACGCTGAGCTCGGCCATCCGGTCGAGAACGACGTTGCGCCGCTCGCGGGACCGGTCCGGGTTGTTGGTCGGGTCGAACGCACCCGGGCTCTGCACGATGCCGGCGAGCATCGCCGACTGTCGGAGGTTCAGCTCCTTGGCGTTGACGTTGAAGTAGTGCTGGGCGGCGGCCTGGATCCCGTGGGCGCCGTCGCCGAAGTAGGCGGTGTTGAGGTAGCGCTCGAGGATCCAGTCCTTGGAGTACTTCTTCTCCAGCGCGATCGCGTACCGGAGCTCGCGCAGCTTGCGCGCGTAGGTGTCGTCGGTCGCGGCCTCGCGCTCGGCCTTGGTGTTCGCCTGGTTGAGCAGGGTCAGCTTGACCAGCTGCTGGGTGATCGACGAGCCGCCCTGGACGACGCCGTCGGCCGCCTGGTTGGTGAAGAGGGCACGGATCGTGCCCTTCACGTCGAGCGCACCGTGCTGGTAGAAGCGGTAGTCCTCGATGGACACCATCGCCTTGACCATGATCCGCGAGACCTGGCGGAGCGGGACGATGACGCGGTTCTCGTCATAGATGGTGGCGATCGGGTCGCCGGTGCGGTCCAGGATCTCGGTGCGCTGCGGGAGCAGCTCGGTCTCCAGCTCCTGGGGCAGCTCGTCGATCGACTCCGACATGTTGCGGGCGGCGAAGCCCAAGACGCCCGCGAAGGGAATGGCCAGCCCGGAAACGACGACGCCGAGCACCGCGGAGACGAGCAGCATCACGCCGAGGTGGGACACCACCTTCGCCGCGGACAGACCATCGGTCCTGGAGCTGGACATGGCGCCCAGGGTACGTGACCTCAGGTCGTCTCCCCGAGTCGGCGACTGCCTCGGAACGCCGGCCCCGGCGCCGGTGGCGGATCCTCGCGTTTCAACGAGCGGGACTCATGACCCAGTGGTTTCTAGTGAAATGTGACTAGACAGGTTGAACACAACGAGTGATGTGCCGGACCAGACCAGTACTTTACCTTTACACAGACGAGGAGGACTTCGCGGCGCTGTGGGGGTGTCGCCCTCCTTCAATTGATGGGGACAACATCATGTGGGTAGACGATTGGGCCCTCCGCGCGGCTTGCAGGACCGAGCAGCCGGACCAGCTGTTCGTCCGGGGAGCCGAGCAGAACAAGGCCAAGCAGGTCTGTGCCGGTTGCCCGGTACGCACCGAGTGCCTCGCCGAGGCGCTCGACAACCAGATCGAGTGGGGCGTCTGGGGCGGCATGACGGAGCGTGAGCGGCGTGCATTGATCCGGCGCCGACCGACCGCCTCGTGGCGCAAGGTCCTCGAGTCCGCTCGGGACCGCGAGATCGCCCAGGTCACCGCCGACGCCTGACCGGCGTCCAGCTTCAGGTTCTACCTGCGGCGGCCAGCAGGTCGCCGATCCGGCGCAATCCGTCCAGGTCATGGACGTCGCCGGCGAGCGCTGGTACGACGGCCGTCGGCACCTGCGGGTGCGCGGCCGCGAACCGGTCGCGCAGCTTCCGCTCCCGCTCGACCAGCTGCACCTGGTCGGCGTGTAGCCGCAACAGCCCGGCCGCGACCGACCCGCCACCGTCACGCCGCAACCGGCCGACGCCGGACAGCGCCTCCTCCGCGGGGAGGGTGCTCTCCGCCGCGGGGCTGGCCCGGTTGACGATCAGCCCCGCGAGCGGCATCCCGTCCTCGCTGAGCCGCTCGACGAAGTACGCCGCCTCCCGCAGCGCGTCCGGCTCGGGGGCGGCGACCACGAGGAACGCGGTCCCGTCGGCCTGCAGCAGCGAGTAGGTCTGCTGCGCCCGCTGCCGGAAGCCGCCGAACACCGTGTCCAGCGCGGACACGAACGTCTGCAGGTCCTTGAGGAACTGGGCGCCGAGGACCTTGGTCAGGGCGTTGGTGATCAGGCTGAAGCCGGCCGTCATCAGCTTCGCCGGCCCGCGGGCAGGCGCCATCAGCAGTCGCACGAACCTGCCGTCGAGGAAGCTCGACAGCCGCTCGGGTGCGTCGAGGAAGTCCAGCGCCGACCGGGACGGCGGGGTGTCGACGACGATCAGGTCATAGCTTTCTGACGTTTTCGAATCCCGGTGGATCTGACCGAGCTTCTCCATCGCCATGTACTCCTGCGTGCCCGCGAACGAGCTCGACAGCGCGACGTAGAACGGGTTGGCCAGGATCTGCTGGGCCTTCTCGGGGCTGGCCTGCGACTCCACCACCTCGTCGAAGGTGCGCTTCATGTCGAGCATCATCGCGTCGAGCCGGCCGTCGCCTGCCACGTCCTGCACCGGGCGCGGTGTGTTGTCGAGCGCCTCGATGCCCATCGACTGGGCGAGCCGGCGCGCAGGATCGATGGTGAGCACGACCACCTTCCGGCCCTGCTCCGCGGCCCGCAGCGCGAGTGCCGCCGAGGTCGTCGTCTTGCCCACGCCGCCCGATCCGCAGCAGACGATGATCCCGGTCCTGCGGTCGGCGAGCAGCGCGTCGACGTCGAGCGGTCCCGCACGCCGGCCGCTCGGCGAGGTCGGACCCACCCGGGTCTGGTGCTGCGTCGTCCGTCTGGCCATCAGGTCAGTCCTCGGTGAGGTGTCATGCCATTCCCTGCTCGCGGAGCAGTCCCGCGAACTCGTAGAGCGCTCCCAGGTCGACGCCGCCGGCCATCCGGGGCAGCTCGTAGGTCGGCACTCCGAGCCCGAGGACGACCTCGCGCTGGGCGTCCTCCAGTGCCCGCCGTTCGGCGTGCTCGGCCGCCTCGTGGAGCAGCCCGTCGATCAGGGCCGGCGTCACCTCGATGCCGGCCGCCTTCACCTCGGACTCGATCCGCGCGCGGTCGAGGGTGCCGGCCCGGGCAGCGGCGAGGTCCTCGTCGGACAGGTCGCGGGGGCGGACCATGTTGACCACCACGCCGCCGACCGGCAGCTTCGCCCGCTTCAGCTCGGCGATGCCGTCGATCGTCTCCTGGACCGGCATCTCCTCGAGCAGGGTCACCAGGTGCACGGCGGTGCGGGGCGACTGGAAGAGCTTCATCATCGTGTCCGACTGGGTCTTGATCGGCCCCACCTTGGCCAACCCACCGACCTCACCGCCGACGTTGAGGAAGTTGGTGATCCGGCCGGTCGGCGGAGCGTCGAGCACCACGGCGTCGTACTCGATGGCGCCCTTGTTGCGGCTGTTGCGCTCCACCGCCTCGTAGACCTTGCCGCTCAGCAGCACGTCGCGGACGCCGGGCGCGATCGTGGTGGCGAACTCGATGACGCCGAACCGGTCGAGCGCCTTGCCGGCGCGGCCGAGGCGGTAGTACATCGACAGGTACTCCAACAGGGCGGCCTCCGCGTCGATGTGCAGCGCGTGGACGACCCCGCGCCCGCCGGTGCCGTCGGGGAGACCCGTCGTGAGCCGCCGCTCCTGGTAGGGAAGCGGGTCGACGTCGAACATCCGGGCGATGCCCTGTCGGCCCTCGACCTCGCACAGGAGCACGTTCTTGCCCTTGTGGGCGAGGGCCAGCGCCAAGGCCGAGGCGACGGTCGACTTGCCCGTGCCACCTTTGCCGGTGACGACGTGCAACCGCACCCTGGACCAGTCGCTCACGCGGGTCAGCGTAGCGAGGGCGGCTCACTCGAGCGCCAACCCTGCCGCCGGTGCCACTCGGGCCGCCCGTCGTGCTGGAAGCACCGCTGCCAGCAGCGCGGCGATCCCGGAGACCAGGAGCACGACCGCGAGCTGCTCCCACGGGAGCACGACGCCCGCGCCCTCGATCGCCGGCTCCACCAGCGCCCGGACACCGGCCCACGCGAACACCACGCCGAGCCCGGTGCCGAGCAGCGTCGCCACCGCCGACAACAGCACCGCCTCCGCGCCGAGCATGGTGCGCAGCTGGCGCCGGGTCAGCCCGAGCGCCCGGAGCAGCGCGTGCTCACGGCCGCGCTCGAGGACCGAGAGACCGAGCGTGTTGGCGATGCCGACGAGCGCGATCACGACGGCGATCGCGAGCAGTCCGACGACGCCCCCGGTCATCACGTCGAGCTGGAAGAACACATGGTCGCGACGGGCGAGGCCGTTGCCGAGCTCGGCGCCTGCCGGCCGGGCGAGTGCCTCCAGCGATCCCTCGAGCTCGTCGGGGTCGACGCCGTCCGCGGCGCGGACCCACACGGCTTGGACCGCCGCGCTCGGAGCTATCCGCTCGAGCACGGCCGGCGCGACCAGCGCGGCCGCACCCCAGTCGGCTCCGCCCACGACCCGGAGCCGGACGCGGCTGTCGCCGACCCCCACGCTGACCCGCTGCCCGGCCTCGACCTCGTCGCCGAGGTGGTCCCACGGCACCACGATCGTGTTCTCTCCCGGCGTCGGCACCCGTCCGCCCCGGAACAGGTCCGCGGCCGGCGTACCCCTCGCCGGCGCGGCCAGCACCGGGTACTCGCCCAGAGCCCCGATCTGCGCGGTGGTGCCGAGGACAGCGGCCGCCTCGGCGACGCCGTCGACGGCGGCGACCCGGTCGAGAAGATCGCTGGGCAGCGACCCGGTCGAGAAGATCGCTGGGCAGCGACCCGGCCGTGCCCGTCAGCGTCATGTCGATCGGGTGCTGCTCGTCCATCTCCGCCTCCAGCGCCGACCGCGAGCTGGCCATGCCGGTGAGCACCGCCGTGGTCAGGGTGACGCCGATGAGCAGCGACGCGGCGGTGGCTGCCGCGCGCCGCGGGTTGCGCGCCGCGTTCCCGGCAGCGAGCCGACCAGCAGGGCCGAGCACCCCGCCCGCGACCCCGCCGAGAGCGCGGATCAGCGCCGGCACGATCACCGGTCCCAGGACGAGGACGCCGGTGAAGGTGAGGCAGCCCCCGGCCAGCAGCACGGGCAGCACCTGCGTGACCACGGCCAGCCCGAGGAGCGCGACGCCCGCGGCCACCGCGAGGACGCCCAGCGCGACCCGCAGCCGCCCGGTCGCGGTGCGGACGCTGGTGGTGTCGTCGGGCCGCAGCGCCGCGAGCGGACTGACGCGGACCACGCGACGGGTGGGCAACCACGCCGCCAGCAGGGTCACCCCGATGCCGACGGCGCACGCGACCACCAGCCAGCCCGCGCCGATCTCGGCCTCGCCCAGGAGTGCGTCCGGCCACTGGGACCGCACCAGCGCGACCAGGCCGTGCCCGGCGGGCACTCCCGCGAGCACGCCGACGACGGCGGCTACGCACCCGAGGACGAGCGACTCGAGCCGCACCGAGCGGAGCAGCTGGCGCTGCGTGGCGCCGACGCACCGCAGGAGCGCGAACTCCCGCAGTCGTTGCGCGAAGAGGATCGCGAACGTGTTGTTGATGACGAGCACGGACACCAGCAGGGCGATCGACGCGAACAGCAGGACGATGATCGCCACCAGGTCGACCTCGTTGTTGACCTCCTTCTGGACCCGCTGCACGAAGGCGTCGACGCCGAGCGGGTCTGTGCCCGGGACCAGGTCCGCGACCACCTCGGCCTCGGCGTCCTCGTCTCCCGGTCCGGCCCAGGCCAGACTGCTGACGTGGAGCGACTCCTGCCACCGCTCCAGGTCCTCCCACAGCAGGTAGAGAGCCGCGGACGAGAACGGCGACGGCGAGTCGGCCATGCCGACCACCTCGACGTCGACCGCGTCCGGTCCGGAGCCGATCCGCACCCGATCACCGAGCTCGATCCCGGCGCCGCGGGCGGCATCGGGGTCGGCCAGCGCCTCCCCGGACGCGTCGGGGAACCGTCCCGCCTCGAGCTCCTGCCAGCGACGGTCGACCGGCCCCGGCACCTGGCCGATGTCCGCGCTGTCGTCGACGACGGCGCCGTCGTGCAGGACCGGCTGCAGCGTCCACGCCACGAGCCAGGCGTCGGCGTCGTGCTCGGAAGCGGCTGCCAGCAGCGCGGCTGCGTCGTCCGCGTCCGGCTTGTCCACGACGACGTCGGCGCCCTCGTAGGGGACCTGGAGGTCGGTGAGCAGCCCGTTGCGGACGGCGGACGAGAGGGCGGCGGTCACGATGATGAACGCGACACCGATCACGACGGCGAGGAGCGCGGCGACGTACCGCCTCGTGTGCCCGCGCAGCGAGGCGAGGAGGACCGTGCGCATCAGGCGGCCCGCGCCTTCAGGGCCGCGACCAGCGCGTCCGGGCTCGGTTCGGTGAGGCGCGCGGTGATCCGGCCGTCGGTGAGGATGACGACGTCGTCGGCGTACGCCGCCGCCTCCAGCTCGTGGGTGACCATCACGACGGTCTGGCCCAGCTCCCGCACCGAGCGGCGCAGGAACGCGAGCACCTCGGCGGACGCCGCGCTGTCGAGGTTGCCGGTCGGCTCGTCGGCGAAGACGATCGCCGGCCGGCTCACGAGGGCGCGGGCGACGGCGACGCGCTGTTGCTGCCCGCCGGAGAGCTCTGCGGGCCGGTGGGTGAGCCGGTCGCGGAGACCGAGCGTGTCGACCACCTGGTCGAAGCGGTCACCGAGGTCGGGTCGGCGGGCGCCGGCCAGCTCGGTCGGCAGCCAGATGTTCTGCTCGGCCGTCAGCATCGGCAGCAGGTTGAACGACTGGAAGACGAAGCCGACGTGGTCGCGCCGGAACCGGGTGAGGTCGTCGTCGGCGAGTCCGTCGAGCCGCTGCCCTGCAACGGTCACCGCGCCCGCGGTGGGCTGGTCGAGCCCGGCGAGGCAGTGCATCAGCGTGGACTTGCCGGAGCCCGAAGGTCCCATGATCGCCGTGAACCGCCCGGCGGGGATGTCGAGGTCGATGCCGCGCAGCGCGGGCACCTCGACGCCCCGGCCGGTGCTCTCGAAGGTCTTGGTCAGACCGCGGGCGGTGGCCGCGGTGCTCGTGGGTGTCGTGGTGGTGAGCGAAGTGGTCGTCATGCCGACGAGCGTCGCCGTCCTCGGCCCTCCGATCGTCGGGCCGCGGGTGGATCCGGTCGTACGACGTCGGGTGGACGCGGCGGCTAGGAGTGCGGGCTCCTAGGGCACCAGACCGGTCTCGTACGCGAGCACCACCAGGTGCACCCGGTCCCGCGACGCGGTCTTGGCCAGCAGCCGGCCGATGTGGGTCTTCACCGTCGCCTCGGAGACCGTGAACTCCCTGGCGATCTCGGTGTTGGACAGACCGCGACCGACCAGCACGAGCACCTCCCGCTCGCGTTCGGTGAGACCGTCCAACCGCCGGTCCGGCGCGGGCGTCGTGGGGTCGGGCAGCGCCTCCGCGAAGTGCGCGAGCAGCCGCCGGGTGGTCGTCGGGGCGACGACCGAGTCGCCCTCGTGGACGGTCCGGATCGCGCCGAGCAGCGTGTCCGGGGTCGCGTCCTTGAGGAGGAACGCGGCGGCCCCGGCCTTGATCGCGGCGAACGCGTGCTCGTCGAGGTCGAACGTCGTGAGCACGACCACCTGCGGCGCTTCTTCCCGGGCGAGCAGCTGCCTGGTCGCCTCGATGCCGTCCATCCGCGGCATCCGCACGTCCATCAGCACCACGTCGCACGAGGTGACGGCCAGCCGTTCGAGGGCCTCGCCACCGTCGCCCGCCTCGCCGACGACGGTCAGGTCCGGCTGGCTGTCGATGAGCATCCGGAAGCCGGCGCGCACCAGCTCCTGGTCGTCGACGAGGAACACCCGGATCTGCGCGTCCTCAGGCCTCACAGGGAGATCCTTGCGTGCACGGCGAACCCGCCGCCCGGCCGGGGGCCCGCCTCCAGGTGACCGCCGTGGGTGGTCACCCGCTCGCGCATGCCGGTGAGCCCCAGCCCGCGCCCGTCGTACGGCGCCGCGGCCCCCCTGCCGTCGTCGGACACGTCGACCACGAGCCCGCCGTCCACCCGCAGCCGCACCGTCGCCGTCGCGCCGGGGCCGGCGTGCTTGCGGACGTTGGTGAGCGCCTCCTGGACGACTCGGTACGCGGTCAGGGCGACCCCGTCGGAGACGGGAGGGAGCGGGTCGGGGAGCTCGGAGGCGACCGTCGTACCGGCCCGTCGGGCCTCCTCGATCAGCGCCGGGAGGTCGGTGAGCCGTGGCTGCGGCTCGGTCTCGCCGACCCCGGACCGCAGCAGGCCGAGCATCCTCCGCATCTCGGCGATCGCCTCCCGACCGGCTTCTGCGATGGTGGCGAGCGCCGGCGCTGCCACTCCTGGGTCCTGGGCGGCGGCGGCCCGGGCGCCGTCCGCCTGGACCACGATGGTCGTCAGGCCGTGCGCGACCACGTCGTGCATCTCCCTGGCGATCCGGTGCCGCTCCTCGATCGCCGCCAGCGCCGCCTGCTGGGTCGCCTCCCGTTCGAGGCGCTCACCGCGCTCGACCAGTGCGTCGACATACGCCTGCCGGGTGCGCCGGAGCGCGCCGACCGCCGACGCCGTGACGACGATCGCGCCGATGGACAGCGCGTACGCGACGTAGGCGGTCTCGGAGGAGTCGGGGTAGGGACGCAACCAGTCGTACGACGCGATGCCCGCGCCGACCAGTCCGACTGCGGCCGCGGCGAGCGACGCCGCGGTGGAGCCGTACCGGGCCACGGAGTAGACCGCGACCGGGACCGCGACCTGTCCCCACAACGGCTCGTCGACGAGGAGCGCTTGGACGCCGCACGCCGCCGCGACCACCGCGAACACCGCTGTCGGGTGCCGGCGGCGGAAGACGAGCGGCGCGATCTGGACGAGCATCAGCAGCGCCTCGACGCGGCTGCCCCAGATGAGGAAGACCGGCACGGGCAGGAGCAGGAAGCCCACCAGGGCGACGTCGAACCACCGCTCGCCGCGCGGTCCGAGCCGGAACGGGTGCCGGACCTGTCGTGCCACCCGGTCACGGTAGACGGCAGGCGGCGGCGTCACGTCAGACCGTGGGTGGATCCTCGGGTGTCGGCCGTCCGACCGTGGTCGTCACGCCCGGATCACGCCGAGATCTTGTCGGCCAGCACGATCCAGGTGAAGAACGAGATGCCGAGCAGCATCCCGACGTGCCCGAGGATCGAGAGGGCCGGCCCCTGGGCCCACGTGTCTCCCGTGGCGTCGGCAGCGTGCTTGCTGGGACGCGACATCCACCGGCCGAGGATGAGGAGCCCGATCAGGACCTCGATCCACCAGACGGCGAGCGTCACGATGCCGACGACGTCGTCGGGCGAGGTCAGGTAGTACACCCAGACGCCGAGGGCGACGACGCCGACCAGGGTGTGTGCGTTGACGACAGCCCTCGGCACCAGCGCGTGGCCCGACTGCTGTGCCTCGTTGGACAACCGCATCCGGGTCAGCAGCACCACCACGGCCGCTAGACCGGTCAGCAGCCAGACCGCGTTGTCGAGAGTCACGGCCGCATCGTGGCACAGGTTGTGACCCGGGCCACAGCGTCTCGCTGCGACTAGGGTTCCCCCATGACCAAGTGGGAGTACCAGGTGGCGCCCGTCCTCAACCACGTCGCGGCGCAGATCCTCAACAACTTCGGGCAGGACGGCTGGGAGCTGGTGACGCTCGTCCCCGGCCAGGGCGGCAACGACATCGCTTACTTCAAGCGCCCCGCGGAGGGCTGAGTCGTGGCTGATGGCAAGAGCCCCGAAGAGCGGTTGGCCGAGCTCGGCCTGGGTGTCCCGGAGGTCGTGCCGCCGGTGGCGGTCTACGTGCCCGCGGTGCGGGTTGGCTCTCTCGTCTACACCGCCGGCCAGCTGCCGATGCTCGACGGCGCGCTGATGGCGACCGGCAAGGTCGGTGGAGAGGTCACCGCCGAGCAGGCGACCGCCTGCGCGCAGCAGTGCGCGCTCAACGCGATCGCGGCGATCCGCTCGGTCGCCGGCGACCTCACCCACGTGCGGATCGTCAAGGTGGTGGCGTTCGTGGCGTCGACGCCGGACTTCACCGGCCAGCCCGGCGTGGCGAACGGCGCCTCGGAGCTCTTCGGGTCGGTCTTCGGCGACGCCGGCGTGCACGCCCGCTCGGCGGTCGGGGTGCCGGTGCTGCCGCTCGACGCCCCGGTCGAGGTCGAGGTCACCGCGGAGATCGTGGGGTGACCGGTACGCCGCCGGCCAAGGGCTTCGCCCGGATCCCGCTGCCGCAGAGCCTGGTCGACCAGGCCCAGGCCCACCGCGACGGGACGACAGAGCCGGCGGAGCCCCGCAACGCCGCCACCGTGGTGCTGATGCGGGAGGGCAGCGCGGGACCGGAGGTCTACCTGCTCCGTCGCCAGCGGGTGATGGCGTTCGCGGGCGGGATGGCGGTCTTCCCCGGTGGTGGGGTCGACCCGCGCGACTTCGACAGCTCGGTGGCGTGGGCGGGGCCGACGCCGGCCGACTGGGCAGCACGACTGGGCGTGGAGGAGGACCTGGCGCGCGCGATCGTGTGCGCCGCCGTACGGGAGACGTTCGAGGAGTCGAGCGTCCTGCTCGCCGGAGAGTCCGCCGACACGGTCGTCGCCGACACCACCGGCGTCGACTGGGAGGCAGACCGGGTGGCGCTGGAGTCGCGCGAGCTGTCGATGACCGACTTCCTGACCCGGCGCGGGCTGGTGCTCCGCACCGATCTGCTGGGCGCGTGGTCGGGCTGGCTGACCCCGACGTTCGAGCCGCGTCGCTACCGCACCTGGTTCTTCGTCGCGGTGCTGCCGGAGGGCCAGGTCACCCGCGACGTGTCGACGGAGTCGACCGAGGTGCTGTGGTTGTCGGCGGCCGAGGCGCTGAGCCGGGCGGAGTCGGGCGAGCTGATGATGCTGCCGCCGACCTACCTCACCTGCCTGGAGGTCCTCCAGCACCGCAGCCCCGGCGCCGTGCTCGAGGCGGCGGCCGACCGTGACGTGTCGATGTTCACCCCGGAGGTCGTCCCCGACGGGGACGAGTTCGTGCTCTCCCGCCCGGCCCACCTCGACCCGCTGTTGCAGGAGCGGTTCGGGTGAGCGAGCCCTGGGTCGGAGGGGAGTACGGCGACCGCGGTCGCTGCGTGCTCGCACCCAACCCGGGCATCATGACCCTCGACGGCACCAACACGTGGGTGCTCCGCGAGCCCGGTGCCGACCGGTCCGTGGTCATCGACCCGGGTCCGCTCGACGACACCCACCTCGACGCCGTCGTCGCCGCCGCGGGTGAGGTGGAGCAGGTCCTGGTGACCCACCACCACATCGACCACACCGAGGCGGCGCGCAGCTTCGCGGAGCGGATGGGCTGCGGCGTGCGGGGGCTCGATCCCGACCAGTGCTGGCGGGCGGATCCCCTCACCGATGGTGAGGTGATCGACGCCGCGGGGCTCCGGCTCGAGGTGCTGACGACCCCAGGTCACACGGCCGACTCGATCTCGCTGCTGGTCGCCGAGGACCGTGCCCTGCTGACGGGCGACATGGTGCTCGGCCGCGGCACGACGGTCATCGTCCACCCCGACGGCGACCTCGGCGGTTACTTCGACTCGATCGCGAAGATGCGGGCGCTCGTGACCGACGGCCGGGTCGCCGAGCTCTGGCCGGCGCACGGGCCGGTGCTGCCCGACGCGGCCGGGGTGCTCGACCACTACGTCGTCCACCGACGCGAGCGGCTGGCCCAGGTCGAGTCCGCGCTCAAGCGGCTCGGGCTGTCGGCCGACGACCTGCCGCCCGACGTCGCCGAGCACCCCACCCTGCCCCGCCAGGTGGTGGAGGTCGTCTATTCCGACGTCGACGAGTCGCTCTGGGGGGCGGCCGAGTGGTCGGTCCGCGCCCAGCTGGCGTACCTGCGCGACCGCTGACTCACCTCGCGTTCGCGGCCGCGAGGACCTCGGGGACCTTCTCGATCGCGCGGTAGCCGTCCGGCACCCCGACCACCATCGCAGCGATCGACTGGGAGTGCTCGGTCCGCAACGGCAGGATCGCCTGGTAGGACGGCGATTCGTACCACTCCCGCGCCGCGTCCGGCGACGGGAACTCGATGATCACGATCGCGCCGTCCCACTCGCCCTCGGCGGGGGTCAGCTCGCCGCCGTGGACGATGAACCGGCCGCCGTACGGCGCGAGGGTCTCGTCGATGCGCTCGAGGTACTCGGCGATCTCGGGGCCGAAGTCGACCTCCCGCAGGTAGGCGATGGCGTAGGCCCTGGTCGATGTCGTGGTCATGGCGTTCTCCTTCTCGGGTTGGTGTTGGTCGATCACACCTCCAGGTGCTGCGCGGCGGCGATGACGTCGGAGGTCATGTCCGCGCGCACCTGGTGGCGGCTACCGTCGGCGGCATGTCGGATGCGCCCGGGCCGGTCGGCGAGCTGCTGCGTCACTGGCGGCAGCGCCGCAACCTGTCGCAGCTCGACCTCGCGAGCCGGGCGGGCGTCTCGACCCGGCACCTCAGCTACGTCGAGACCGGCCGGTCCCAGCCCACGAGCGGGATGATCCTGCGCCTGTGCGACCACCTCGACGTCCCGCTGCGCGAGCAGAACCGGGTGCTGCTGGCCGGCGGCTTCGCACCGGCGCACCCCGAGCACCGGCTGGCGGACCCGCCGATGGCCGAGGCCAACACCGCGCTCGAGGCGATCCTGCAGGCGCACCTGCCCTACCCGGCGCTCGTGGTCGACCGGCACTGGGAGCTGATCTCGGCCAACGACGCCGCGTTCGACCTGCTCGACGGTGTCGACCCCGCGCTGCTCGAGCCGCCCATCAACGTGATCCGGGTGTCGCTGCACGCGAGGGGACTCGCGCCCCGGATCGTCAACCTCGACGAGTGGCGGGCTGCGTTGGCCGTCCGGTTGCGACGTGAGTACGACGCCTCCGCGGACCCGGCGCTCGGCGAGCTCCTCGACGAGGTGGTGGCCGACGGGGTCGAGACCGCGCCCGGCGCGGCCGCGCTCGTCGTACCGCTCCAGCTCCGCGCGGGCAGTGACACCGTCCTCTCGTTCATCTCCACCACGACGGTCTTCGGCACGCCCCGTGAGGTCACGCTGTCCGAGCTCGCGATCGAGGCCTTCTATCCCGCCGACGAGGCCACGCGGAAGATCCTCAACGGCGTCTGATGCGTTTCGGGGTCGACTACTCCGGCCAGCGCCCGTCGGCCTTCGCGGCGTCGACCGCTGCGCGTCCCGCGTCGGTCATCAGGCCTTCTCGCTCGAGCAGATCGACCCGGGTGACGTTGGACGCGGACCACGTGCTCTTCGGCCCCCGCGGCGTGAACCGGATGAACGTCGACTCCGCGTCCCGGCTGCGCGCCTGACCGTCGATCCACCCGAAGCAGACCGCCTCGAGCACGGCATCCTCGTAGGTCAACGCGGTCACCGTGCCGCCCTTCTTGGTGAGCACCACCCAGGCGGCGGTCTGCGTCGCGTGGTTCTCGGCCAGCCAGGACCGCCACCCCGCCCGGTCCGCCACCAGGATCTCCTCGCCACTCAGCACCATCCGCCTACCCTCCCACGTCGAATCGACGAGGATGGTCCGTCGAATCGACGAGGATGGTCCGTCGAATCGACAAGGAATCCTCGCCGGGCATGACGTTGTTCGCCGGCGTCGCAGGCCGACCGCCGTCCACAGGCGTGCGCGCACCGCACGTCGTCCACAGGGAGTCCTGCTGCCGCAACCAGCGGTGGCCGGGAGCGGCGAACATCCGTCGGTATGACCGACACGCCCGACATTCCTGACGGACCCTTCACGACCGAGGACGCGAAGGGACGAGGGATCACCCGGCACACGCTGCGACGGATGGTGCGGGAGGGCGTCGTACGCCGGGTCACAGCCGGCGTGTACGCCGCGGCCGCCCTCGAGGACACGGTCGAGCTCCGTGCGCGAGCGCTCGCACTCGTCCTCGCCCCGCATCAGGTCGTGTGCGACCGGACCGCGGCGTGGCTGTACGGCATCGACCTCTTCACATCCGGGGACCTCGACGTCCTTCCAGAGATCGAGACCTGTGCGTGGCGCGGCAACGGGCCGTGCCGGCGCAAGGAGGTCGACGGTCGCACCCGCGACCTGCACAACATCGACGTCACGACGATCGAAGGTGTTCAGGTGACGACGCCGCTACGTACCGCGCTCGATCTGGCCTGCCTCCTCGAGCGCCGCGATGCGCTGGCCGCTCTCGACGCGTTCCGCCGCAGGGAGGGCCTGACGCTCGCGCAGCTGCTCGTCGGCTCGCAGCGGTACCGTCGCCGGCGGGGTGTAGTCCAGCAGCGCGAGCTCATCCCCCTCTCGGATCCGCGCGCCGAGTCGACGAGAGAGTCGTGGACGCGGCTCGCCATCCACGACGAAGGATTGCCGACGCCCGACCTCCAGGTGTGGGTCGAGGTCGGCGGCGTCCCGACATACCGCCTGGACCTTGCCTACCGACGCCGCCGGATCGCCGTCGAGTACGACGGATGGGAGGCCCACGAGAGCACCCCCGAGCAGCGTGAGGCGACGAGGGCGCGTCGGAAGTGGCTGAGGGATCACGGCTGGACGGTGATCGTCGTACGCAACGGCGACTTCACCGGACCCGCGCTCGAGCGCTGGCTCGGTGAGCTCAAGGACGCACTGGCGTCGTCGTACTCCAACCGCCGTCGGCTCGAACGCGGCAGCCGGTGCTAGCGGACATCGTCGTCAACTCGGACGACCATCCTTGTCGATTCGACGGACCATCGTTGTCGATTCGACCTCAGCGGGCCCGGCGGGTCATCCGCTCCATGTCCATGATCACGACCGAGCGCGGCTCGAGCCGCAGCCAGCCGCGGGAGGCGAAGTCGGCGAGCGCCTTGTTGACCGTCTCCCGGGATGCGCCGACCAGCTGGGCCAGCTCCTCCTGGGTGAGGTCGTGGTGGACGTGCACGCCGTCGTCCGCCGTCCGGCCGAACCGCTCGGCGAGGTCGAGCAGCGCCTTGGCGACGCGGCCGGGGACGTCGGAGAACACCAGGTCGGCGACCACGTCGTTGGCCTTCCGCAGCCGGCCGGCGAGCTGGGTGAGCAGGCCGCGGGCGACGGCGGGACGGCCGTCGAGCCAGCGCAGCAGGTCCTCGTGGGACAGCGAGACGAACTCGGCGTCGGTCACCGCGGTCACGGTCGCCGACCGCGGACCCGGGTCGAAGAGCGACAGCTCGCCGAACATCGAGCCGGGGCCGAGGATGGCGAGGAGGTTCTCGCGGCCGTCGGACGACGTGCGGCCGAGCTTCACCTTGCCGTCGAGGACGATGTAGAGCTTGTCGCCGCTGTCGCCCTCGTGGAAGAGCACCTCACCGCGGCGCAACCGGGTCTCGGACATGGACGACCGGAGGGCGGACGCGGCCTCGTCGTCGAGCGCGCTGAACAGCGGGGCCTGACGGAGCACGTCGTTGTCCACGGTTCCTCCAAGGGATCGGTACGGCGGTCGCCGCGCGACCGCGCACGACGTCAGCCGCATCCTAGCCAGTGGCCCACCTCACACCTAGCGGCGCCGAGGCGCGGACCTGTCGCCGCCAGCCCGTAGGCTGACCGCGTGCGGGCGATCACGACGGAGGCGGAGACGCCGACCGGTCTCGTCCGCCGGGCGCGCAAGATCGACCGGGTCCTCGCCCAGACCTATCCCGACGCCAAGTGCGAGCTCGACTTCGACAACCCGTTCGAGCTGCTGGTCGTCACCGTCCTGAGCGCGCAGACCACCGACAAGCGGGTCAACCTGGTTCGGCCGACGCTGTTCGCCGCCTACCCCGACGCCCGGGCGATGGCCGCCGCCGACCGCGCCCACCTCGAGCAGATCGTGGGACCGCTCGGCTTCTTCCGGGCCAAGACCGAGTCGCTGCTCAAGCTCAGCGCCGCCCTCGTCGAGCGGTACGACGGCGAGGTCCCGCCTCGGCTCGACGACCTGGTCACGCTGCCCGGCGTCGGTCGCAAGACCGCCAACGTCGTGCTGGGCAACGCGTTCGGCATCCCCGGCATCACGGTCGACACCCACTTCGGTCGACTCATCCGCCGGCTCGGCTGGACCGAGGAGACCGACCCCGTCAAGGCCGAGCACGCCATCGGCGCGCTCTTCCCCAAGCGGGACTGGACGATGCTCAGCCACCACCTGATCTGGCACGGCCGCCGGGTCTGCCACGCCAGGAAGCCGGCGTGCGGCGCCTGCCCGATCGCCCGCTGGTGCCCGTCGTACGGCACCGGACCGACCGACCCGATCGAGGCGGCGAAGCTGGTCCGCACCGAGGGACCCAACTGATGCGGGCGGTCCTGCTGGCACTGCTCGCGACGGCGGTGCTCCTCACCGGCTGCGACCAGGGCGAGACGTCGAGCGCGTGCCAGGTCGACGTCGACACCCGCGAGCTGCGCGAGCTCAAGGCCGCGGCGGCCATCGAGGACTGCCCGGAGGGAGGGGGCGACGCCGACCTCCCCGACGTCGAGCTGGCCTGCCTCGGCGGCGGCACCGCGGGTTCGCTGTCCGAGATCGAGGGACCGGCGATCATCAACTTCTGGGCCTCCAACTGCCCTCCCTGCGTGAAGGAGATGCCGGCGCTCGCCGCCTTCCACGAGCAGTACGGCGACCAGGTCGCCGTCGTCGGCGTCGACTACCTCGAGACCTACCCCGGCGCGGCGCTCGAGCTGGCCAAGCGCAGCGGCGTGACCTACCCCTCCTTCGCCGACGCCTGCGGCGACCTCCAGGAGACCGACCTGGCGATCCCGGGCCTCCCGGTCTTCGTCTTCGTACGCGACGACGGCTCGGTCGAGCAGTCCTCGGGTGGAGTGGAGACGGTCGCCGAGATCGTCGAGCTCGCCGAGGACAAGCTCGACGTCGACCTGGCCCGGGACTCAGTGTGACCGACCAGTTCGCCGTACCCGACGACCTGCCGGACTGGCTGCAACCGGTGGCCGAGGCCGCCAATGCGATCGAGGGCACCGACCTGACCGCCTTCCTGCCGCCGCCTGGGTCCGACCCGCGCCGGGGCGCGGTGCTCATGCTGTTCGGCGAGACCGACGGCCGGGCCGACCTGCTGCTGACCGAGCGCGCCCACGACATGCGCTCCCATCCCGGCCAGGTGTCCTTCCCCGGCGGGACCATCGACCCCGGGGAGAGCGCGGTCGACGCCGCGCTGCGGGAGGCGCAGGAGGAGATCGGGGTCGACCCGGCGGGCGTCGCCGTGTTCGGCGCGCTGCCCGAGCTCTGGTTGCCGCCGTCGAACTTCGCGGTGACCCCGGTGCTCGGCTGGTGGCGTGACCCGCACCCGGTCGAGGTCGCCTCACCCGACGAGGTCCATGAGATCCACCACGTGGTGCTGGAGGAGTTGTTCGCGCCGGACCGACGGATATCCGTGCGGCACCCGAGCGGCTGGACCGGACCGGGCTTCCTGATCGGCGACAACCGCGACGTCATCCTGTGGGGCTTCACCGGCGGGATCATCACCCGGTTCTTCGACTACCTCGGCTGGCTGCCGCAGGTCTCCGCGCCGCCGGTCCACGAGCTGCCCGACTACATGCTCGCGGAGTACCAGCGACGCGTGGACGAGGCCGAGGACGGCGAGGCCGACAGCCTCGACATCCTCGAGCCCGGCGAACGAGGCGGGGCCTGATGGGCCTCAACTTGCTCGACTGGCTGCTCGTCGTCCTCGTGCTCGCCTACGCGCTGTCCGGTTACTGGCAGGGCTTCGTCACCGGCGCCTTCGCGACCATCGGCCTGCTGGTCGGAGGCTTCCTCGGCATCTGGGTCGCACCGATCGTGCTGGGCGGCGCGAGCCCGTCGCTCGGCGTCTCGCTCGGCGCGCTCTTCATCGTGATCCTCGGCGCGTCCTTGGGCCAGGCCCTGCTGCAGTACGCCGGCGCCCGGGTCCGTGAGCGGATCACCTGGCAACCCGTGCGTGCCGTCGACGCGGTCGGCGGCGCCGCGCTGTCCGCGGTCGCGGTGCTGCTCGTCGCCTGGGCACTTGGCTATGCGATCTCGGGCACCCGGATCGGCCCGGTGACCGAGCAGGTCCGCAGCTCGTGGGTGCTCGGCAAGGTCAACACCGTGCTCCCGGCCTCCGCTCCCAACGTGCTGCAGGCCTTCAACCAGGTCGTCGGCATGGGTTTCTTCCCCCGCTATCTCGAGCCGTTCTCGCCGGAGCGGATCGTCGACGTCGCCCCTGGTCCCAACCGGCTCAGGAACGACCCCCAGGTGCTGGCCACCGAGGCCAGCGTCCTCAAGATCCGCGGCGCCAACGACTGCGGCCGCGGCGTCGAGGGCACCGGGTTCGTCTTCGATCGCAACCTGGTGATGACCAACGCGCACGTGGTGGCGGGCGTCGACGACCCCGAGGTGGAGATCGACGGTGGCACCGAGCTCGCCCGGGTCGTCCTCTACGACTCGGAGCTCGACATCGCCGTCCTCAGCGTCGACACCGGCGGCGCGCCGATCCTCCAGTTCGACGAGTCGGCCGGGCCCGAGGACCCGGTCGCGATCGTCGGCTACCCGCAGGACGGGCCGTTCGACGTCCAACCCGGCCGGATCCGGGACAACCCGACCCTGCGCTCGCCCGACATCTACGGCTCCGGCACCGTCCTTCGCGACGTGTTCTCGCTGCGCGGACTGGTGCGGCCGGGCAACTCCGGCGGACCGATCATCACCCCGGACGGCGACGTCGCGGGGGTGGTCTTCGCCGCCTCGGTCGAGGACGACGACACCGGCTACGCGCTGACCGCCGAGCAGGTCGCCGAGAGCGCCGCCGAGGTCGAGGACAGCGACTCAGAGGTCGACACGGAAGACTGCGCCGCATGAGCGTCTGACTGCCCGAGCGCGTCGCAGTTGGCGCGGTCTAGGGTTGCGGCTGCTCGGCGGCTACCAAAGGGGACGATCGTGACGAACCAGTACGTCAGTTATGCATTTGCCGATGGCGCCGCCCGGATCACGTTGACCGCCGGCGACCGCGGCAACCCGATCGAGCCGCAGTCGACCCGGCAGCTCCACGAGGCCGTGCTGCGGGCGAAGGCCGACGGCGCGCGGGTGATCGTCCTCGCGGCCGAGGGACGCTTCTTCTCCGTGGGCGGCGACCTCAGCGCGTTCGCCGGTGCCGACGACCCCAGCGCGCTGCTCCTCGACCTCGCCGAGTCGGTCCACCGGGTGGTCACCGAGCTGGTCCGCAGTGACGCGATCGTGGTGAGCGTGGTGCACGGCACGGCTGCCGGCGGCGGCTTCCCGCTGGCCGCGGCCGCGGACATCGTCCTCGCCGCCGACACCGCGAAGTTCAGCCTCGCCTACGCCAAGGTGGGCCTGAGCCCCGACTGCGGCGGCAGCCTGCTCGTCCACACCCTCGGGCTGCACCGGGTGCTGCGGCTGGCGCTGCTCGGCGACGTCCTCACCGCGCAGGAGGCGGCCGACGCGGGCCTGGTCGCCCGCGTCGTCCCGGCCGACGACCTGGCAGCGGTCGCCGACGACGTGGTCGCCCAGCTGCTCGCCGGGTCACCGGGTGCCTTCGCCGCCGCCAAGCGGCTGGTGCGTGGTGTCGCCGAGCCGGCCCCCGAGGCGGCGCTCCGCCGCGAGGCGGAGTCGATCAGCGCCCTCGCCGGGTCGCCGAACGGTCAGGAGGGCATCGCCGCCTTCCTCGAGAAGCGCCGGCCCCGGTTCTCGTAGGCGCTAGTTCGTCTCGGGCCCGACGGTGACCGGGGGTTCCGCGCCGGTGGCCACGGCGGCGAACCGGTCGACAGCGATCTGGAGGTACGCCGCGTCGTCGAAGTAGTTGTACGTCGGGAAGTTGACGCTCAGCACGATCGCGATGTGCGGCCCCGTGCGGGCGAGCAGGTAGCGGGTCTCGATGTCGAGGTCGGTGCCGTCGGGCGTGGTGATGGTCCCGTCGAACTCCACGAGAAGCTGGTCGTCGATCGCATCGTTGGTGATCGTCTCGTCCGCGGTCAGCGTCCCTTCCCACTGATCGCCGTCATCGTCGGTGCCGTTCACGCTGGTGCACCCGGCGGCCGTGGCCTGGGCTGCATCCACGAACGAGGTGGCGTCCGCTTCGTCGGCCACCGACCCGGCGGCACTGAGCAACGTGGTGAGGGAGTCCTCCTCGAAGTCGTACTCGGCCCGAGCCATGGCCGCGAACAGGTCGTCGGGCACCTGGGCCATGCCCGCGAGGCACCCCACGCTCCCGAACCCGATCTCGGACTCGCTCGACACCTCGCGCCACCCCGGGCTCAGGTTCTCGTGGGCGAGGACCGCCTCGTTCAGCTGCTCCTCGGTCAGCGGTGTGGTGGACGCGGGAGTGTCGGTCGGCGTCCCCGCGGTCTCGGTGACGACAACGGTCACCGGGTCGTCGGCACCGTCGGTCCCCTCGCCGCCGCAGGCGACGGACTGGACGACCAGCGGGAGGCTGACGGCGGCGCCGAGGACGCGGCGCGAGAGAGGAGACGAGTGCATCGGATCGACCTTCCGGAGTCGGGACGGCCGCCCGAGTGCTGACCACGGTCAGGATGCCCCGTCCCGCAGGGCGCGAACACATCCCTGAGAACGATTTGCCCCGGGGTCAGGCGGCGTCCGCCGGGCCGGGGGCGGTGGTCGGCTCCGGCTCCTCGCCCTCGACCACGTCGACCAGGCGCTCGACGGCGATCTCCGCCCACGCCTGGTGCTCGGTCGTGCGGGACTGGGTGTCGGTCGTGCTGATGGACGCGACGTTGGGTCCGACGCGGACCGCCGTCTGCTCGAGGTAGATGTCGAAGCTGACACCGTCGGGCGTCGTGATCGTGCCGCTGCCGGAGACGCTGTACTGGTCGTCGACGTCGTCGTAGACCTGCTCGTCGGTGGTCGCCAGCGTGACGTTCCACTCGTTGCCGTCGCTGTCCGGTCCGGTGACGGTCGTGCACGCGGAGATGACGCTCTGCACCTGGTCGAAGATCGCCGTGATGGCGGCCTCTTCGGCGTACGCCGACACGGTGCTCTCGACCGTCAGCACCTCACCGAAGCTGAACTCGGTGCCACCCCGATCCTGTCGGTCGAGCTGCTCGGTGAGGGTCTCCACGCCGGCGAGGCATCCCGGGGCAGTGCCCTCGTCGTCGGTCGACGGCTCCGACGTCCAGCCCTCGCCCATGTTGTCCGGCTGGAGCACCGCCTGGGCGATCTGGTCGGCGGTCAGCGCTGCGGCCGGGGTGTCCTGCTCCTCGCCGTCGGAGTCCGAGTCGGAGTCGTCGTCGCCGCAGCCCGCCGCCAGGGCCGAGACCAGCGCCAGGACGGCGACGGGAGCGAGAGCACGGGCCACGCCGCGGCGCGGACGGACGACAGCAGTACGCACGGGTACCTCCGGGGGTGGGGTGAGGGGGAGATCAAACCACGCGCCGGCGACCGGTAGAGGTAGAACAGGTTACAGTTCTGCGGTGGCTCCGTCCGTCTTCAGCCCCGTCGGCCTCGGCCCGGTGCGGCTGCGCAACCGGACGGTCAAGGCCGCGACGTTCGAGGGGCGGACGCCGGACGGTGAGGTGACCGACGCCCTCATCGACTACCACCGGGCGCCCGCGCGCGGCGGCATCGGTCTGACGACGGTGGCCTACCTCGCCGTCGCGCCGGAGGGCCGCACCCACGCCGAGCAGATCGTTCTCGGACCGCGGGCGCTGCCCGGGCTCACGCGGCTGACCGAGGCCGTGCACGACGAGGGCGCCGCCGTCGCCGGTCAGGTCGGGCACGCGGGTCCGGTCGCCAACGGGCGCTCCAACGGCATCCGCGCGATCTCCGCCAGCTCGCTGCCCAGCCCGCTGTCGATGCAGATGATCAAGACCGCCACCGAGCAGGACCTCACCCGGGTCACGAGGGCGTACGTCGACGCCGCCCGGCTCCTCGTCCGCGCCCGGTTCGACGTGCTCGAGCTCCACATGGCGCACAGCTACCTGATCTCCTCCTTCCTCGCGCCGGGACTGAACCGCCGCAAGGACCGCTGGGGTGGGCCGCTCGAACGCCGCGCCCGCCTCGCCCGGCAGGTGGCACGCGCCGTACGGGAGGAGGTCGGTGACGCCATGGCGCTCACGGCGAAGGTCAGCGTCTCCGACGGCTTCCGCGGGGGAGTCACCACCGACGAGGGCCTGGAGCTCGCGCGACTGCTCGAGGCGGATGGCCATCTCGACGCGCTCCAGCTCTCGGGCGGGTCGTCCCTGATGAACCCGATGTACCTCTTCCGTGGCGAGACCCCGGTCGCGGAGTTCGCCGACGCCATGCCGCCGATCGTGAGGTGGGGCATGAAGACGCCGTTCGGACGGGGGTTCCTCAAGCGGTACGAGTTCGAGGAGGGCTACTTCAGGGACAAGGCGCTCCGCTTCCGGCACGAGCTCTCGATGCCGCTGATGCTGCTCGGCGGCATCAACCGGCTGGACACGATGGAGCGGGCGATCGCTGACGGCTTCGACTTCGTCGCCATGGGCCGGGCGGTGCTGCGGGAGCCCGACCTGGTGAACCGGCTGCAGCTCGGGATCTCCCGCGCCGGCATCTGCACCCACTGCAACCGGTGCATGCCGACGATCTACACCGGCACCCGCTGCGTGGAGTGGGGCCCGGGCGAGACCATCCCCGTCGCCTGACCGCCCGATTCGCCGTGGTCAGCCCCCGATCCACGGTGGTCAGCTCCGGATTCGACGTCTCGGTATCCAGAAAGTAGAACCTGTTCTAGTATCCACGCATGTCGCAGGTGATTCCCGAGAAGCCGCTCCGTGTCGTCGTCTGGTCCACCGGGACCATCGGGAGGCACGCCATCGCGGGCGTCGATGCCCATCCCGATCTAGAGCTGGTCGGAGTGTGGACCTCCACCGAGGCGAAGAGCGGCGCCGACGCGGGCGAGCTCGCCGAGCTGGGACGGGAGCTCGGCGTCAAGGCCACCACCGACCGCGACGAGCTGATCGCGCTGCGGCCGGACTGCATCGTGCACGGCGCGATGACCGACGACCGGGTCTTCGAGTCGATCGAGGACCTCACCGGCTTCATCCGCGACGGGGTGAACGTCGTGTCGAGCGGGCCGGTCATCCTGCTCCACCGCACCGGCACGCTGCCGGACGAGATGATCGCGACCATCGACGAGGCCGGCCGGGAGGGCGACGCCAGCCTCCACGTCAACGGCATCGACCCGGGCTTCGCCAACGACGTGCTGCCGCTGGTGATGACCAGCCTCAGCCAGCGGATCGACCACATCAAGGTCAGCGAGATCGCCGACTACTCGACCTACTACCAGCCGGTGGTCATGCGCGACCTGTTCGGGTTCGGCGAGCCGATGGACGCCAAGCCGCTCTTGTGGGAGCCCGGCATCCTCACCACCGCGTGGGGTCCGGTCGTCCGGCTGATCGCGGCCGGCCTGGACGTCGCGCTGGACGAGCCACTCGTCGAGGAGGTCGAGCGGCGGCCCGCGCCGCGCTCGATCAAGACGGTCTCCGTCGACATCGCCGAGGGCACCATGGGCTCGGTGCGGTTCCGGGTCATCGGCACCGTCGGCGGTGTCCCGCGGATCACCCTCGAGCACGTCACCCGCACCGACGCCAGCGCCGAGCCCGAGTGGCCGGTGCCGAACGAGGGCGACGGCTGCTACCGGATCGAGATCACCGGCGAGCCGCGGATGAAGGTGGAGTTCAGCCACCACGGAGAGCACGGCGACCACAACGTCTCCGGGATGATCGTCACCGCCCAGCGGCTCGTGAACGCCGTCCCCGCCGTCGTCGCGGCCCAGCCGGGCCTGGTGAGCGCGCTCGAGCTCCCGCTGATCACCGGCCGGGGACTGGTGAGCAAGTGAGCATCCTCGACCGCTTCCTGCTCACCGACCACGTCGCCGTCGTCACCGGCGCCGGTCGCGGCATCGGCGCGGCAACCGCGATCGCGCTCGCCGAGGCGGGCGCCGACGTCCTGATCTCCTCCCGCACCGAGGGCCAGCTCGAGGGCGTCGCGGACCGGATCCGTGCGGCCGGCAGGCGGGCGCTCGTCGTACCGGCCAACCTCGCCCACACCGAGGCGGTCGCCGGCCTCGCGCAGGCGGCGTACGACGAGTTCGGGCGGCTCGACCTCGTCGTCAACAACGTCGGCGGGACCATCCCCAACGCCTTCCTCGACACCGACGTCGCCTACCTCGACGAGGCCTTCCACTTCAACGTGAGCACGGCGCACGCACTGACCCGGGCCGCGGTGCCGCTGATGCTCGCCTCCCTCGGCGATCCCGACGAGCACCGGCAGAAGTCGGTCGTGAGCATCAGCTCGATGATGGGCCGGTCCGCCGGCCGCGGCTACCTGGCCTACGGCACGGCGAAGGCCGCGCTCGCCCACTGGTCGCGACTGGCTGCCACCGACCTGGCCCCGCGGATCCGGGTCAACGGGATCTACGTCGGGTCGGTGATGACCAGCTCGCTGGAGTTCGTCGCCGGCGTCCCCGAGACCAGGCAGCAGATGGAGGAGGCCACCCCCCTCGGCCGGATCGGCGAGGCCGAGGACATCGCCGCAGCCGTGGTCTACCTCGGCTCGCGCGCCGGCCAGTACGTCACCGGCAAGATGCTCGAGGTCGACGGGGGTCTCCTGTCCCCGAACCTCGACCTGAACCTGCCCGACCTCGAGCCGAGCACCGCTGAGAGCCCTCAGTAGGGTGCGTGGATGAGCTCAGGTGTCAGTACCGGTGTCGCCGTCTCGCCCGACTCCGGCGAGCACTGGGCTGCGGAAGGTGCGTGGGAGGTCACGACCGGCATCTACCGGATCCCGCTCCCGCTGCCCATGGACGGGCTCAAGGCGATCAACGTGTACGTCGTCCAGAGCCCGGGTGACGGAGACGGACTGACCCTCATCGACGGCGGGTGGGCGATCCCGGTCGCCCGCGAGCTGCTCGACAAGTGCCTGCGCTCCATCGGCTCCGGCTTCGGCGACATCCGGCGGTTCCTGGTCACCCACGTCCACCGCGACCACTACACGATGGCGACCGTCCTCGGCCACGAGTACGGCGCCGACGTCACTCTCGGTCTTCCCGAGAAGCCAGGCCTCGACCTGCTGCACGCGGCCGGGCGGGGCGAGTTCGACGGCGGCAACCCGTTCAGCGGCGTACTCCGGTCGGCGGGCGCGGTCGAGGTCGCGGAGGCGTGGGAGCTCGGGCGACGCGTGGAGGACCTGCCCGACCCGGTCGACTGGGCCTATCCGCACACCTGGCTCGACGGTGACGTGACGGTGCAGGTCGGCGCCCGGAGCATCGACGCCGTCCACACCCCCGGCCACACACCGGGCCACTACGTGTTCGCCGACCGCGCCGACGGGCTGCTCTTCGCGGGCGACCACGTGCTGCCGACGATCACGCCCTCGATCGGGTTCACGGTGCCGCCCGAGCCCGACCCGCTCGGCCACTTCATGGCGTCCCTCACGAAGGTGCGCGGGCTCCCCGACCTGCGGATCCTGCCCGCCCACGGGCCGGTCGCGCCGTCGACGCACGCCCGCGTCGACGAGCTCCTCGAACACCACGAGCACCGGCTCGACCAGTGCCTGGCCTCGTTGCGGTCGCGTGGCACCACGGTCGCGGCCCTCGTCGCCACCGACCTCGGCTGGACCCGGCACGAGCGGTCGTACGCCGAGCTCGACCTCTTCAACAAGGGGATGGCGGCAATGGAGACCAAGGCCCACCTCGACCTGCTGGTGGCCCGCGGGCAGGCCACCTGCGACGTGAGCGAGGACGGCGACGTCTACGCCGTCGCCGACTGATCCGTCACCAGCGCCGGGGTGGCGTTCGCCGCGGCGAGCGGCGACCCGCGGCGCCAGGCGCCGGGCGTGCACCCGTGCGCCCGGCGGAATGCCCGGTTGAACGCGGCCTCGGACCGGTAGCCCACCCGCGCGGCGACCGCGGCCAGGCTGAGGCCGCCCGCCTCGACGAGCTGGGCGGCGAGGTCCATCCGCCACGAGGCGACGTACGCCATCGGTGTCTCGCCGAGCACCGCCACGAAGTGGGCAGCGAACGCTGACCTCGACATCCCCGCTGCTGCCGCGAGTGCGGGCAGGTCCCAGGGCCGCTCGGGCGCCGTGTGGAAGGCGCCGATCGCGGCTCCCAGGTGAGGGTCCCGGACGGCGGCGACCCAGCCGCGCTCGGGGGAACTCGTCCTCAGCCACTCCCGGACGGCGTGCACGACCAGGACGTCGGCCAGCCGCGTCGTCACCACCGAGCTGCCGGCCAGTGGCGAGTGCGCCTCGTCCGCCATCAGCTCGATCGTCGAGCGCAGCCAGGCGCTGCGCCCGCCCGACCCTGGGTGCAGCACCGGTGGCAGGCTGGCCATCAGCCGGCCGACGGCGAGGTCGGTGAACTCCAGGGCGCCGCACACCAAGGTGGTGGGGGTCCCGCCGCCGTCGATCCGGATCCGTTCGAACCGGTCCGTCTGCTCCAGCCGCGGGACGTCGAAGAGCGGCGTCCGGGGCGCGTCCTCGTCGGAGTACCCGACGTGGCCGGTTCCGTGCGGGAGCAGCACGATGTCGCCGGGCCCCATCGCCACCAGCTCACCGTCGACCTCGAGCACGGCGGTCCCCGCCGCCACCAGGTGGAACAGCACGGTGCCGGGCATCGGGGGCAGGTCGATCCCCCAGGGGGCGGTGAGCTCGGAGACGCAGTAGAAGACCCCGGTCATGCCGAACTGGCCGAGCGTGTGGGTGAGGACGTCGTCGGACATGGACCCTCCCGCCTGGACGAATGAGCAAGAAACTACGTCATGCGGACATTGTTCGTCCAGCCCCGATGGCGGATCGTCGGAGTCACTGGAAAGACCACTCCGAGAAGGGAAACGACATGAAGATCTTGGTGGTAGGTGGCAGCCGCGGCACCGGCGCGGCGGTGGTGCGTACCCTGGCGGCGGACGGTCACCTGGTGACCGCGTTCGCGCGGTCCGCGAGCTCGGCCGGCCTCGGTGAGCACGGCGTCGTCGCGTTCGACGGCGACGTGATGGACGCAGACGACCTGGGCAAGGCGATGATCGGCCAGGACGCCGTGGTGGTGACCCTCGGCATCAGCGACAACCCGCTCAAGGTGCAGTACCTCCGGCGCGCGAGCACCCCGCTCGACATCCGGTCGGCCGGCACCCGGAGGGTCGTCGAGGCGATGCAGTCCGCGGGGCTGCGCCGGCTGGTCGTGCAGACGGTGTACGGCCTCGGTGAGGGTCGCCGGCACCTGGACCTGAAGTGGAAGCTGATCTTCGGCCTGCTCCTGCGACCGCAGATCCGGGACAGCACCGTCCAGGAGCAGGTGGTCCGCGAGAGCGGTCTCGACTGGACGCTGGTCCGGCCGGTGGCGCTCACGGACGAGGAGACCACCGCCCCGGCCCATGTCGACGCGCAGGACGAGCGGCTCGGGCTGCAGGTCGCCCGCGCCCAGGTCGCACGGGTCTTCGCCGACGTGGTCGACGAGCCGACCTCGGTCGGGAAGACGCTCAGCGTTTCGAGCTGAGCCGCATCGGCGTGTGCGGGATGCCGTCCTCGAGGAACTCGTCCCCGTCGACGGCGAACCCGAAGCCGGCGTACCAGTCCGCCAACGGCGTCTGCGCGTCGAGCACGACGTCTCGGAGCGGGTCCTCCCTCCGGCAGTGACCGATCGCGGCCCTGATCACGCCGTCGGCGAGACCACGCCCGCGGGCCGGTCTCGCCAGGACCACGCGACCGATCCGCCAGGCCGTCGTGTCGTCGAGCACCCGGGCGTAGCCGAGCAGCGCACCGCCCTCGTCATGCATCAGCACGTGACCCGTGCCGGGGTCCCGGTCGCGCCCGTCGAGGTCCAGGTAGGGGCACTCCTGCTCCACGACGAACACGTCCTGGCGGAGTCTGGCGACGTCGTACACCTCGCCCGCGGTCAGGCCCGCGAACCGAACGACCCGGATGTCCATGTCCGAAATCTAGGGCCTACTCTGGAGGGACAGACAGGGGAGCACGGCAGCGTGCTGAGAGTGCGGGCAGACCCGCAGACCCTCCGAACCTGCTCCGGCTAGCACCGGCGAAGGGAGTCCACACCGATGCACATCCGTCCTGCGATCGCGCTGGCTGTTCTGACCATGATCGCGCTGATCGGCACCAGCTGCTCGCTCGGCAACGACAACGGCGACGCGGCCGACGTCGCGGCCGGCGAGTGCGGCGAGGTCGTCCTCGTCACCCACGACTCGTTCGACCTGCCGAAGAAGGTCGTCAGGGACTTCGAGGAGGAGTCCGGCTGCACGCTCACCCACAGCCCGGCCGGTGACGGCGGCGAGCTCACCAGCAAGCTGACGGTCACCCAGGGCGACCCCATCGGCGACGTCGCGTTCGGGGTGGACAACACCTTCGCCGGCGCCGCGCTCGACGAGGGCGTCTTCGCGCCGTACGACGCCGAGCTCCCGGCCGGCGCCGACCAGTACCGGCTGCCCGGCGACGACGCCGGCGTCCTGACGCCGATCGACAACGCCAGCGTCTGCGTCAACGTCGACACCGCCTGGTTCGCCGACCAGGGCATCGAGCCGCCGACCACCCTCGACGACCTGACCGACCCGGCCTACCGCGACCTGTTCGTGACCCCGGCCGCGACCACCAGCACCCCCGGCCTGGCGTTCCTGCTGGCGACCATCGGCGAGTACGGCGACGGGTGGTCCTCCTACTGGGAGGACCTCCTCGCCAACGGCGCCAAGGTCGTGAAGGGATGGGAGGACGCCTACCTGGTCGACTTCTCCTTCTCCGGCGGCGACCGGCCGATCGTGCTCTCCTACGACACCTCCCCGGCCTACACGGTGAAGAAGGGCGAGTCGTCGACGGCAGCACTGCTCGACACCTGCTTCCGGCAGGTCGAGTACGCCGGCGTGCTCGACGGCGCCGCCAACCCCGAGGGCGCCGAGCGGGTGGTCGACTTCCTGCTGAGTCCCGAGGTGCAGGAGGCGCTGCCGACGAGCATGTACGTCTTCCCCGTCGCCTCCGACGCCGCGCTGCCGCCGGAGTGGGCGGAGTTCGCCGAGCAGCCGACCGCCCCGATCGAGGTCACGCCCGAGGAGATCTCCGACCACCGTCGTGAGTGGCTGACGGAGTGGACGGACATCACCTCGCGATGACCGGGGCGCCCCTGAAGCGCCTCGCCGGCCTGCTGGCGCTGGCCGCGGTCCCGACCGCGGTGCTGGCGGTCTTCTTCCTGCTCCCGGTCTGGGGGATGCTCCAGCGCGGGCTGTGGTCCGAGGGATCCTTCGACCCGGGTGCGCTGCTCGACGTGCTTGCGCAGGAGCGGACCCGCGACGTCATCTGGTTCACGCTCTGGACCAGCACCGTCTCGACCGTCGTCGCAGTCGTCATGGGCCTCCCGGCCGCCTACGTGCTGCACCGGCTGGCGATCCCGATGCGGAGCGCGGTGCGGGCCGCCCTGCTGGTGCCGTTCGTGCTGCCGACCGTCGTCGTCGGCATCGCGGTCCGTGAGCTGGTCTCCGAGTCCGGGCCGCTCGGCTTCCTGCACCTCGACGGCACCCCGGTGGCCATCCTCATCGGCCTGGTGTTCTTCAACGTCGCGGTCGTGATCCGCACCGTCGGCACGGCCTGGGAGAGCCTCGATCGGCGCCCCGCCGAGGCTGCCGCGGCGCTCGGTGCGTCGCCGCTCCACGTGCTGACCACGGTCACCCTCCCGGCGCTGCGACCGGCGATCGTGTCGGCCGCCGCGGTCGTCTTCCTCTTCTGCGCGACCGGCTTCGGCGTGGTGCTGATGCTGGGTGGCACCCGCTACGCATCGGTCGAGACGGAGATCTACCTGCTGACGACCGGGGCGATCACCGGGACCGTCGAGTACCAGGCCGCCGCCGCGCTCTCGCTCGTGCAGCTGGCCGCGGTCGTCGTGCTCCTGGCGGTGGCGGCCCGGCTGCGGGCGGTGCCGGACCCGACCGTACGGCGGGCGAAGGCCGCTCCCGCGCGGCCGCAGCGGCACGACCTGCCCGCCGTCGTCGCGACCGGACTGGTGCTGCTCGCGATCGCGACTCCGGTCGTGACCCTCGTCGTGGGGTCGCTCCGGCGCGACGGCGCGTGGACCCTGGTGCACTACCGCGCGCTCCGCGGCAGCGGCGAGGACGTCGGGGCGTCCGGGATGGAAGGAGGTCTGCTCCGGGTGCCGGTGACCGAGGCGCTCGCCAACTCGCTGCGGATCGCCGTCGACGCCACCTGGATGTCGCTGCTGCTGGGACTGCTGGTCGCGTTCGTCGTGACCCGCAAGACCCGCAGCCGGACCGAAGCCTCGGTCCGGAACGCGTTCGACGGTCTCTTCATGCTCCCGCTCGGGGTCTCGGCCGTGACGCTCGGCTTCGGTTTCCTCATCACGCTCGACGACCCGCCGCTCGACCTGCGCTCCAGCGCCCTGCTGGTACCGATCGCCCAGGCGCTGGTCGCGCTGCCGCTCGTGGTGCGGGTCCTGGTGCCGGTGCTGCAGGGCATCGACGACCGGCAGCGACAGGCCGCCGCGGCGCTCGGCGCCGGCCCGCTGCGGGCGCTGCTCACCGTCGACGTGCCCGTGCTCTGGCGACCGCTGCTCGCGGCCGCCGGTTTCGCGTTCGCGGTGTCGCTCGGCGAGTTCGGCGCCACGTCGTTCATCGTGCGCGCCCAGGTGCCGACGCTGCCGGTCGTGATCTACCGCCTGATCGGCAGCCCCGGGGAGCTCAACTACGGCACCGCCATGGCGGCTTCAGTCGTGCTGGCCGCCGCCACCGCGCTGGTGATCCTCCTCGTGGAGCGTTTGCGCGTGCCCGGCGTAGGGGTGATCTAGCAATGCTGCAGCTCGAGCGCGTGACCGTCGCGTTCGGTCACCACGTCGCCGTGGCCGGCGTCGACCTGCGGGTCGACGACGGACACGTGCTCGCCGTGCTCGGACCGTCCGGCAGCGGGAAGTCCTCGCTGCTGCGCGCGGTCGCCGGACTCGAGCCGCTCCGGGCAGGAGTGGTCCGGTGGGACGGCACCGACCTCGCCGGCGTGCCCACTCACAAGCGCGGTTTCGCGCTGATGTTCCAGGACGGCCAGCTCTTCGACCACCTGACCGTCGCCCGCAACGTCGGGTATGCGCTGCGGCTGCGCGGCGTGACGGGCGCGGCCGCGCGCAGCCGGGTCGACGACCTGCTCGAGCTGGTCGGGCTGGGCGGGTGGGGACCGCGGATGCCGCGCACGCTCTCCGGCGGCGAGCGGCAGCGGGTCGCACTTGCCCGCTCGCTGGCGGCCGAGCCGCGGCTGATGCTCCTCGACGAGCCGCTGTCAGCACTGGACGCCGAGCTCCGGGTGCGGCTCGCGGCCGACCTGCGGCGGATCCTCCGCGAGGCCGGCACCACCGCGCTGCTGGTCACCCACGACCAGGAGGAGGCGTTCGCCGTCGCCGACCGGCTAGCCGTGATGCGCGCCGGCGCGGTGGTCCAGGAAGGAACCACGGAGGACGTGTGGGCCCGACCGGCCGACGCCGCGACCGCCCTGTTCCTGGGCTACGCACGGGTGCTCACGGGCGCCGCCGCCCGCGCCGTGCTGGCCGCGGCCGGCCGGCCGGCGGCCGACGCGATCGCCGTACGACGCTCGGCCCTGGCCGCCCGTCGGGCCGACCCGTCGGTGGCCGCCGCCGGTGGCCTCACCGCGACCGTGCGCGCCGTACGCGCGACGCCGGACGAGGTGCGGCTGGTCGTGGACGTGGACGGGATCGGCGAGGCCGATGCCGTCGGAGCCCCGGGGTGGCTGCCGGCACCGGGCGACGCGGTCGTGCTGCGGGTCGACCCCGCCCGCCTCGCCGTCCTGCCGTCCGCGCCCACACCCTGAGCGCACGGGGGAGTGGGCTCCTAGACTCCTCCGGGTGTACCGCCGCGCCTATACCCTCCTCATCGGCACGGCTGTGGCGATCTACGTGGCGACCTGCGTGGTGGCGCTCGCCTACGACCGACCCCCCGTCGAGCCGGAGGGCAAGCTGCTCGGCCCGTCCTTGACCTGGGTCCTCGAGATGGCGGGCGGGGTGCCGACCAGCATCTGGCTGCTCAACGTGGTGCTGCTGATCGACGTTCTCCTGCGCGCACTCACGGTGCTGATCGCCGCCGTGGCGGTCGACCTCGCCGTCGGCACGGTGGTGACGCGGCGCGGAGAGCTGTTCCGGCGCGGGGGCGCCTCGGACGACGATGGGCCGTCGACGTTCGCGCTGTTCCGGGCGGCCGCCGGCGACCGGTGGCGGACCCGGTGGACCCGCGAGCGCACCCGGCTGGTCGTGGTGGGCACGGTCTGCTTCTACATGACCTACGTCTGCTACCGGAACCTGAAGTCCAACCTGCCGTTCGTGCGCCCGGATCCCAACCGGGACCCGGGCGAGGTCAAGGCGCTGTCCTACGACCGCGAGCTGCACGTCATGGACAAGGTGCTGTTCTTCGGCCACGACCCGTCCGACGTCCTCCACACGATCCTCGGGACCACGTTCACGGCGCACATCCTCAGCCAGGTGTACCTGACCTACCTGCCGCTCGTCATCCTGCTGGTGGTCGTCTGGCTGGTGTGGTCCCGCAACGTGTCCTTCGGCTACTGGTTCGTCACCTCGCAGGTCGTCGCCTGGACCCTCGGCACCCTGTCCTACTACCTGCTGCCGACCCTCGGACCCGGCATCGAGTACCCGTCGGAGTACGAGGCCCTCTCCCACACCCCCACGACCGACCTGATGAAGTCGATCACGGACGGGCGGTTCCGGGTCCTCTACGACACCACCCTCGAGGGTGCCCTCAACTCCGTCGCCGGCTTCGCCAGCCTGCACGTGACCATCACCGTGCTCTGGGCGCTGATGGTGCAGTACACCGTGCGCTCGCGGATCCTGCAGTGGGTCTTCTGGGTCAACGCCGGGCTGACCGTGATCGCCACCATCTACTTCGGCTGGCACTACGTCGCCGACGACATCGCCGGCATCGCGATCGCCATCGTCTCCTTCTATCTGGGTGGGATCGCGAGCGGCCAGAAGTTCGATCGCGGGATGAGATCGCACCCGACGACCACCACCTCGAAGGTGCCCGTCGAGCGGTCTTGACGTCGGCGACCGAGGTCACCGGGTCTCGACGCGCCGACGCGCCGACGCGCCGACGCGACCTCGCGAGCTCGGCCGCGTCGCTTGCTCGACCTCCGGTCGCCCACACGGCGCGCTCGTTCCTCGCGCACCGCTGCTCCGTGAGAATGACATCGTTGTAGTTCGCAAGCCGACACGCCGGTGGCGGTTGAGAAATCTGAGGTTTTTGTTTCCTTTGTGACGAAAGAGCACTAGCGTGCTGCGAGTTGCTCCGGTGACGGGGAAGTCCTCGGCGGCAACTGCTGCACGCTGCCGTCGACACCCAGGAGCCTTTTGTGCGTCGCCCCGTGATCGGGACCGTCCTGCTCGCCGCCGTCCTCGTGACTGCACCCGCGAGCGCCGACCCGGCCGACCCGCCACCGTCCCAGAGCGACATCCGGGAGGCAGAGCGCCGGGCCGAGGGTGCCGCCGACGACGTCGCGACCATCCAGGCCCAGATCGACACCGCCAACGCCGACCTCGAGGCCGCCGCGATCGTCGCCCAGCAGGCCGCCGAGGCCTACAACGGCGCCCGGTGGCGACTGGCGGAGGCGCGGACCGCGGCGCGACAGGCCACCCGCGAGTCCCGCCGCGCCGACCGGGCGCTGGCCACGGTCAAGGCCGACTACCGGGACGCGGTCCTCACGACGTACGTCGGCGGCAGCCCGGAGCTCGATGCGTTCAGCGCGGCGCTCGACGCCGACGGGCTGTCCTCGCTGCTCGACCGCGGGGCGACCGCGGCCATCGTCCAGGGCGAGTTCGAGGAGAAGCGGGCCGCCTACGAGGACGCGGCCGGCGACGCCGAGGACGCAGCGCAGGCAGCCGAGGACGCGGCGACCGATGCCGCGGACGCAGCGGCGGACGCCCTGACCGCGAAGCAGGACGCGGAGTCGGCGGTCGCGGCCGCCACCGCGGCTGCGGAGAGCGTCACCGCCGAGAAGACCCGGCTGCTGCGTCGGATGGCGCGGTTGGAAGGCATCAGCGTCGCCCTGGCCGAGGAACGGCAGGCAGCGCTGGAGCAGGAGCGCCAGGAGCAGGCCGCCCTCCAGGCGGAGCTGGAGCAGCAGGCCGAGCAGGAGCAGGCCGAGGAGCAGCCGCCGGCTCAGGAGGAGCCGCCGGCCGAGGAGGAGCCCCCGGCGGACGACACGGACGACACGGGCGACACCGACGACCCGGTACCGCCGCCGCCCGCCGACCAGGGTGGCGCCGCGGCCGCGGTGGCGTTCGCCCGCAGCCAGCTCGGCGATCCCTACGTCTGGGCCGCAGCCGGACCGGACGCGTGGGACTGCTCCGGGCTGACCATGGGCGCCTGGGCCGCGGGCGGGAAGTCGCTCCCGCACTACTCCGTCGCGCAGTACGAGCAGTCGACGCCGATCTCGGCCGGCGACCTCCGGCCCGGCGACCTGGTGTTCTGGGGATCGTCGAGCAGCGCGGGGTCGATCTACCACGTCGCGCTGTACGCCGGCGACGGCATGATCATCCACGCGCCGCGCACGGGCCGGCCGGTGACGCTCGAGTCCATGTACTACTGGGTACCTCCGACGCACTACGCCAGGCCGTGACTCGTCGGTAGGTTGCGGGCATGGCCAGCGACGTGCAGGAGCCGACGACCACCTACGACGAGGAGGCCTCGCCGTACGGCGAGCTCCGGCTCGACCTCCCGGCGCTGACCGCGCTGCTCGACGGTGACTACGCCGAGATCCGGGCGAAGGTGCGCGAAGGCCTCGTGGAGTACGCCTCGGTGCTCGAGGACGCGGAGACGATGACCCGCGACGAGTTCCGGGAGCGGGTCAAGGACGTCGTCCTCGAGCTCGCGGCCACGGGTCAGACCGGCATGGGCTTCCCGGAGGAGTACGGCGGCGGCGGCGACATCGGCGCCTCGATCGCGGCCTTCGAGACCCTCGGGTTCGGCGACCTGTCGGTGCTGGTGAAGGTCGGCGTGCAGTTCGGCCTGTTCGGCGGCGCGATCCTCCAGCTCGGCACGAAGCGGCACCACGACGCCTATCTCGCCGGTCTGGTGAAGGGGGAGATCCTCGGCTGCTTCGCCATGACCGAGACCGGTCACGGCAGCAACGTCCAGGCACTCGGGACGACGGCGACCTACGACCCGGAGACCCAGGAGTTCGTCATCCAGACCGGGTCGCCGGCAGCGACCAAGGACTACATCGGCAACGCCGCGAAGCACGCCCAGCTGGCCGCGGTGTTCGCCCAGCTGGTCGTCGGCGGCGAGCGCCACGGCGTGCACGCGCTCGTCGTACCGATCCGGGAGGGCGACACCGTGCTGCCGGGCATCACGATCACCGACGACGGCCCGAAGATGGGCCTCAACGGCGTGGACAACGGGCGGATCCGGTTCGACGGCGTCCGCGTGCCGCGAGACGCGCTGCTCGACCAGTTCGCCCAGGTCACCGAGGACGGTCAGTACGTCAGCGAGATCGACAACGCCAACCGGCGCTTCTTCACGATGCTCGGCACCCTCGTCCAGGGACGGGTGTGCGTCGGGGCCGCCGGCATCAGCGCGGCCAAGGTCGCGCTGACGATCGCGGTCGAGTACGGCCTGCGCCGCCGGCAGTTCGAGGCGACCCAGGACGACCGTGAGGAGATCCTGCTCGACTACGGCATGCACCAGCGCCGGCTGTTCCCCCTGCTGGCCCGCACCTACGCGCTGCACTTCGGCCAGCAGGTGCTGACCACGCAGCTGCACGACATCTTCTCCGGCGTGAACACCGACGAGCTGGCGCGCCGTCAGCTCGAGTCCCGCGCTGCGGGCACCAAGGCGCTGGCGACCTGGCACGCGACCCGCACCATCCAGGAGTGTCGGGAGGCGTGCGGTGGAGCCGGCTACCTGTCGGAGAACCGGTTCACCGCCTTGAAGGCCGACACCGACGTGTTCACGACGTTCGAGGGCGACAACCACGTGCTGCTGCAGCTGGTCGCCAAGGGCCTGCTGACCGACTACGCCAGCGACTTCGAGGACCTCGACCAGTTCGGGATGGTGCGGTTCGTCGCCGGACTGGCCGTCGAGACCGTGCTCGAGCGCTCGCGCGCCCACAAGCTCTTGGAGGGGCTGCGGGACGCGTTCGGCAGTGACAAGTGGGACCAGGACACCGGGCTGCTCGACCCCAACTACCACCGGGCGATGCTCGAGTTCCGCGAGGAGCACATGATCGGCGGCGTCGCCCGTCGTCTGAAGCGCGGCATCGACGCCGGCATGAACCCCGGCGAGGTGTTCTCCCGTGTGCAGGACCACGTCGTCGCGGCGGCGCGCGCGCACGTCGAGCGGCTGGTGCTCGACGCGTTCCTCGACGCGGTCGCCGAGCAGCCCGACGGCGACCTGAAGACGGTGCTCAACCTGGTCTGCGACCTGCACGCGCTGTCGTCGATCGAGGCGGACCGCGCCTGGTTCATGGAGCACGGGCGGCTCACCTCCCAGCGCTCCAAGGCGATCTCGCGCGAGGTCAACGAGCTCTGCCGCCGGATGCGACCGGTCGCCGGCGACCTGGTGCGCGCGTTCGGTGTCCCGCGCGAGATGCTGCGCTCCGAGGCTCTGCTCAGCTGGGGCGAGGAGTGAGACGGACCCGGATCCCCGGCCTGGGCGGGTGGTCCGAGGACCCGCTGTGGGCGCACTTCTACGACTGGTCGGTGGAGCACCGGCGGCTCGGCGGGCTGCTCTGGCGGGCCGGCATCCAGAGCGACCTCGGTCGGCTGTACGACGCCGCGGCCGAGATCGGTCGCCAGCCGACCGGCGCGCGCGTGCTCGACATCCCCTGCGGCGGTGGCGTGGCGCTGCGCGCCCTGAAGCCCGGCCAGGGCGTGGAGTACGTCGCCGCCGACATCGCGCAGACCATGCTCGACCGCACGATGCGGGCAGCAGAGCGTCGCGGCGTGGCGGACCAGGTGCGGGCCCGGCTCGCCGATGTCGGCGACCTGCCGTTCGAGGACGGGTGGTTCGACCTCGTCGTCTCGTTCACGGGGCTGCACTGCTTCCCCGACCCGGCGCGGGCGGTGATCGAGATGGTGCGGGTGCTCAAGCGTGGCGGGGTGCTGACCGGCAGCGCCCTGCTCAACGACTCCGGGCTGCACCACGAGCCGCTCCGCAGGATCGGCCGGGCCGCCGGACTGCTCGGGCCGGGCTGCACCGGCGCCGAGGTGGTCGGCTGGCTCGACGCGCAGGGGATGGCGGACGTCGTCCTCGACCGCAGCGGGGCGATCGGCTACTTCCGAGCCGTCAAGCGCGCTTAGACGGCCTCGCTATGCCGGCCCGGTGGGAGGCCGACGAGCTCGCGCTGTTCAGCTCAGTGGTCGGCAGGGGGGACGTAGCGCTTGAACGACGCGTCGATCTCGAGCTCGGCCTCGGTGCGGCCGACCCAGTCGGCGCCCTCGACGGACTTGCCGGGCTCCAGGTCCTTGTAGACCTCGAAGAAGTGCTGGATCTCGAGCCGGTCGAACTTCGGCACGTGGTTGATGTCGCGGATGTGCTCCATCCGCGGGTCGCTGGTGGGGACGCACAGGACCTTGTCGTCGCCGCCCTTCTCGTCGGTCATGCGGAACATGCCGATGGCGCGGCAGCGGATCAGGCAGCCGGGGAAGGTGGGCTCCTGCAGCAGCACGAGCGCGTCGAGCGGGTCGCCGTCCTGGCCGAGGGTGTCCTCGATGTAGCCGTAGTCGGCGGGATACATGGTCGAGGTGAAGAGGAAGCGGTCGAGGCGCATCCGGCCGGTCTCGTGGTCGACTTCGTACTTGTTCCGGCTCCCCTTGGGGATCTCCACGAGGACGTCGAACTCCAGCACTTCTTCCTCCACTCCGCGAGACCTGCGTGAGGCCCGTTGCCACTGCCTCAGACATCCTCGCGCACAATGTGCCGGAACGTGCAGTCGAGAGGGGTGCCAGCGTGACCCAGCGTGATCCAGACCACGTCCGCGGTGCCCTCGTCGGCTGGGTGTCCGCGGCGCTGGCTCTGCTGCTGGTGGCCGGGGTCGCCGGATGGCAGCTCGGCTGGTTCGAGGACCTCCTCGGCGACGACACCGCCCAGCCCGCCGATCCGGCGCAGGTGGCGCCGCCGCCCGAGGTCGACGTACCGCCGGTGCGCCGGCCGCGTGCGGTCGCCACCACCGCAGACGGAGGGGTGCGGCTCGACGCGGCCGAGGTGGAAGCAGCGGTCACCGGCTACCTGACCGACCGCGACCTCGGCCGCGACGTGCTCGCGGCCGTGGCGCCGCTGGAAGGCAACAGCGACGGCTTCTCCTTCGCGTCGTCGGCGTCGGTGCTCGGGATCCCCGCGTCGACCACCAAGGTGGTGACGTCGGCCGTCGCGCTGTTCCTGCTCGGTCCGGACCACGTCTTCGAGACCACCACCGTGCTCGAGCGCGGCGGCGGCACGCCGCGACTGGTGCTGGTCGGCGGCGGCGACCCGTTCCTGCTGAGCAGTCCGCAGGCGCAGTGGGGCACCAGCACGGCGGCGACGTACGCCCCGCCGAAGGCCGACGTCGTGACCCTGGCCCGGCAGACGGCCAAGGCGCTGCGCGCGGACGGCGTACGACGGGTGCGGCTCGGCTACGACGACAGCCTCTTCTCCGGGCCGACCGAGAACCCGCACTGGCGCGCCGACTACATCCCCGACGACGTCGTCTCGCCGATCACCTCCCTGTGGGTCGACGAGGGCCGCGACCCCATCGGCTACGGCCGGGTGTCCGACCCGTCGCTGACGGCCGCCGCCGTCTTCGCCGACGCGCTCGCCGCCGCGGGGATCGAGGTCGTCGACGCACCCGTCGCGACGGTCGCCGACCGCGCCGCCGACGAGGTGGCATCGGTCAGCTCGGCACCGCTGGCCCAGATCGTGCAGCGGGTCCTCGAGGTGAGCGACAACGAGGCCTCCGAGGTGCTGCTGCGGCACATCGGGATCGCCGACCAGGGTGACGGGTCGTTCGCCGGCGGCCAGACCGCCGTCGAGCGGGTGCTGCGGGCCAACGGCATCGACCTCCGCGGCAGCGTCCTGTACGACGGCAGCGGCCTCTCCCGCGAGAACCAGATGTCGCCCCACCTGCTGGTCGACGTGATCCGGTGGGCCGCCTCCGACCAGCAGCCCGACCTGCGTGCGGTGGTCACCAGCCTCCCCGTCGCCGGCTTCACCGGCTCCCTGGCCGACCGCTTCGACCAGGGACCGACGGACGGCCCCGGCCGGGTGCGAGCGAAGACCGGCACCCTGACCAACGTCACCTCGCTCGCCGGCATCGCCGTCGACCTCGACGGGTCGCTGCTGGTCTTCGCGATGATCGCCGACCGCGTGCGCCCCAGCCGGAGCGGTCTGGCCGAGGTTGCGATGGACAACGCCGCCTCCTCCCTCGGCGCCTGCCACTGCGCCCGTTAGGCCCGCTGCCCGCCCGCCCCACCCGTACGCTTCACGGCATGACGAGCGCCGCGCCGACCTCCGAGCCCCAGATGGTGGACTGGGGCCTCGCCGTCGCGCTCGGGTCGAAGCTGGCAGGTGAGGGACCGACGGTCACCCGCGTCGAGGCGGACTCCGTGGTCGCCGAGCTCCGGGCAGACGCTGCCCGCAGCACCGGCCTGGTGCGGGAGTTCACCGGTCTCGACGCACCCGACGACACCGCGCCGATCGTCGTCGTCGACCGCCCGGGCTGGGTGCGCGCCAACGCGGAGGGCTTCCAGGTGGCGACCGCGCCGATGATGCGCAAGCTCGTCGAGAAGCGGGAGCCGCCCAACCGGATCTCGCAGGCCATCGGGTCCAAGGTCACCGGCGCCGAGGTTGGCGGCCTGCTCGGGTTCCTCGCCAGCAAGGTGCTGGGCCAGTTCGACCCCTTCTACGACCCGTCGGGCCGGCTGCTGCTGGTCGCGCCCAACATCGTCCACGTCGAGCGCGAGCTCGGCGTCGACCCGTCCGACTTCCGGCTCTGGGTGTGCCTGCACGAGGAGACGCACCGGGTGCAGTTCACGGCGGTGCCGTGGATGCGCGAGCACCTCTTCTCGGAGATCGAGGCGATCAGCGAGACCGTCGAGCCGGGGTCGCTGCTCGACGGCGGCCTCGAGCGGATCACCGAGGCGATCAAGAGCAGCCGCAACGGCGGCAGCATCGTCGACATGTTCAGCACACCCGCGCAGCGGGAGATCCTCGACCGGGTCACCGGGATGATGTCGCTGCTCGAGGGCCACGCCGACGTCGTCATGGACGACGTCGGTCCGCAGGTCATCGGGTCGGTCAAGGAGATCCGCGCCAAGTTCACCAAGCGCCGCCAGGGGATCGGCGCCCTCGACCGGATCCTGCGCCGCCTGCTCGGCATCGAGGCGAAGATGGCCCAGTACCGCGACGGCGCCCGCTTCGTGCGAGCCGTCGTCGACAAGGTCGGCATGGCCGAGTTCAACGCCGTCTGGGCCGAGCCCGCGCACCTCCCGTCGAAGGCCGAGCTGAACGACCACGACGGCTGGATCCGTCGCGTGCTGAACTAGTGCCATGCCGCTCCACCCCGCCGTGGCCGCCGTGCGACGCGGCGTCCGCGGGGCGATCTCCCGGCTCGAGCCGGGCGACACCGTCGTCGTCGCCTGCTCCGGCGGGGCGGACTCCCTCGCCCTGACGTCGGCCACGGTCTTCGAGGGACACAAGCTCGGTCTCCGGGTCGTCGGCGCGACCGTCGACCACGGCCTGCAGCCGGGCTCCGCCGACCAGGCGGCGCGGGCAATCGCCCAGCTGGCGGCGCTGGGCGTCGACGAGACGGCGACGGTCCGGGTGGAGGTGGTGGGCGGGGGCCACGGCCCCGAGGCCGCCGCCCGGCAGGCGAGGTACGACGTGCTCGAGCAGCTCCGGGAGCGGCTGGGCGCCGTGCTCGTGCTGCTCGGCCACACCCGCGACGACCAGGCGGAGACGGTGCTCCTGGGCCTGACCCGCGGCTCCGGCGCACGATCGCTGGCCGGCATGCGTCGTACCTTCGACCACTACGCCCGGCCGCTGCTCGACGTCACCCGCGACGACACGGTGACCGCGTGCCAGGTCGAGGGCCTCGAGATCTGGGACGACCCCCACAACGACGATCCCGCCTACACGCGGGTGCGGGTCCGCCGTACCGTCCTGCCGGTCCTCGAGGAGCAGCTCGGTCCCGGCGTCGCGGCGACCCTGGCACGCACCGCAGACCAGCTGCGCGACGACGTCGACGCCCTCGACGACCAGGCCCGCTCGGCGTACGACGGCCTCCGGGCGACCGGGGACGGCGCCGACGGCAGCGACGGCCTCCCGCTCGGCCCGGTCTCCGAGCTCCACCGGGCGGTCGCCTCGCGGGTGCTGCGGCTGGCCGCGCTCGATGCCGGGGCGACCGGCAGCGAGCTGTTCCACGTCCACGTCCGGGCCCTCGTCGACCTCGCCGCCGGCGACCTCAGCGGCGAGGTCCGGCTCCCCGGCCACGTCACCGCGTACCGCGATCGCGACCACCTGCACTTCCGGCCGACCCCTGTGCCACGATGACGCTCATGGATGCTGGGCATGTCGAGAACGACCTCGTCGAGGTCCTGTTCACCGAGAAGCAGATCCTCGACCGGCTCGGCGAGCTGGCCGCGGAGATCGAGCGCGACTACGACGGCAAGGACCTGGTCATCGTCGGCGTCCTCCGCGGCGCGGTGATGGTGATGGCCGACCTGGCCCGGTCCCTGAGCCGGCACGTCGAGATGGACTGGATGGCGGTGTCGTCCTACGGATCCGGCACGAAGTCGTCCGGTGTGGTCCGGATCCTCAAGGACCTCGACTCCGACATCACCGGCCGGCACGTCGTCATCGTCGACGAGATCATCGACACCGGCCTGACGCTGTCGTGGCTGACCTCCAACCTGGGCTCCCGCGGCCCCGCGAGCGTCGAGATCTGCACCCTGCTCCGCAAGCCGGAGGCGCTCCAGATGCCGGTCGACGTCAAGTACGTCGGGTGGGACATCCCCAACGAGTTCGTCGTCGGCTACGGCCTCGACTACCGGGAGCGCTACCGCAACCTGCGCGACATCGGCACCCTCGCCCCGCACGTGTATTCCTGATCGGCCGTCGGCGGGGCAACCAGGTCGCCAGGCGTCTTACTGTCGTTGCGGGCGAGTGGCACTAGTCACGCTGGGCCAGGTGGAGTCGTGCCTCCGACCCCCCTTTCCTCGTTGGCACTTTCGTCCTACCACCGGGCTGCGACAATGAAGCTGTGCGGCGGCAGGTAACGTCGTCTGATCATTGAAGCCCGGGCTGTCCCGGGGTCGGGGTCCCGAGGGGCCCGGTAGGAGCGAATGAGTCTGTGAAGCGCGTGTTCAGGGGTCCCTGGGTGTGGATCGTGGTTGCGGTCCTCGCCGTCCTGCTTGCCCTGGAGTTCCTCGCGCCCGGCGGGGGGTACGACGAGGTCTCGACCTCGCAGATGAGCAAGTACATCGCCGACGGTGACGTCAAGGAGATCAACTTCATCGACGGCGACCAGACCATCGAGGCGACGCTCGACAGCGGCACCCGCGATGACGGCGACAAGGTGATGACCCACTACATCCAGGGTCAGCAGGAGACGATCCTCGCCGCGGTCGACGAGCAGGTCGCCGAGGGCACCATCGAGAAGTCGAACTCCGAGAACCCCCAGCCCAGCCTGCTCGGCTCGATCCTCGCCACGCTGCTGCCGTTCGCGCTGATCATCCTGCTGTTCATCTTCCTGATGAACAACGTCCAGGGCGGCGGCCGGGGCGTGATGCAGTTCGGCAAGTCCAAGGCCAAGATGATCAGCAAGGACATGCCGAAGACCACCTTCGCCGACGTCGCCGGCTGCGACGAGGCGATCGAGGAGCTCGGCGAGATCAAGGAGTTCCTCCAGGAGCCGGCGAAGTTCCAGGCGGTCGGCGCCAAGATCCCCAAGGGCGTGCTGCTCTACGGCCCGCCCGGCACCGGCAAGACCCTGCTGGCCCGCGCCGTCGCCGGCGAGGCCGGGGTGCCGTTCTACTCGATCTCCGGCTCCGACTTCGTCGAGATGTTCGTCGGCGTCGGCGCCTCCCGGGTGCGCGACCTGTTCGAGCAGGCGAAGGAGAACGCCCCGGCGATCGTCTTCATCGACGAGATCGACGCCGTCGGCCGGCACCGCGGCGCCGGCATGGGCGGCGGTCACGACGAGCGCGAGCAGACGCTCAACCAGCTGCTGGTCGAGATGGACGGCTTCGACGTCCGCGGCGGCGTGATCCTCATCGCCGCGACCAACCGGCCCGACGTCCTCGACCCCGCGTTGCTGCGCCCGGGCCGCTTCGACCGACAGATCGGTGTCGACGCACCCGACCTCGCCGGCCGCAAGCAGATCCTCGAGGTGCACTCCCGGGGCAAGCCCCTCGGACCCGACGTGGACCTGATGGCCGTGGCGCGCCGTACTCCCGGCTTCAGCGGCGCCGACCTCGCCAACGTGCTCAACGAGGCCGCGCTGCTCACCGCGCGCAACAACGAGAAGCAGATCTTCCCGTCGGCGCTCGACGAGGCGATCGACCGGGTCATCGCCGGGCCCCAGCGCAACTCCCGCCTGATGTCGGAGAAGGAGAAGCTGATCACCGCCTACCACGAGGGCGGCCACGCCCTCGTCGCGGCGGCGCTGCCGGGCACCGACCCGGTCCACAAGATCACGATCCTCCCGCGCGGCCGGGCGCTCGGTTACACGATGGTGCTGCCCGACGAGGACAAGTACTCCCAGACCCGCAGCGAGATGCAGGACAAGCTCGCCTACATGCTGGGCGGTCGAGCCGCGGAGGAGCTGATCTTCCACGACCCGACCACCGGCGCCGGCAACGACATCGAGAAGGCCACCAGCCTGGCCCGGGCGATGGTCACCCAGTACGGCATGACCGAGCGGCTCGGCGCCATCCAGCTCGGTGAGGCCAACGGCGAACCGTTCCTCGGCCGCGACATCGGTCACACCCGCAACTACTCCGAGGACGTCGCCGCGATCATCGACGAGGAGACCAAGAACTTCCTCACCGTCGCCCACCAGGAGGCGTTCGACATCCTCGAGGAGAACCGCGACGTGCTCGACGCCCTAGTCCTGGCGCTCCTCGACAAGGAGACCCTCGACAAGAGCGAGGTAGCAGAGGTCTTCACGCCGCTCCGGCGGCGCCCGGAGCGGCCGGCCTGGACCGGGTCGCCGACCCGCGTCCCGTCGACGGTCCCGCCGGTCGAGATCCCCGAGGAGATCCGTAGGCGGGCCGCCAACGGCACCAACGGCACGGCTCCCGAGGACGACCGCGAGGCGGGCGCCGTACTCACCCCGCCGGGGCCGGGTGGCGACGTCTACGGCGGCTCGCCGGTCGCGCCGCCCTCCGACCCGAAGCCGCCCAGCCCCCCGATGGGGGCCTAGGCTCACTCCGTGGCCGACCCCATCCACACGCCGGACCGGGACCCGTCGCTGGTCCCCGCGTACGACCGGGAGCGCGCCGAGGCAGCGGTCCGTGAGCTCCTCATCGCGATCGGAGAGGACCCCGAGCGCGAGGGGCTGCTCGACACCCCGGCCCGCGTGGCCAGGGCGTACGCCGAGCTCACCGCCGGGCTGAGGCAGCGGCCGGAGGACGTGCTCACGACGACCTTCGACCTGGGGCACGACGAGATGGTCCTGGTCCGTGACATCGAGCTGTGGTCGATGTGCGAGCACCACCTGGTGCCGTTCACCGGCGTCGCCCATGTCGGCTACATCCCGGCCGAGACCGGCAAGATCACCGGCCTGTCCAAGCTGGCGCGCCTGGTCGACGTCTACGCCAAGCGGCCGCAGGTGCAGGAGCGGCTGACCACCCAGATCGCCGACTCCCTGATGCGGATCCTCGAGGCCCGTGGCGTGATCGTGGTGATCGAGGCCGAGCACCTGTGCATGACGATGCGCGGGGTCAAGAAGGCCGGCGCGCGCACCATCACCTCGGCGATCCGCGGCAGCATGCACAACGCCGCGACCCGCAACGAGGCGATGAGCCTGATCATGCACGGCACCCGCTGAGTTGAGCTGGCCGCCCATGACTCCGCTCGTGATGGGAGTCGTCAACGTCACCCCGGACTCCTTCTCCGACGGCGGGCTGTTCCTCGATGCCGAGCACGCGATCGCGCACGGGCGGCAGCTGCTGGCGGACGGTGCCGACATCCTCGACGTCGGCGGGGAGTCGACCCGGCCGGGCGCGACCCGACCGCTGGTCGAGGAGGAGCTCGGCCGCGTCGTACCTGTCATCGAGGCGCTGGTCGCCGCCGGCGCGACCGTCTCCGTCGACACCATGCGCGCCGAGGTCGCAGCGGCGGCGCTCGCGGCCGGCGCCCGGATCGTCAACGACGTGTCCGGCGGTCTCGCCGACCCGGCGATCCTCGGGGTGGTCGCCGACGCGGACCCCGAGGTCAGCTACGTCGCCATGCACTGGCGCGCGCACAGCGACCGGATGCACGACTTCACGTCGTACGACGGGCCCGTGGCCGCGGTCGTGGCCGACGAGCTGCGAGCGCGCGTCGACGCCCTCCGCGCGGCCGGCGTCGACGACGCGCGGATCGTGCTCGACCCGGGTCTCGGCTTCGCGAAGACCCCCCAGCAGAACTGGGAGCTGCTCGGACGGATCGGCCTCGTCCAGGAGCTCGGCTTCCCGGTCCTGGTGGGCGCGAGCCGCAAACGTTTCCTGGGCGAGCTGCTGGCGGCGCCCGACGGCACTCCTCGTCCGGTCGGTGAGCGGGAGCTCGCCCACGCGGCGATCCTTGCGACGCTGGTGCTCCACGGCGTCTGGGGCGTGCGGGTGCACGACGTCCGCGCCGCGCGCGACGTGCTCACCGCCATGGAGCGCCTCGGGAGGGAGACGACATGACAGGAGGAGCCGACCTCGACGAGCTGAGCGTGATCGGTATCGAGTGCTGGGGCCACCACGGCGTGTTCGAGCACGAACGCCGCGACGGACAGCGCTTCGTGATCGACCTCACCCTGGGTGTCGACGTCGCTCCGGCGGGGGCCTCGGACGACTTGCGCGACACGATCGACTACGGAAGTGTCGTCGGCGAGGTGACGACGGTGGTCGAAGGAGAACCGGTCGACCTGATCGAGACTCTCGCTACGCGGATCGCCGATGTCTGCCTCTTGGACGCTCGTGTTGAATGGGCGCGGGTGACCGTGCACAAGCCGGACGCCCCCATCGAGGCGAGGTTCGCCGACGTACAGCTGACGATCACCCGACACCGACCCCCGACATCCCACGGAAAGGGAGAGGCCGACGATGAGTGAGACGCCCAACCCGAACATCATCGACGCCGACACCCTCACTGGTGAGATGCGGCCGATCCGTCGGGTCGTCGTCGGGCTGGGGTCCAACCTCGGCGAGCGCCTGTCCAACCTGCAGGGTGCGGTCGACGCCCTCGCCGACACCCCCGACGTCTGGATCACCGGGCTGTCGCCGGTCTACGAGAGCGAGCCGGTCGACTGCCCGCCGGACTCCCCGAAGTTCCTCAACGCGGTCGTCCTCATCGACACGACCCTGGCCGCCAACCGGCTGCTCGACCGGGCGCTGGCGATCGAGGACGCCTACGACCGCGACCGCAGCGACGGCCTCAACGCGCCGCGCACCCTCGACGTGGACCTGATCGTCGTCGGCGACCGGCGCAGCGACACCGAGACCCTCCGGCTTCCCCACCCGCACGCCCACGAGCGGGCGTTCGTGCTGCAGCCGTGGCTGGACCTGGAGCCGGACGCGCAGATCCCCGGTGTCGGCGCGGTCAAGGAGCTGCTCGACAAGATCGGCACGGACGGCCTGACCCGGCGCGACGACCTGGTGCTCGAGTCTGACGAGTGAGGGACGAGCAGGTCCCCCCGCCGGCCGACGACCCTGTCGAGCCGGACGGTCCGCAGGGCAACCTCCGGCCGACCCCGCCCGGTGTCGTGGTCGGCTGGGCAGTGGCCGGGCTGGTCGGCGGCTGGGCCCTGCACGCGGTGAGCGACCGGCTGGGCAACGTCCCGCCGCACGTGACGTGGGCGCAGCCGCTCGCGCTGCTGCTGCTGGCCGCGATCCTGGGCTACGTGGCGTGGGCTACCTGGCGGACGGTGCACGTACGACAGGAGCGGCTGCTGCCGCACCAGGCGGTCAACCGGCTGGTGCTGGCGCGCGCCTGCGTGCTCGTGGCGGCCCTCGTCGGCGGCGGCTACCTCGGCTACGCCCTGAGCTGGATCGGCGCCGCCGAGGACAACGGCCGGATGTGGCCGTCCCTGGCCGGCGGTGGCGCGGGGGCGCTCGGCGTGGTCGCTGCTCTGCTGCTCGAGCGCGCGTGTCGCATCAGAAACACTGATAACTCCAAGTAACGTCAGCCACATGGCTACCTCTGCGGGCCCCTCCCGCCGTCGTCAGCGGTCGACCCGGGTCGTGGTCGCCGTTCTTCTACTGCTGGGCGCCGCCGCCGCGGTCGCCGGCACCGCGGCCAGCGGATCCTGGCTGGCCGTGACCGTCGCCGGCGGGGCCGCCGTGCTCCTCGGCGCCGTCGCCACCAAGATCACCCACAGCGAGCTGCTCGCCACGCGCGTCGAGGCGGCGCGCGACCGAGCCGTGCAGGCGCGGGGATACCGGGAGCTCGACACCCTCCGCTCGGCCGAAGGCGTCGAGTACGCCGCCGACATGCAGGGCAAGCTCGCCAAGCGCGACGCCACCGTCTCCCGGCTCGAGCGTCGCCTCGCCGACACGGCGGAGGAGCTGGCGGACGCCCGCCGGGCCCTCACCGTGATCGAGGAGCAGCTCACCTACGCCGAGCGCGAGAACACCACCCTCGGTGAGCGGCTCGGTGACGCCGAGGAGCGCGCAACCCAGGCCGTCGTACGCGTCGCCGAGCTCGAGGTCGAGGTCGACATGCTGACCGCCCAGTGGGAGGCCGCCGAGGCCGCGCTCACCGCCCAGAGCATCCCGAAGGGCGCCTGAGCGACCGACTATCGCGATCTCAGCCCTTCAGCGACTCCCGCAGCGCCCGGTGGACGCCGGCGGGGGTGAGGACGCCGACGAAGCGCGGACCGTCGGTCACGCCGACCATCGCGCGGTCGTCGCGGAGCATGAGCGCGAGCGCCTCCTCGAGGGTGGCGCCGACGGCGACCGTGGTGGCGAGGTCGGCGGCCTTGACGCCGTCGACCGGCTCGACGTGATCCTGGTCGATCCGGGTCACCGACAGTCGGCGGAGGCCGTGCTCGGCGCCGACGAACGTCGCCACCTCGTCGTTGACCGGATGGGCCAGCAGACGCGCGGGGGTGTCGTACTGCAACAGCCGCCCGCCCTCGGCGAAGACCGCGACCCGGTCCCCCAGCAGCACCGCCTCGTCGATGTCGTGGGTCACGAACACGACGGTCTTCTCGAGCTCCCGCTGCAACCGGCGGAACTCCTCCTGGAGCCGGGCCCGCACCACCGGGTCCACCGCGCCGAACGGCTCGTCCATGAGCAGCACCGGCGGATCCGCCGCGAGCGCCCGCGCCACGCCGACCCGTTGCCGCTGGCCACCGGAGAGCTGGTGGGGATAGCGGTCGCCGTACAGGTCGGGCTCGAGGCCGACGAGGGTCAGCAGCTCGCGCGCCCGCTCGCGGGCCGTCGCCTTCGACTCGCCGTAGAGCAGCGGCACCGTCATCACGTTGGTGATGACCCGCTGGTGCGGGAAGAGCCCGACCTGCTGGATGACGTAGCCGATCCCGCGGCGCAGCTTGACCGGGTCTTCGTGGGTGACGTCGCGGCCCTCGATCTCGATCAGGCCGGTGCTGGGCTCGACCAGTCGGTTGATCATCTTCAGCGTGGTCGACTTGCCGCAGCCGGACGGGCCGACCAGGCAGACCAGCTCGCCGCGCCCGACGTCGAGGTCGAGCTCCTGCACCGCGACCGTGCCGTCGGGATAGGTCTTGCTCAGTCCCGAGAGGCGGATCATCGTGCCGTCGCCCGCGGAGGCGGTAGCGTTCATGGCCGTGACACTACTGGTGGCGGGGGCTCCGGCGGTCGTGTCAGCCACGGAGGAGAAGTGCTACTCCGTCGACGTGAACGCCTGGATCTGCGGCGACTACTGGGTTGATCGTCAGGACGAGATCATCGAGGCCACCACCACCCACATCCAGATCACCGTGGCCGCGGTGCTCCTCGGCCTGGTGATCGCGTTCCCCCTGGCCCTGATCGCCCGCGGAGTGCCACGGCTGGAGTCGAGCGTGCTGGGCCTGAGCACGGCGATCTACACGGTGCCGTCGCTCGCACTGCTGCCCCTGCTGGTGCCGCTGACAGGACTGACCAAGACCACGGTGGTGATCGGCCTCGGCCTCTACTGCCTGACGATCCTGGTGCGTGCGATCCTCGACGGCCTGCGTTCCGTGCCCGACGACATCCGGGAGGCGGCGGTGGGGATCGGCTACAGCTCGACGCGGCTGCTGCTGCGCGTCGAGCTGCCGCTGGCGCTGCCGGTGATGATGGCCGGGCTGCGGGTGGCCACCGTGTCGACGGTCGCGCTGACCACGATCGGCACCGTGGTGTCGGAGGGCGGCCTCGGCTACCTGATCGCCGACGGCCAGAGCACCGAGTTCAACGCCGAGCTGTTCGCCGGGGCGGTGCTGTGCGTCGCGCTCGCGTTGACGCTGGACCTGCTCCTGGTGCTCGCGCAACGGCTCGCCACCCCCTGGCGACGGGGGCTCACCTCGTGATCGGGGCGATCGAGTTCCTCCTCGACGGGGAGAGCTGGACCCGCAACAACGGCCTGCTCGAGCAGCTCGTCCAGCAGCTGCTGCTGACGGTCACCGCGCTGGTCCTTGCCGTCCTGGTGGGGCTGCCGATCGCGCTCGTGCTCGGCCACCTCGGGCGGGGTGGGCTGCTCGCCATCAACATCTCCAACATCGGCCGGGCGGTGCCCACGTTCGCGCTGCTCGCGGTGCTGGTGCGCCTGGAGTGGCCGGGCAACGACCCGTTCGGACCGTACGGACGGGCAGGGCTGGCGACCCTCCTGGCCCTGCTGTTCTTCGCGCTGCCGCCGATCATCACCCAGGCGTACGTCGGAGTCCGTGAGGTGGATGCGGGGGTTCGCGAGGCCGCCCGCGGGATGGGCATGTCCGGCCCCCAGCTGTTCTGGCGTGTGGAGCTGCCGCTCGCGATGCCGTTGGTGATGTCGGGGGTCCGGCTCGCGCTGGTCCAGGTGTGGGCGACCGCCACGATCGCGGCGCTGGTCGGCGGACCGGGCCTCGGCAACGTGATCCAGCTCGGGTTCGCCAACCTCGACCGTCGTAGCGAGGGCATCGGCGGCGCCATCCTGGTCGCCCTGATCGCGCTGGTGCTCGAGCTGCTCGCGGCGCTTGCCCAGCGGGCGACCAGCCCGGTCCCCAGCGCCGCCCGTACGCCGAACAGCGACCAGATGTCGATGCTGCCCCCTACAGTGAAGCCGGCTGACGACCCCGTCGGCTGAGCTCCGCTCGCAACACCGGACACGCGTGGCCACGCCACGGGACACAGAAGGTCAAGCAAATGCGCATTCGCCGCACCATCACTGCCGCCCTGTCCGCCTCCCTCGTCCTCGCCGGTCTCACCGCCTGCGGCGACGACGACGACGGGGCGGGGACGGCCGTCACCATCGCCAGCCAGAACTTCCCGGAGGCGGCCCTGGTGACCGAGCTCTACACGGTCCTGCTCGAGGACAACGGCTACTCCGTCGACGCCAAGCTGGTCGACACCCGCGACGCCTACATGGGTGACTTCCCCGGCGACGTCGACATCGTCCCCGAGTACCTCTCCGCGGTGGGCGACTTCCTGAACATCGCCGCCAACGGCGAGGACGCCGAGCCGGTCACGTCCAACGACACCGACGCGACCCTCGAAGCGGTGACGCCGATCGCGGACGAGGAGGGCATCACCCTGCTCGAGCCGTCGGAGGCGAACTCCCAGAACGCCTTCTTCGTCACTCCCGAGTTCTCGGACGCCGAGGGGGTCACCGCGCTCTCCGACCTCGAGGGCCAGTCGATCACCCTCGCGGCGGCGCCCGACTGTGAGGGACGGCCCGACTGCGCGGGCGGTCTCAGCGAGGTCTACGGCATCGAGATCGAGGAGATCCTCGCCACGGGGTTCGCGTCGCCGGAGACCTACACCGCTGTCACCGACGGCGAGGCCGAGCTCGGTCTCACCGGCACCATCGAGCCCACCGTCGAGGAGGACGGCTTCATCCGGCTCGAGGACGACCGCGGCATCCAGCCGGCGCAGAACCTGATCCCGGCGGTGTCCAGTGACTTCCTCGCGGACAACGAGGACGTCGAGGGCCTCCTCAACGACCTGATGGCTGCGCTCGACAACGACACCCTCAACGAGCTGCTCGGCCGAGTCACCCTCGACCGCGAGAAGGCCGAGGACGTGGCCGAGGACTTCCTCGAGCAGGAAGGCCTGATCTGACTCAGGTCTCGTGGTCCCGGAGGCGCATCGCCTCCGGGGCCACGGTGGCCGGGTCCAGGCCGGGTACGTCGACCCGCACCGACCCGTCGCCGAGCGCGACCCGCGGCAGCGGGGCCCCGAGGCTGCGCGCGTAGGAGCTGACCAGCGAGGCGTCCGCGCGCCGGTCCTCCTCGACCAGCCACCCGATCAGCCGCTGCGCGGGCGGCAGCGTGCTGCCGGTCAGTGACCGCTCGGGCCCCCAGAACTCCCGCACGCCGGTGACGAGCAGGTCCCACCACTCCTCGGAGCAGTCCGGGATGTTCACGAAGTACTGGCCCATGTCGCCCGGCAGCACCCGGTCGCGGAAGACCTCGGTGACCCCGGCGACGCCGTACTCCTCGACCGAGGTGAGCGCCATCCGCTTGGTCGTCCAGCGGTCCGTGAGGTCGGCGACCGTCGCCCGCTGCTGGGTGATCGACGACCCGTCGTGGCGCACCCGCCAGTGGTAGACGACGTCGGGGGTCACCCCGATCCGGCCGGCGCGGAGATAGGCGTGAGTGGTGGTCGGCTGGTCCTCGTAGCGGATCCGCTCCGGCCAGGAGAGCCCGGCCTCGTCCCAGAAGTCGCGGCGGAAGAGCTTGTTCCAGGCGAAGACGTCGCCGAGCAGCTCGGGGAGGTCGTCGATGGTCAGCGGACCGCGCTCGGCGTGCAGGCGGTTCATCCAGGGCAGGCCCGGCCGCCGGTCGCCCTCGAGCCGGACCACGTTGCCCGTCACCAGGGGGGCGTCCGTCTCCCGCGCCAGCGCCACCAGCAGCTCGAGCGCCCGCGGCGTCATCAGGTCGTCGGCGTCGCAGAAGCCGAGGTACTCCCCGCGCGCGTGGCGGATGCCCTCGTTGCGGGCGGCGCCGAGCCCCCGGTTGTCGATGTGCACCACCCGGACCCGCGGATCGCGGTCCGCGTAGCCGTCGGCGATCGCTCCCGAATCGTCGGTGGCGCCGTCGTCGACCACCACGACCTCGAGCTCGCGCAGCGTCTGCCCGAGCAGGCTGTCGAGGCAGGCCGGGAGGTACTCCGCCACGTCGTACGCCGGGACCACCACGCTGACCTGCGGGGTCGACCTCCGGCGCCGAAACACACCTCGAACCGTACTCATGCTCCTCCCGCCGACCGCGAATCGGGGGAGATGGCCCCTTGAATCCGGGAAGATGGCCCCTCGAATCGTGAGAGATGCGCCGGCGAGACTGCCCTTCTGGCCGGGAATCTTCCGCCGATTCGCGGGCCATTTCCCCGATTCACGGGGACATCTCCGGCGATTCGCGAAGGGTGGCCCACGTCACGCAGCCGTGACCTGTCGGCCCGGCATCTGTTGCACCTACGCTTGGTTGTATCGAATGAGCAACGTCCGGTACCCACCCCGGCCCGCAACACGAGCGGGTGGTCGGAGGGATTGGAACGAAAGGTTCGAACAGATGACCCAGTCGTCGACGTCGCCTGCGCCGCGCGCGCTGAGCATCGGCGTGATCGGCGCCGGCAAGGTCGGCGCCGTGCTGGCCGCCCGCCTTCGCGAGGCCGGCCACCCCGTCACCACCGTCGCCGGCGAGTCCGACGCCTCGCGTGAGCGCGCCGCCACCCTGCTCCCGGGCGTCGCCATCGACAAGCCGAGCGCCGTCGCGCGCGGCTGCGACCTTCTGCTCCTCACCGTCCCGGACGACATGCTGCCCAACGTCGTGCGGGTGCTCGCCGACTCGGGTGCCCTGCGCGAGGGCCAGTACGTCGTCCACACCTCCGGCCGGCACGGGCTCGCCGTGCTCGCGCCCGCCGCTGCGGTCGGTGCGAGGGTGATCGCGCTCCACCCGGCGATGACCTTCACCGGCACCGCCGTCGACCTCGACCGCCTCGACGGCTGTGTCTACGGCCTCACCGCCGAGCCGGCCGAGCGCCCGCTCGCCGAGCAGCTCGTCGCCGAGCTCGGAGGCCGCTCGACCTGGGTGCCCGAGGAGATGCGCACCCTCTACCATGCCGGTCTCGCGCACGGCGCCAACCACCTGGTCACCCTGGTCACCGAGGCGATGGAGCTGCTCTCCGCGGCCGGCTCCGACGACCCGGCCGGCACCCTCCGCCCGCTGCTCGAGGCCGCGCTCGACAACGCTCTCGAGCACGGCGACGCCGCGCTGACCGGCCCGATCGTGCGGGGTGACGTCAAGACCGTCGCCGCCCACCTCGAGGACATCACCGCCAACCGCCCCGACACGCTGCTGTCGTACGTCGCGATGGCCCGGGCCACCCTCGACCGCGCCGTCACCGACGGTCGGGTGCTGCCCATCCGGGCCGCGCGGATCCTGGCGGTCCTGGACGCCGCGGTCGCTCGCACCGGTCACGTCGCGGACCACTGACCTTGTCCGCCGCTGTGACGATGCCGGTCGTCGCGCGCACGCGCGCGGACCTGGCCGCGCTGCTCGTCGACAAGCGCGCCTCGGGAGACGTCGTCCTCGTACCCACCATGGGCGCGCTGCACGAGGGCCACGCCGGCCTGATCCGGATCGCCCGCGAGCGCGCTGGTGGCGGCGCGGTCGTGGTGTCGATCTTCGTCAACCCGCTCCAGTTCGGACCCAACGAGGACCTCGACCGCTACCCCCGCACCTTCGACGCTGATCTCGAGATGTGCCGTCGTGAGGGTGCCGACGTGGTGTTCGCGCCGACCGTGGACGAGATGTATCCCGGCGGCGTGCCGCGCGGGGAGGTCTCGACAAGCTCGACCACCGGCGGCGCGGTCACCGTGGAGCCCGGCCCGCTCGGCGGCATCCTCGAGGGGCGCACCCGGCCCGGTCACTTCCGTGGCGTGCTCACCGTGGTCGCCAAGCTCTTCGGCCTGGTGCGGCCGGACGTGGCGGTCTTCGGCGAGAAGGACTACCAGCAGCTGGTGCTGATCCAGCAGCTGGTGGCCGACCTCTGCATCAGCGGCAGCCACGGCGCCCTCGAGATCGTGGGTGCGCCCACCGACCGCGAGGACGACGGTCTCGCCCGGTCGAGCCGCAACCGCTACCTCGACGCCGAGCAACGCGGGCAGGCCGCTGCCCTGAGCCGCGTCCTGCACGCCGCCGGCCGGGAGGCGCCGCACGGTGTGGAGGCCGCCCTCACCGCCGCCCGCGCCGAGCTGCGGACCGCCGACGGCGTCGACCTCGACTACTTCGTGATCCGGGCCCCGGACCTCGCCGAGCTGCCGAGCGAGGTCGAGTCCGGCACGCCTGCCCGAGCGCTCATCGCCGCCCGGGTCGGGACCACCCGCCTGATCGACAACCTGGCCCTCACCATCGGAGGGTCCACCACCGAGCCGACCGAGCCGACCGCGAACGGGAGCAGCTGATGTTGCGCACCATGATGAAGTCGAAGATCCACCGGGCCACCGTGACCCAGGCCGACCTGCACTACGTCGGCTCGGTCACCGTCGACGAGGACCTCCTGGAGGCGGCCGACCTGCTGCCAGGCGAGCTGGTGCACATCGTCGACATCACCAACGGCGCCCGGCTCGAGACCTACACCATCGCCGGCGAGCGCGGATCCGGCGTGATCGGCATCAACGGCGCCGCTGCCCGGCTGGTGCACCCGGGCGACCTGGTCATCCTGATCGGCTACGGCCAGATGACGACCGAGGAGGCCAGGGCGTACCGGCCGCACGTCGTCTTCGTCGACGCCGACAACAAGATCCTGAGCACCGGCGCCGACCCGGCCGACACGTTCGACGACCCCGGCCTGCGCCGTGGCGACCTCACTGCGGCGGGCGTCTGACCGGTGCTATCGGTAGCCTGCACGGATGCGTGACCCGAGCCCGCAGGGGCCCGCCGCGACCCGCCGCCTTCCCGGCCGGCTGACCGCGCCCCCGCCCGGGTGGACCGCCCGCGCCGACGTCGTCATCATCGGCTCCGGCATCGCCGGGCTGACCACGGCGCTGCGGCTGCGCGAGCACGTCGACAAGGTGCTGGTCGTGACCAAGGACGTCCTCAACGCCGGGTCGACCCAGTGGGCGCAGGGCGGCATCGCGGCTGCGCTGAGCCCGGAGGACACCCCCGAGGAGCACGAGGTGGACACGCTGGTCGCCGGGGCGGGCGCCTGCGACCGGGACGCCGTCCGCGTGCTGGTGACCGAGGGACCCGACGCGGTGCGCGAGCTGATCGCGCTCGGCACGAAGTTCGACCTCGACGCTGCCGGCGAGCTGTCGCTGACCCGCGAGGGTGGCCACCACCGCGACCGGATCGCGCACGCCGGCGGCGACGCCACCGGCGCGGAGATCCAGCGTGCCCTGATCGCCGCGGTCGAGGCGGCTCCGGACATCGAGGTGATCCAGCACGCCCTGGCCGTCGACCTGCTCCTCGGGGACGACGACGGCGTCGCGGGTGTGACGCTGCACGTGATCGGCGAGGGTGTCCGCGACGGCGTCGGTGCCGTGATCTGCCGCGCGGTCGTGCTCGCCAGTGGCGGGCTCGGCCAGGTGTTCTCCCAGACCACCAACCCCGCGGTGTCCACCGGCGACGGGCTGGCGATCGCGCTGCGCGCGGGCGCGACGCTGCGCGACCTGGAGTTCGTGCAGTTCCACCCCACCGTCATGTACCTCGGTCCCGAGTCGCGCGGCCAGCAGCCACTGATCTCCGAGGCGGTGCGCGGCGAGGGCGCGTTCCTCGTCGACGACGACGGCGACCGGTTCATGACCGGTGTGCACCCGCTGGCGGACCTGGCGCCCCGCGACGTGGTCGCCAAGTCGATCATGAAACGGATGATCGACACCGGCCGGCCGCACATGTGGCTGGATGCCCGGCACCTCGGTGCGGAGTTCTGGGAGCGCCGGTTCCCCACGATCCTCGCGACCGCCCGGTCGCACGGTGTCGACCCGGTCACCCAGCTGATCCCGGTCGCGCCCGCCTGCCACTACGCCTCCGGCGGAGTCCGGACCGACCTCGACGGGCGCACCGACCTGCCCGGCCTCTACGCGACCGGCGAGGTCGCCTGCTCGGGGGTGCACGGCGCCAACCGGCTCGCCTCGAACTCGCTGCTAGAGGGCCTGGTCTTCTCGCGCCGCATCTCGAAGGTGCTCCCCGGCGAGCTCGGCCCGTGGCGCGACCCGGCGGCGGACCGCCGTACGGCCGGCCTGGTGCCGGGATCGGTACGACGCACGTTGCAGGAGGCGATGACCTCGCAGGCCGGCGTGCTGCGCACGGCGGCCGGACTGGGCGAGGCAGGGGCGGTCATCGACAAGCTCGCCGGTGTCACCGCGGACCAGGTCGACCAGGACTCCTGGGAGACCACGAACCTGGTGACCATCAGCGCCGCGCTGGCGGACGCCGCGGCGCTGCGGGAGGAGACCCGTGGATCGCACTGGCGCGACGACTTCCCCGACCGCGACGACGAGCACTGGGCCGGCCACTTCGACGTCGCCATGACCGACGGTGTCACCACGGTGACCTTCCACCCGGCCCCGGCCACCGACACCGACCTGCCGACGACCGGGGTGGACGGATGACGCTCGCGCTCACGCCGTACGACGCGCTCCCGCCGCTGCTGCTCGAGGAGCTCACCAAGGGCGGCCTCGACCCGCGGGCGACCTACGACCTGGTCGCGGCCGCGCTGGCCGAGGACGTGCCGACCGAGGACGTCACCAGCGCCGCCACCATCGCGACCGATGCTCGCGGGGTCGCTGACTTCAACGCGCGCGAGCCCGGTGTGGTCGCCGGCCTCGGCGTGGCCGAGCTGGTCTTCCGGATGGTGCTCGGCGGCGGGTCGGACGGGGTCGACGTACCCCTGCGCATCTCCGACGGCACCGCGGTCGCACCCGGCGACGCCGTGCTCACCGTCGCCGGACCCGTGCGCGGCCTGCTGACCGCCGAGCGGACCGCGCTCAACATCGCGTGCCACCTCTCGGGCGTCGCGACCGCGACGGCCGCGTGGGTGGCCGCCCTCGAGGGCACCCGCGCCCGGGTGCTCGACACCCGCAAGACGCTGCCCGGCCTGCGCGCGCTGCAGAAGTACGCCGTCGCCTGCGGCGGGGGCGTCAACCACCGGTTCAGCCTGTCGGACCGGGCGATGGTCAAGGACAACCACGTGCTCGCCGCCGGCGGCGTCGTGCCGGCCTACCGGGCGGTGCGCGCCGCCTACCCCGACCTGCGGGTCGAGGTCGAGGTGACCGACCTCGACCAGCTCCGCGAGCTGCTCGAGGCCGGGTGCACCGAGATCCTGCTCGACAACATGCCGACCGCCACGATGGCCGAGGCGGTGGCGATCAATGCTGGTCGGGCGACGCTCGAGGCGTCGGGCGGGCTGACCATCGAGCGGGCCCGCGAGGTCGCGGAGACCGGCGTCGACTTCATCTCGGTCGGAGCACTGACCCACTCGGTCAAGGTCTTCGACCTCGGAATGGACCTTCGCGATGACTCTGCTCGCGGTTGACATCGGCAACGCGCACACCGTGCTCGGGATCATCCGGGACGGTGAGGTCGGCTCGCACTGGCGGGTCGCCACCGAGGAGCACCGCACCGCCGACGAGTGGGCCGTCCTCCTGCGCGGTCTGCTCGGACCGGAATCCGCGGAGATCTCCGGGATATCGGTCTGCGCGACGGTGCCGGCGGTGCTGAATTCGTGGCGCGAGATGCTGGCGCGGCATTTCGCCGATATCCCGCACGTCGTCGTCGAACCAGGTGTGCGCACCGGGGTGCCGATCCTGGTCGACAATCCGCGCGAGGTCGGCACCGACCGCATCATCAACGCACTGGCCGCCGCTAATGATTTCGGCGGTCCCGCGATCGTGGTCGATTTCGGCGGCACCGCCACGACCTTCGACGTGGTCGACAGCGAGGGGCGGTACGTCGGCGGGGCGATCACCCCCGGCATCGAGATCTCGATCGAGGCCCTGGGCCGGCGCGGCGCTCAGCTGCGCATGGTCGAGCTGGCCCGCCCGCGCGGGGTGATCGGCAAGAACACCGTCGAGGCGCTGCAGTCCGGGATGGTCTTCGGCGTCGCCAGCCAGGTCGAGGGAATGGTGGAGCGGATCACCGCCGCGCTCGGTGCGGAGGCCGGTGGGATCCGGGTGATCGCGACCGGATATCTTGCGCCCCTGGTCGTCGACGAATGCCGGTGCTTCACCGATCATTCACCGTGGCTGACGTTGCGCGGCCTGGAAAAAGTATTCCTCCGGAACGTGAAGTGAGCGCGAAATTCGATTTGCCTGAAATTGCCAGCTTTCCCCAACTTTCCTTTATCGCAGGAATGCGGCACTATTCGTTAAGGCCACCGATATCGGGCGGCTATCACTGAGGGAGGGAAGCTTCACCATGGCACAGCGCGTGAACATCGTTCTGGTCGATGACATCGACGGCTCCGACGCTACAGAGACGGTCGCTTTCGGACTGGACGGCACGTCCTACGAGATCGATCTCAACGAGAAGCACGCGGCCCAGCTCCGTGACGCCCTGGCCACGTACGTCGGTCACGGGCGCAAGGTGGGCGGCGGTCGCCGTACCCGATCTGCCGCGAAGGCCTCCGCCACCGGTGCCTCCGCCAAGGAGATCCGCGACTGGGCCCGCTCCAACGGCTTCAAGGTCCCCGACCGCGGCCGGATCCCCTCCGACGTGCGCGAGGCCTTCGAGGCCAGGTAGAGCTCGGCCAATCCAGTATTTCGCTCAGAGCGGACGGGATTTTCGCTGCCCACGGAACGCGTAGGCTGTTGGTCGGGTTGTACCCGTCGTACGCCCCGTGACGTGTGGAGGAGCAAGAGATGTTCGAGCGGTTCACTGACCGAGCCCGCCGGGTGGTCGTGCTGGCCCAGGAAGAGGCCCGCATGCTCTCCCACAACTACATCGGCACCGAGCACATCCTGCTCGGGCTCATCCACGAGGGCGAGGGCGTCGCCGCCAAGGCGCTGGAGTCGCTGGACATCTCGCTCGAGGCCGTGCGGGCCCAGGTCGAGGAGATCATCGGCCAGGGCCAGCAGGCGCCGAGCGGGCACATCCCGTTCACGCCGCGCGCCAAGAAGGTCCTCGAGCTGTCCCTGCGCGAGGCGCTGCAGCTCGGACACTCCTACATCGGCACCGAGCACATCCTGCTCGGCCTGATCCGCGAGGGTGAGGGCGTCGCCGCCCAAGTGCTGCAGAAGCTCGGCGCCGACCTCAACCGGGTCCGCCAGCAGGTCATCCAGCTGCTGTCCGGCTTCCAGGGCAAGGAGTCCGGCTCCACCGCCGCGTCCACCGGCAGCGGCAGCAGCGACGCACCGTCGTCGTCGCTGGTGCTCGACCAGTTCGGCCGCAACCTGACCCAGGACGCTCGCGAGGGCAAGCTCGACCCGGTCATCGGTCGCGAGCAGGAGATCGAGCGGGTCATGCAGATCCTGTCCCGCCGCACGAAGAACAACCCGGTCCTCATCGGCGAGCCCGGCGTCGGCAAGACCACGATCGTCGAGGGCCTGGCCCAGGACATCGTCAAGGGCAACGTCCCGGAGACGCTCAAGGACAAGCAGATCTACACGCTCGACCTGGGTGCCCTGGTCGCGGGCAGCCGCTACCGCGGTGACTTCGAGGAGCGCCTCAAGAAGGTGCTCAAGGAGATCCGCACCCGCGGCGACATCGTGCTGTTCATCGACGAGATCCACACCCTCGTCGGCGCCGGCGCCGCCGAGGGCGCCATCGACGCGGCGAGCATCCTCAAGCCGATGCTGGCCCGCGGCGAGCTGCAGACCATCGGCGCGACCACGCTCGACGAGTACCGCAAGTACCTCGAGAAGGACGCCGCGCTCGAGCGCCGGTTCCAGCCGATCCAGGTCGCCGAGCCGTCGATCGCCCACACGATCGAGATGCTCAAGGGCCTGCGCGACCGCTACGAGGCCCACCACCGGGTGACCATCACCGACGAGGCGCTGGTCTCCGCGGCGACTCTCGCCGACCGCTACATCTCCGACCGGTTCCTCCCCGACAAGGCGATCGACCTCATCGACGAGGCCGGCTCGCGGCTGCGCATCCGCCGGATGACGGCCCCGGCCGACCTGCGGGAGTACGACGACAAGATCTCCGACGTCCGCCAGCGCAAGGAGGCGGCGATCGACGGGCAGGACTTCGAGGCCGCCGCCCGCCTGCGCGACGAGGAGAAGCAGCTCATCCTCAAGAAGGCCGAGCGCGAGAAGCAGTGGCGCGCGGGCGACATGGACGAGGTCGCCGAGGTCGACGAGGAGCTGATCGCCGAGGTGCTCGCGGTCGCCACCGGCATCCCGATCGTGAAGCTCTCCGAGGAGGAGTCCACGCGACTGCTCAAGATGGAGGACGAGCTCCACAAGCGGGTCATCGGCCAGGAGGAGGCCGTCAAGGCGCTCAGCCGGGCGATCCGTCGTACTCGTGCTGGCCTGAAGGACCCCAAGCGTCCCGGTGGCTCGTTCATCTTCGCCGGCCCGTCCGGTGTCGGCAAGACGTGGCTGTCCAAGACGCTGGCGGAGTTCCTGTTCGGTGACGAGGACGCGCTGATCCAGCTCGACATGAGCGAGTTCGGCGAGAAGCACACCGTGTCGCGGCTCTTCGGCTCCCCTCCGGGCTACGTCGGCTACGAGGAGGGCGGCCAGCTCACCGAGAAGGTGCGCCGCAAGCCGTTCTCGGTCGTGCTCTTCGACGAGGTCGAGAAGGCGCACCCCGACATCTTCAACAGCCTGTTGCAGATCCTGGAGGAAGGTCGCCTGACCGACTCCCAGGGCCGGGTCGTCGACTTCAAGAACACCGTGATCATCATGACGACCAACCTCGGCACCAAGGACATCGCCAAGGGCATCAACCTCGGGTTCCAGCAGAGCGGCGACTCGGCGGGCTCCTACGAGCGGATGAAGAACAAGGTGCAGGACGAGCTCAAGCAGCACTTCCGGCCCGAGTTCCTCAACCGCGTCGACGAGATCATCGTGTTCCCGCCGCTGTCGCAGGAGCAGATCGTCCACATGGTCGACAACATGATCGCGTCGGTCGAGCTGCGGATGCGCGACCGCGACATGCGGATCGAGCTCACCCAGGCCGCCAAGAACCTGCTCGCCCAGCGGGGCTTCGACCCGGTGCTCGGCGCCCGGCCGTTGCGCCGCACGGTCCAGCGGGAGATCGAGGACGTGCTCGCCGAGAAGATGCTGTACGGCGAGGTAGGCCCCGGTCAGATCGTGCTGGTCGACGTCGACGGCGAGGGTCCGACCGCGACCTTCACCTTCGAGGGTCAGAAGGTCAGCGAGCTGCCCGACCTGCCGCCGCTCGAGACAACCGCGGTCGAGGGTGGTCCCGACGGGCCGGCGGCGCCGCTCGGCGGCGACGGTCCGACCGACGTGCCACGCACCGCGACCGAGTAACGCGTTTCCACATCGACCCGGCAGAGGTTCTCTGCCGGGTCGATGTCGTTCAGGGGAGCGCGTAGCGGTCGCCGACAGCGACGACGAGGCCGTCGAGCAGCGAGACCAGGCAGCGATCGCGCTGCTCGGCCAGGTCCCACGCGGCGTCGAGGCGGTCCTTCGTGACCGAACCCGGCGCATCCCGCAACACGGCGAGCAGCCGGCCGCGGCACTGACGGTCGGTGCCGGCGTAGGTCTGCAACGGGCGGGGTGGTCCGTCGTACGCCGGCCGACCCGCGGCCTGCCACGCGCAGGTCTCGACGACGGGGCAGAACGGGCACTTCGGCCGGTCGGCGGTGCAGACCAGCGCGCCGAGCTCCATCACGGCGACCGACCAGGTGGCGGCGGTCGGCGGATCCGCTGGCAGCAGCGCCTCGGCGACCCCGCGTTCGGCCTTGGTGACCGACCGGGCCGGGAACTCCACGCCCGCCACGGCCCGGCCCAGCACCCGCCGGACGTTGGTGTCGAGCACCACCTGGCGCTGGCGGTAGGCGAAGGCGGCCACCGCCGCGGCGGTGTAGTCGCCGACGCCGGGAAGGCCGCGGAGCGCGTCGTAGGAGTCGGGTACGACGCCGCCGTGGTCGGTCACGATCGCGACCGCGGCCGCGTGCAGGCGCAGCGCCCGGCGGGGGTACCCGAGCCGGCCCCAGGCCCGCACCGCCTCACCGCTCGCCTCGGCAGCGAGGTCGGCGGGGGCCGGCCAGCGGTCCAGCCAGGCCTCGTGCACCGGCAGCACCCGCGACACCGGCGTCTGCTGCAGCATGAACTCGGACACCAGCACCGACCACGCCGACGCGGTCGGCCGCCGCCAGGGGAGGTCGCGCGCGTGCGCGTCGTACCACCGCAGGATCGGGTCGACGAGGTTGGACATCGCGTCGATTGTGCCTGCCCCGCCGCGCCTCCGCGGATCGGGGACGGTCGCTGCCTAACCTCGGACCATGCCGCCGCTGACCCGTGGCCCGCTGCCGGCGGGCGTGTACTGGCGCCGCCGGCTCTTCGTCCTCCTGCTCGCGGCCACCCTGGTGTTCGTCATCGCCAACGTGCTCGGCGGCGGCAGCGACGCCAAGGACGACGACGTGCCGGCAGCGCAGCAGGCCGGCGGCGTCGAGGCGTCGCAGACGATCACCGTCAAGGACCGCCGGCAGGACCGCAAGAAGGACCGCAGGGTCACCGGCGGTCAGCAGGGCCCGTCCTACGACCCGGCCGTGATGGCGGACCCCGACGGCAACTGCGACCCGGCCGACGTCAGGATCACCCCCCGGATCGAGGCCGCGGTCGCCGGCGAGCCGGTCACGGTCGGGCTGAGCCTGCAGACCGTGCAGGCGGAGGCGTGCTACTTCCGGATCGGCGCCGACAAGGTGACGGTCAAGGTCACCAAGGGCGACCGCGAGGTCTGGACGTCGCGCGAGTGCCCGGACCCGGTGCCCGACGAGTCCGTGGTCGTACGGCGGGTGGTGGCGACCGTCGTCCAGATGACCTGGACGCCCTACCCGCAGGGCCGTCGCGGCGCGGAGTGCCCGGGCACGGACGACTGGCTGATGCCCGGCGCCTTCACCGCCACGGCAGCGGCACTCGGCGGCGAGCCCGCCGATTCGGACTTCGTGCTCGCCTCGCCCACGCCCGAGACGATCACCGTCTCGCCGGACCCGAAGAAGAAGGACCGCAAGAACAAGCAGGACCGCGACCCGTTGCAGGGTGAGTCGGCGCAGGAGGAGGCGCAGGGCGACCAGCCCGAGCAGCAGGCGTCGGACCGGTCGACGGACGAGCCTCGACGGTAGCCCCGGCTCGTCGAGTAGCCCGAGCCGCTAGGCGAGGGCGTATCGAGACGCGGTGACGTGCCCTATCACCGCTGGGCGGTCGCGTCACCGGGTCTCGATAGAGCGGTCGCGGCTGCGCTCGTTCCTCGCAGACCGCCTGCCTCAGACGTACCGCTCGAGGATCGTCGACTCCGCCAGTCGCGAGAGACCCTCGCGCACGCTCCGCGCCCGCAGCTCGCCGACACCCTCGACGGCCTGCAGGTCGTCGATGCCGGCGGAGAGGAGCTTCTGCAGGGTGCCGAAGTGGTCGACCAGGCCCTCGACGACGCCGGCAGGGAGTCGGGGCACCTTCGCGAGCAGCCGGTAGCCGCGGGGAGCGACCGCGCCGTCGAGGTGCTCGCCCGCGCCGATGCCGAGCACCCGCGCCACGGACGCGGGGTCGACCAGGTCGGTGGCGGAGAGTCCCTCCAGCTTGGCCAGCAGGTCGTCGGGGTCCCGGCTGCGCTTCCGGGACGGCACGTAGTCGCGGATCACCAGCTCGCGCTCGATGTCGACCCCGGTGATCAGCTCCTCGAGCTGGAGGGCGAGCAGCCGGCCGTCGGTGCCGAGCTCGAGCACGTAGTCGTCGATCTCGCGGGCGATCCGGGTGACCATCTCGAGCCGCTGCGCGACGACGGCGACGTCGCGGACGGTCACGAGGTCCTCGATCTCGAGGGCGGACAGCGTGGCGGACACCTCGTCGAGGCGCAGCTTGTAGCGCTCGAGCGTGGCCAGCGCCTGGTTGGCGCGGGACAGTATCTGCCCGGAGTCCTCGAGCACGTGGCGGGTCTCGCCGACGTAGGCCGCGATGATCTGCATCGACTGCGACACCGAGATCACCGGGAAGCCGGTCTGCTTGGCGACCCGGTCGGCCGTGCGGTGCCGGGTGCCGGTCTCCTCCGACGGGATCGAGTGGTCGGGCATCAGGTGGACGGCGGCACGGATGATCCGGGTGATGTCGCGGTCGATGATGACCGCGCCGTCCATCTTGGCCAGCTCGCGCAGGCCGGTGGCGGTGAACGGGACGTCGAGCTCGAAGCCGCCGGTCGAGATCCCGTCGACGGTCTTGTCGCGACCGAGCACAATCAGCGCACCGGTGCGGGCGCGCAGGATCCGGTCGAGGCCGTCGCGGAGGCCGGTGCCGGGCGCGATCGACGCCAGCGTCTCGCGAAGCCGCGGATCACCCCGCTCAACCACGCCGTACTCCCATCCCTACGCCGGGCGCGCACCCGGTCGATCGCAACCTTAAAGCCTGCGGTCGCTCACGGCCGAGTTATCCGCCCTCCACCACCTTGAGCGCGCGGTCGAGGTGGAGCAGCCGGAGCGCGGTGCGGACGTCGGGGGCCTCGACGACGCGCATGTCGTCGATCGAGCGGTAGGTGCCCGGCGACCCCGGCTCGGCAGGCACGACCGCCAGCTCGAAGCCGAGCCGGGCCGCCTCGGCGAGCCGCTGACGGACGTCGCGGACCCGGCGCAGCTCGCCGGACAGGCCGATCTCGCCCATGGCGACCACCCCGGCCGGGGCCGGGCTGAGGAAGCGGGAGGACGCGAGCGCGATGGCGAGCGCCAGGTCGGCCGCGGGCTCGGTGATCTTGGCGCCGCCGACGGTCGAGGCGAACACGTCGTAGCCGCCCAGCGTGATGCCGCAGTGCTGGTGGAGCACCGCGAGCACCATGGCGAGGCGGGACCCGTCGACGCCGGACGTCGTACGGCGGGGGCGATCCTGCGACGACGCCTCCGCGACCAGCGACTGCACCTCCGCCAGCATCGGGCGGCGGCCCTCCATGGTCACCGCGACGCAGGTGCCGGCGACCCGACCGTGGTGGCGCTCGACGAAGATGCCGGTCGGGTCGGTGACCGTCGTGATGCCGTCGGGGCCGAGGTCGAAGCAGCCCACCTCGTCGACCGGGCCGAACCTGTTCTTGACGGCGCGGAGCATCCGGAACCGGCTGCCGGACTCGCCCTCGAAGTGGAGCACGACGTCGACGAGGTGCTCGAGGACCCGGGGACCGGCGATCGAGCCGTCCTTGGTGACGTGGCCGACCAGCACCACGGTGATGCCGCGGGTCTTGGCGACCCGCACCAGCGCGGCGGCGACCTCCTTCACCTGGGTGACACCGCCCGGCACGCCCTCGACGCCGGAGGCGCCGATGGTCTGCACGGAGTCGACGACGACGAGCCGCGGCCGCGTGTCCTCGATGTGCGTGAGCACGGCGCCGAGGTCGGTCTCCGCCGCGAGGTAGAGCTCGTCGTGCACGGCGTCGGTGCGGTCGGCGCGCAGCCGCACCTGAGCCGCGGACTCCTCGCCGGTGACGTAGAGCGTGCGCTGGTGGCCCGCGGCGGTCCGTGCCGCCACCTCCAGCAGCAGGGTCGACTTGCCGACGCCCGGCTCCCCGGCGAGGAGGACGGCGGCGCCGGGCACGATGCCGCCGCCGAGGACCCGGTCGAGCTCGGGGACGCCGGACGAGTGGTGGACCGCCTGCTCCGCGGAGACCGTGCCGATCGGCACCGCGGGCGTGGTCACCGGCGCCGCTGCCGTGCGGCCCGCGGGCGCGGTGCCGACCTCGGCGACCGAGCCCCAGGCCTGGCACTCGCCGCAGCGTCCGACCCACTTGGTGGCGGTCCAGCCGCACTCCGTGCACCGATAGGACGCTCGCGCCTGGGTATTGCGGGAGCGCGTCGTCGAGGCCATGGTGCCGACGTTAGGCGACCCCTACGACAGTCCGTATCCTCGACACACCTCAGCAGACCCCCCAACTCGCAGAGGCGGCTGGAGATGTCAGTGCACGACGCGCGAGCGCTGCCACCGACTCTTGCCGACGTCGCCGAACGGGCCGGGGTCTCCCGGCAGACGGTGTCCAACGCGATCAACAACCCCGACCTGCTGCGCCCCGAGACCCTCGAGCGGGTCCAGGACGCGATCCAGGTGCTCGGCTACCTGCCCAACCGGGCCGCGCGGCATCTCCGCACCCGCGCGTCGCACCTGATCGGCCTGCGGATGTTGCCGGCCCAGGAGTTCACGGCCAACGCCACGATGGACCGGTTCGTGCATGCGCTGGTCGAGGCGTCGCGGGAGGCTGGCTACCACCTGCTGCTCTTCTCCGGGGGTCCCGGCAAGGAGGAGACCACCGCGGCCGACCTGGTGCGGGGCTACGACGACCTGCTCCGCTCCACCGCGGTCGACGCCTTCATCGTCACCGACACCTATCTCGGCAACCCGCAGACGCGGTGGCTCAGCGAGCGGCGCGCGCCGTTCGTGGCGTTCGGCCGTCCGTGGGAGGACCCCGACGCCACCCACCCCTGGGTCGATGTCGACGGTGCGGCCGGCGTCGCACTCGCCACCGGCCACCTGATCGAGCGGGGGCACGAGCGGATCGCCTGGGTCGGCTGGGCCGAGTCGTCCTTCATCGGCCAGGACCGGCGGGCGGGGTGGGAGCGGGCGATGGCCGGCGCCGGCCGGTCGATCGATGGGCTCGCGGTCGGTGTCGCCGACACCGTGGCTGCCGGGCGCGAGGCGTCGGCCGCGCTCCTCGAGGAGGTCCGTCCCTCGGCGATCGTGTGCGGCTCCGACACGCTGGCGGTCGGTGTGCTCCACACGCTCGCGGACCGTGGCCTCCACCCCGGCCGCGACGTCGCCGTCGTGGGATTCGACGACTCGCAGGTGGCCCAGGTCGTGCCCGGCGGGTTGACCTCGGTGCGGCAGCCGCTCGAGCAGGTCGCGCTGGAGCTGGTGCGGGCGCTGGAGGCGCTGCTCGCGCGGGAGCCGTACGACGCCGCCGGGACGCTGCTGGTCCCCACGCTGGCCGTGCGCGGTTCCTCCGGCTGAGCCGGCAGCGTGGCCCGCTCGGCCCATCGGATCAGTAGTCCCGTGACCAGAGGTTGACGGCGTAGTCGACCTCGAGCCCGTCGTGGTGGCGCAGGATCTCCTCGGCGACGTCGCGCTTGAACTCGATCCGCACCACCGCCTCGAGGTCGGCGCGGCTCTCGAACCGCCATCCCATGTCGACGGGGGTGCGGGTCCAGCCGCGCTCCGACCAGAACCGCTCGATCTCCGCCGGCGCGGGCAGGTGCGGGTAGCCGCGACGGAACCATGCGCCGAAGGTGGATCGCGAGCCGTCGTTGTCGATGATCAGCGCAGTGCCGCCGCGTCGTACGACCCGGTCGAGCTCGGCGAGCCCCGGCTCGCAGCCGGGTCCGAAGAAGTAGGCCCAGCGGGCGTGCACGACGTCGACGCTCGCGGCGGGGAGCGGGACCTCCTGTGCGGTGCCGAGTCGCACGTCGACCCCCGCCAGGCCGCGGGTCCGGCGCAGCGCCAGCCGCACCAGTCCCGGATGCGGCTCGACTCCGATCACCGCGGCCGCCGTGGCGGCGAACCGCGACAGGTGGAAGCCGGTGCCGCAGCCGAGGTCGAGGACGGTGCGCCCGTGCCAGGAGACCCGGTCCTCCATCGCGGCCCAGAGCCGGCCGTCAGGGTCGGCGGCGTGGTTCTCGAGCTCGTAGGTGGTGGTGTGCCGCCAGATGTTGGGACTCGGGACGGCGCCGCGCGCCGGCCGGTCGCTCACCGGGTGCGCCCGACGCGTCAGATCCGGACGATGCCGTCCGAGGTCTGCAGCTGCGCGGCGAGGATGCCGGGCGTGCCGTGGGGAGCGACCCACTCGACCTTGACGTCCTCCAGCGGAGCCTCGACGCTCTCGCCGAGCCACTCGCTGACCCGCTGCGGGTCGCCAGCGATCTCGATGCCAGCGAGAGAGATCGAGCCGTCGGCACCGGCGGACGGGTGCAGGTCGGCCGGCACCTCCCACTGGATGAAGAACGGGAGCTGCGGGTCGGCGATCAGGCCGTGGATGCCGATCTGCCTCCACTTGAGCTCGGTGCCGTCGGGGCGGTGCCGGCTGCCGACGACCGCGGCGCGGCCGAGCCGCTCCTCGACGGGGGAGATGTCGGGCACGGAGACGACCCATCCGAGCCAGCCGCCGCCGAGCGCCGAACGCGCCCGCACGGCCTGGCCGAACGGCGCCTTGTCGGACGCCGGGTGGTCCAGCACCTCGACGACCTCGAGGTAGGTCGCGTCGGCCAGCGGCAGGATCATGTTGCGGGTGCCGAACCGCGGGTGCACGCCGCCGTCGAGGAACTCGCGCCCCAGCGCCTTGCCGAGGCGGGCAGCGGTGCCCGCGAGTCCGTCCGGTCCGGCGGCGTACGACAGGTGATCCAGGCGCATGTCAGACATTCTCGGCCTGCGACGGTGGCGACCGGGAATCGGGGTCGGATTCTCTTGACGTGAAGAGTCCCGGGGACCGCGAGGAACGAGCGGACGCCGGATCGACTCGAAGGTCGAGTAGCCGCCTGGGCGAGCTTGCGAGCCCAGGACCGGCGTATCGAGACCCGGCGAGCCGAAAGCGGACCTCAGCCGAGCCGGTCGGCCGGATGCAGCGCCAGCGCCGACCGCGACCGGAGGTGGGCCTCGCAGTGGCGGACCAGCTCGTCGTACGCCGGCCGCCCCATCAGCTCGACCAGCTCGGGCTCGTTCGTGACGTAGAGCGGCTCGACGGCGACGTGCGCCTCGGTGTTGCCGGAGCAGTACCAGTCCAGGTCGTGCCCGCCTGCGCCCCAGCCGCGGCGGTCGTACTCGGTGATGGTGACCTCGGTGTACGTCGAGCCGTCCTGCCGCTCGACCTCTCGGTAGAGCCGCCGGATCGGCAGCTGCCAGCACACGTCCGGCTTGGTCTCGAGCGGGTTGCGGCCCTGCTCCAGCGCCAGCCCGTGGAGGGCGCACCCGGCTCCGGTGCTGAAGTCGGCGCGGTTGTGGAACACGCAGCCGCGCTGCCCGTCCACCTCGATGGCCCTGGTCTTGCGCTCGCCGTCCTCGTCCTTCTCGACCCAGTCCTTGCGCCGCACCTTCCGGCCGGGGTGGAACTGCCAGTGCTCCGGGGTGAGCTGGCCGACGTACTCCGCCACCCGGGCCTCGTCGTCCTTGTCGCTGAAGTGCGCGCCGAGCGTGCAGCAGCCGGTGTCGGGGGAGTCGGCGTAGATGCCCTTGCAGCCCTGGCCGAAGATGCAGGTGAAGGACGAGGTCAGCCAGGTCAGGTCGCAGCGCATCACCTCGGTGTCGTCGGCCGGGTTGACGAACTCGACGAACGCGCGGGGGAAGTCCAGGTCGACCTCGGGCACCCCTCCAACGTACTCGGCGTTCCTGGCCCGCTGCGGAGAGGGCGATACGGTGGTGGCATGCGGTTGGGCGTGCTCGACATCGGCTCGAACACCGGGCACCTGCTGGTGGTCGACGCCCACGGCGGTGCCGCTCCGCTGCCGGCGTTCTCCCTCAAGCAGCCGCTGCGCCTCGCCGAGCACCTCGACGCCGACGGCGCGGTCAGCCAGTCCGGCATCGACGCGCTGACGACCTTCACCGCCGACGCGGTCGTGGTCGCCGAGGAGAAGGGCTGCGAGGCGATGCTCTCGTTCGCCACGTCGGCGGTGCGCGACTCGGTCAACGCCGATGCGGTGCTGGCCCACGTGCGCGACAGCACGGGAGTGACGATCGAGGTGCTGTCCGGGGAGGACGAGGCACGGCTGACGTTCCTGGCCGTACGGCGTTGGTTCGGCTGGTCCGCCGGGAAGCTGACTGTCTTCGACATCGGTGGTGGCTCGCTCGAGATCGCGACCGGAGCCGACGAGCGGCCCGATGTCGCGCAGTCGCTGCCCCTGGGAGCGGCGCGGCTCGCGTCGACGTACTTCTCCGAGCCGGTCGGCGAGGCGGACCTCCGGAAGATCCGGCGCAGCATCCGAGCCGACATGGCGAAGGACGCGGGCCAGGTGCTGCGCACCGGCACGACGCACCGCGCCGCCGCCACCTCCAAGACATTCCGCTCGCTCGCCCGGATCTGTGGCGCGGCGCCATCGACCGACGGACCGCTGACGCCGCGCTCGCTCGCCCTCGCGGACCTGCGCGAGTGGATCCCCAAGCTGGTGGGGATGACCGGGGCCGAGCTCGGCGAGCTGCCCGGGGTCTCACCCAGCCGCACTCACCAGATCGTCCCGGGTGCGCTGGTCGCCGAGGCCTGCATGGACATCTTCGACCTCGCCGAGCTCGAGATCTGCCCCTGGGCGCTGCGCGAGGGCGTGATCCTCGAGCGCATCGACAAGCTCAGCGTCACCGACGAGGACTGACGACCGACGTGTCCGGACCTGGGCGCCCTCGGATCGGGCTGTCGACCTCCTCGGTCTACCCCGAGTCGACGGCCCACGCTTTCAGCTGGGCCGTGGAGGTGGGCTACGAGGCGGTCGAGGTGATGGTCGGCATCGACGCGCTCTCGCAGCAGACGACGGCCGTGAAGCAGCTGATGGACCACCACGAGATGCCGGTCTGTGCCATCCACGCGCCGTGCCTGCTCTTCACCCAGCGGGTCTGGGGGCTGGAGCCGTGGGGCAAGCTCGAGCGCTCGGCCGAGATGGCGGCGGCGGTCGGGGCGGACGTCGTCGTCGTCCATCCGCCGTTCCGCTGGCAGCGCGACTACGCCCGCGACTTCGTCAACGGCATCGCGGCGCTGGAGGAGTCGACGGGCATCGCCTTCGCCGTCGAGAACATGTATCCGTGGCGGGCGTCGACCAAGCGGCGCCTGGAGATGTACCTCCCCGGCTGGGACCCCTCGTCCGAGCCCTACGCCAACACCACGATCGACCTCTCCCACGCCGCGATCGCGCACGCGAAGCCGATCGAGATGGCCGAGCGGCTCGGCCCCCGGCTGCGTCACATCCACCTGACCGACGGCTCCGGGTCGCCGAAGGACGAGCACCTGGTGCCGGGCCGCGGCGCGATGGAGGCCGCCGACTTCCTGCGCCACCTGGTCGACACCGGCTTCGACGGCGAAGTGGTCCTCGAGATCAACACCCGGCGCTGCACGACCCGCGAGGAGCGAGAGGTCGACCTGCGGGAGTCGCTGGAGTTCGCGCGCGAGCACCTCACGCCGTCGCCCGCGGGCGTGGGTCGCAGAACGATCGGCGACGCGGGCGAGACGAACACCGGGTCGTGAGCACCAGCACTCGCCGTGGTCGACGACCCGGCCGACCCGACACGAAGGCGGCGATCCTCGCGGCCGCGCGCGAGAGCTTCGCGGCCGCCGGCTTCGGAGGTACGACGATCCGCGCGATCGCCACGACGGCCGGGGTCGACGCCGCGCTCGTCCACCACTACTTCGGCTCCAAGGAGGACCTGTTCGTCGCCGCGCTCGCCCTTCCTGTCGACCCGCGGGCGGTGATCGGCAGCGCGCTCGCCGGTCCAGCCGACGAGGCGGCGGAGAAGCTGGTCCGCACCTTCCTGTCGGTGTGGGACGACCCCGGCTTCCAGCCGGCCCTACTCGCGACGGTGCGCCGAGTCCTCGAGCCCGGCGGCGACAAGCTGATCCGGGAGGGGTTCCTGCCCGTCGTACTGATCCCGGTCGGCGAGCAGCTCGGCCTCGACCGCCCAGAGCTGCGGATGCCGCTGGTCGCCAGCCAGGTGATCGGGCTGATCCTCGCCCGTTACGTCGTCCGCATCGAGCCGATCGCGTCCCTAGACCCGGAGCGGCTCGTGGCCATCTACGCGCCGACGATCCAGCGCTACTTCACCGGCGACCTGGGCGGCTGATCGCCGCTCGGCTGCGGCTGCAACACGCCGTTCGCGGCTCCGGGAGACCGTTGCAACGCCCCGGAACCGCCGCAGGAGCCCTCCCAGTGCGGCGAACAGCGTGTTGCACGCCACTTGCGCCGGCGCCGACCGCGCGGCATTATTCATCACATGATGAAAAAGGCGGTGGAGGTAGTGAGCCTGACCGTGGTCCGGGGCCGGCGCGAGGTGCTGCACGGCCTCGACTTCACGATCCCGGTCGGCCAGGTGACGGGACTGCTGGGCCCGTCGGGCTGCGGCAAGTCGACGTTGATGCGGGTGCTCGTCGGCGTGCAGGCGGGCGTCAGCGGCACGGTCACGGTGTTCGGCGAACCGGCCGGCTCCAAGACGTTGCGGCACCGGATCGGCTACGTCACCCAGGCGCCCAGCGTGTACGACGACCTCAGCGTCGCCGAGAACCTCGCCTTCTTCGCCCGCGTGCTCGGTGTCGACAAGGCGGAGGTGGCGCGCTGCATCGAGACCGTCGATCTCGTCGACCATGCCGACGACGTGGTCGCCCGGCTCAGCGGCGGGCAGCGCTCGCGGGCCAGCCTCGCGGTCGCCCTCCTCGGCAACCCGAGCATGCTTGTGCTCGACGAGCCGACCGTGGGACTCGACCCGGTGCTGCGCGAGGACCTCTGGACGACCTTCCACGAGCTCGCCGACACCGGCGTCGCCGTACTCGTCTCGAGCCATGTCATGGACGAGGCCGAGCGGTGCGACCGGCTGCTCCTGATGCGGGACGGCGTCTTCATCGCCGACGGCACGCCGACCGAGATCAAGGAGAAGGCCGGGGTCGACGACATCGAGCAGGCATTCCTGGCGATCGTCAGAGGAGAGGCAGCATGAAATCACCCCACGACGTTCTTCGTCTCCCCCAAGCGGTCTGCACTCAACCGCGGATCCGCACCGTCGATCCTCCGACGAACAACGTCGCGGGAACCCCGAAATGAGCCTCAGGATCACCTTCGCCATCGCCGCCCGCGTGCTGACGCAGCTGCGGCGGGACCACCGGACGCTCGCGATCATGCTGGTGCTGCCCTGCCTGCTGATCAGCCTGCTGTGGTGGATGTTCGACGACCTGCCGGGGAACACGTTCGACCAGCTCGGGCCCGCGCTGCTGGCGATGTTCCCCTTCATCGTGATGTTCCTCGTCACCAGCGTCACCACCCTCCGCGAGCGCTCCGGTGGCACCCTCGAGCGGCTGCTGGCGATGCCGATGGGCAAGCTGGACTTCCTGTTCGGCTACGCGATCGCCTTCGGCCTGGTCGCGGCCGTCCAGTCCGCTGCCGCCGTCGCCCTCAGCGTCGGGCTGCTCGGCCTGAGTATCGAGGGCCCCGTCTGGCTGCTGACCGTGGTCGCCGTCGCCGACGCGGTGCTCGGCAGCGCCCTCGGCCTGTTCGTGAGTGCGTTCGCGCGCACGGAGTTCCAGGCCGTCCAGTTCATGCCCGCACTGGTGATCCCGCAGATCCTGCTCTGCGGCCTGTTCGTCCCGCGCGCCGTGCTGCCCGACGTGCTCAACGCGATCAGCGACGTGCTCCCGCTGTCCTACGCCGTCGACGCCATGGAGCACCTCACCCGCTCGTCCAGCACGGGCGAGGTGTGGACGGACCTGGCCGTCGTGACGGCGTACGCCGTCGCCGGGCTGGCGCTCGGTGCCGGCACCCTCCGCCGCCGGAGCGAGTGAGGTCAGCCCCCAGGTCAGCCCCAGGTGAGCCCGTAGCGCGCCACGATCGGCTCTGTGGCCTCCGGGTCACCGGTGCATCCCGAGGCATCGATCATGGCGGCGACCTGGTCCTCGGGGACGCCGCGGCCCATGGCCCGGAAGACGGCTTCGAGCCCGCCGGGCGTGATCATCTCGAGGACCCGTGCGGGCTCGTCGGCGGCGTTCCAGAAGGTGTGCCACTGACCGCGCGGCTTGACCACCAGGTCGCCGGCGCGAGCGACGTGCTCGTCGTCGCCGAGACGGTAGGAGACCTCGCCGTCGAGGATGAAGCTGAACTCGTCCTCGCGAGTGTGAACGTGCACGGGCGCCGCGATGCAGTGCGGTGCCAGGAGGTGCTCGACGATCGCAAGCCGGCTCTCGGTCCGGTCGGCGTCGACCTTGAACCTGTCCCGGCAGCCTGCCTCCGCGCCGAGGACCTCGCCCTCTCCGGCCCTGATGATCTGCTCCATGACCCCATGGTCGATCCCGCCGGCCCTGTCCGCCATCCCAGATTTCTGATAGGCCGGGGACATGGACCGTGCCGATCGGGTCGTCGAGCGGATCCGGCGGATCGTCGTTCGTCGGCCGGACCTGGTCAACCTCTGGCGGGAGGTGACGCCGATCCTCACCGCCGAGGTCCCGCACTTCGAGGCCCCGTGCTTCTTCACGGTGGATCCCGAGTGCCGGATCGTCACCAGCCACTTCCAGGAGGGGCTGCCGGAGATCCCCGGCGAGTGGCTGGCGCGGGAGTACGCCGAGGACGACTTCAACTCGATGACCTCGGTGCTGGCATCACCCGCGGGCATCGGCACCCTCCACGCCGCGACGGCCGGCCGGCCGGAGCGGTCGGTGAAGTACCACGTCGAGATGCAGCCCTTCGGCTGCGAGCAGGAGCTCGTCGTCGCCCTTCGCACGCCGGACCGGGCGCCTTGGGGTTCGATCGGCCTCTACCGCGAGACGGGGCGCCCGCTGTTCTCCGAGCCGGAGCAGCGCCTTCTGGTGGCCGCCGCGCCGGTCCTCGCCGACGGCGTCCGGCACGGCCTGCTGGCGGCGCAGGCCCGGGAGCCCGACCTCGCCGAGGCACCCGGTGTGATCGTGCTGGACGGGTATGACGTGGTGTCGGCGACGCCGTCCGCGGCGTACTGGCTGGACGCGCTGGGCAGGGGCCTCGAAGATCTTCCGGTCGCCGTGCTGTCGGCGGCCGGCGACGTGGCCTCCGGACGGCCGGGAGCCGGGGGACCGGACACGAAGGTCTGCGTCTGCGGGCCCACCGGCCGATGGGTCGCCCTCCATGCCGGCCCTCTCGTCGACGCCACCGGCCGCGCTCAGGTGTGCGTCGTCCTCGACGCCGCCCGGCCGGAGCACCTCGAGGCCCTGCTCATGCGCGCCCACCAGCTCACCCCGAGGGAGCGGGACGTCGCTGGCCTGGTCCTGCGCGGCCTGGCGACGGAGGCCATCGCGGCCGAGCTCTCGATCTCGCCGCTGACCGTCCAGCAACACCTCGCTGCCGTGTTCGACAAGACCGGGGTGCGCTCCCGCCGCGAGCTCGTCGCGGACGTCTTCCGCAGCCGGTTCGAGCCGCGGGTCCGGGACAACGAGGCGCGGACGAAGGCCGCGCGCGCGAGCCGGGGCGGACCGAAGCCCTGACCCGAGGGCACCGCGAAGCGGCATCCGGCGGGGCGTCGTCGTACCGTTGGTGCCATGCGTCCCGTGCGTGATTCGCTCCTCCTCCTCTCGCGCAGCCACTCGGTGAAGCGGCTCATCACCACGCTGCCGGTGTCGGCGGCGGTGGTGCGTTCCTACGTCCCTGGCGAGCGTGCCGAGGACGCGGTGGTCGCGGCGGACCGGCTGGCGAGCGAGGGCATCAACGTCACTCTCGACTACCTCGGCGAGGACACCACCGACGTCGAGCAGGCGGAGGCGACGGTCGCGGCCTACCTCGACCTCCTCAAGCAGCTCTCGGCGAAGGGCCTGGCCCGGCGGGCCGAGGTCAGCGTCAAGCTGACCGCCATCGGTCTGGCGCTCGACGACGTCGTCGCGCCGGGCGGCGGCCGCAAGATCGCGCTCGAGAACGCCCGCGCCATCTGCCGCGCCGCCCGCAACGTCGGCACCACGGTCACCATCGACATGGAGGACCACACCACCACCGACCAGACGCTCGCGATCCTCCGCGACCTGCGCAAGGACTTCCCCGAGACCGGCGCCGTGCTCCAGGCCTACCTGTTCCGGACCGAGGCCGACTGCCGCGCTCTGGCGTACGCCGGCAGCCGGGTCCGGCTCTGCAAGGGCGCGTACGACGAGCCGTCCGAGGTCGCCTACACCGACCCCGACGACGTCGACAAGTCCTACGTGCGCTGCCTCAAGATCCTGCTCGGCCACAGCGGCGCCGAGGGCGACTGCTACCCGATGATCGCCACCCACGACCCCCGCCTCGTCGAGATCGCGTCGTCGCTCGCGAGCCGCTACGGGCGGGCGCAGGGCAGCTACGAGTTCCAGATGCTCTACGGCATCCGCCCGGCCGAGCAGCGGCGGCTCGCGGCCGCCGGTGAGACGGTGCGCGTCTACATCCCCTACGGCACCGAGTGGTACGGCTACCTGATGAGAAGGCTCGCCGAGCGCCCGCGGAACCTGACATTCTTCCTGACGTCCCTCATCAAGAAGAGCTGAGCAGCACATGAAGCAGACCGCGGTCATCGGCGCCGGAGTCATGGGCGAGACCCTGCTGTCCGGGCTGGTCCGGGCCGGCCGCCGGGTCGACCAGCTGCTCGTCGGCGAGAAGCGCGCGGTGCGCGCCAGCGAGCTCGTCGAGAGGTACGGCGTCGCGGTCGTCTCCAACGTCGAGGCTGCCACCAAGGCCGACACCGTCGCGCTGGTCGTGAAGCCGCAGGACATGGCCGAGGTGCTCGACGAGATCGCCGGCTCGCTCCGGCCCGGCCAGCTGCTGGTCTCCCTCGCGGCCGGCATCACCACCGCCTTCATCGAGTCCCGGGTCCCAGCGGGCGTCGCCGTCGTCCGGGTCATGCCCAACACGCCCGCGCTCGTCGACCAGGGCATGTCGGCCATCTCGGCCGGGTCGCACTGCGACGAGGCCCACCTCGCCGAGGCCGAGTCGCTGATGGCGTCGGTCGGCAAGGTGGTCCGGGTCCCGGAGAAGCAGCAGGACGCGGTCACCGCGATCAGCGGCTCCGGTCCGGCGTACATCTTCTTCGTCGTGGAGTCGATGATCGAGGCGGGCGTCCACCTCGGGCTGCCGCGCGCGACCGCGCACGAGCTGGTCATCCAGACCCTCGTCGGGTCGGCGCAGATGCTCGCCGAGACCAACGAGCACCCGACCGTGCTCCGCGAGCAGGTCACTTCCCCGGGTGGCACCACCGCCGCCGCGGTGCGCGAGCTCGAGATCCACCGGGTCCGGGCCGCGTTCCTCGCCGCCCTCGAAGCGGCCCGCGACCGGTCCCGCGAGCTGGCGTCGGGCTCCTAGCTCACCAACCCGGCTCACCAACCCAGCTCGGCCAACGACCGGATCCGGTCGACTCCCTGCACCTCGTCGTCGCGGTAGCGCCCGGTCCGGTCGATCAGCACCCCGGACATGCCCGCGGCACGTGCCCCCTCGACGTCGTGGCGCAGCGAGTCGCCCACCATCACGACGCCGCCGGGGTCGACACCGAGGTCAGCGCACGCGGTGCGGAACGCCCGCGGGTCCGGCTTGGCGGCCGGCAGCGAGGACGACGCGAAGACGGGCACGTCGTACGTCGCCAGCCCGGTGCGCCGGACCTTCGTCTCCTGGATGCTCTGCTCGCCGTTGGTGAGGATGCCGACCCTGAGACCGGCGGCGAGCGCCTGCTCGAGGGCGGCGGCTGCGTCTGCGAACGCGGACCACGCGGCGCGGTAGCAGGCGAGGTAGCCCGCGAACGTGTCGTCGGCGACGGCGTCGTCGGCGAGATCCCAGCCGTGGAGGAACGCCCGGATGCGGGCGCGCCGCTGGTCGACGTGCGAGATCTCCCCGCGCTGGAAGCGCTCGTGGTGGAACGTCTCGAGTGCGAACCACCGCTCGACGTGTTCCTCGAGGATGCCGTCGAGCCCCAGGCCCGAGAGCCACGCGCGGAGGCCGCGGTCGACCGCCCCGCGGTGGTCGAACAGCGTGTCGTCGAGGTCGAACAGCACCCCGGTCACCGGCCTGCCGAGCCGGGTCGCCGTGGTCATGGCGCCATCCTCGCAAGGGTCACCGACATCGGTGGCGGCGACCCGGACCTCCGCTCCTTGAGTTCGGCGTGATAGCGAGTAATCATGATTACATGACAACAGACGAGATTCGCGGCTGGTTCGCCGGCCGCCTGCCCGAGGGCCTCTTCGAGGAGCTGATCGAGGTCACCGTCGACCGCGAGGAGATCACCGTGATCGGCCGGATCCCCACCCCCGAGGTCGCCGCCGACACCTCCGACGCCGAGCGGGCCGCGACCGTCCAGGGGCGGATCGCGGAGTTCCGCGAGCGCACCCGCGGCGACCGGATGAAGGTCGCCCGCGAGGCCGAGCGTCGCTTCGACCGCAAGGTGTCGTGGGGCGTCGAGTGCGACGAGACCCGCGCCCTGTTCACCCACGTCGCGGCGCCGGTGATGACCCGGCTCCGGCAGCCCGAGCGCCGGGTGCTCGACCTGCTCGTGGCCGGCGGCGTCGCACGCAGCCGCAGCGACGCGCTCGGCTGGTGCGTCCGGCTGGTCCAGCAGCACGCCGACGACTGGCTGACCGAGCTCCGGGAGTCCCTGGTCCAGGTCGAGGAGGTACGCCGCCGGGGCCCCGACGCTTCCGCCAGCTAGCCGGGAGTCAGTCCGCCGGTCAGCCCGCCAGGTCGATCACCACGGCGATCACGGCGAGCAGGGGGATGAGTCCCTGCTTGAGCGCGGCCGACGCGCGGGACCGGTTCCCGAGCACCAGCACGATCGCCGCCGCTGCCATGGAGCCGGTGCCGGCGAGCACCAGAGCCCGCCCGGCGTCTCCGCAGTCGCACACCGTCAGCGCGATGCCGACACCGGTCACGATCGCCAGGAAGAGGTTGTAGAACCCCTGGTTGAACGCGAGCTCCCTGGTGGCCTCGGCCTCCTCGGCGGAGGTACCGAAGACCGCGCGCGTGCTCGGCCGGGTCCACGCCAGCGACTCCATGAAGAAGATGTAGACGTGGAGCGCGGCGGCCAGGCCCGCGAGCACGAGTCCGGCCGTCAGCATGACGGCAGCGTCCCACACGGGCGACCGGTCCCGGTACGTTGCTGAGCATGGAGCCCTGCGCCGGCCGCGCCAGTGTGGTGTTCGACCCGTCGCTGACCGAGTACGACTTCGGGCCCGATCACCCGATGACGCCACTCCGGGTCGACCTGACGATGCGCCTCGCCGCGGAGGCAGGCGTGCTCGACGGGCTCGAGCAGGTCCCGGCGCCGATGGCCTCCGACGACCTGATCGCCACCGTCCACGATCCCGGCCTGATCGAGGCAGTGCAGCGGATGAGCGCCCGGCCCGGGCCCGGCGAGGAGCTGCGCGGCCTGGGCACCGACGACAACCCGGTGTTTCGGGGGATGCACCACGCGTCGGCGCACATCGTCGGCGCCAGTCACGAGGCGTTCCGCAGGGTGTGGACCGGCGAGAGCATCCACAGCGCCAACATCACCGGCGGGCTCCACCACGCGATGCCCGATCGGTCGAGCGGGTTCTGCATCTACAACGACGTCGCGGTCGGCATCCGGTGGCTGCTCGACAACGGCGCCCAGCGGGTGGCGTACGTCGACGTCGACGTCCACCACGGCGACGGGGTGGAGGCGATCTTCTACGACGACCCCCGCGTCCTGACGATCTCCCTGCACGAGTCCGGCCAGTTCCTCTTCCCGGGCACCGGCTTCCCGGCCGACACCGGGGGCCGGGACGCCGAGGGCAGCGCCGTCAACCTCGCACTCCCGCCCGGCACCAGCGACGCCGGCTGGCTGCGCGCCTTCCACGCCGTGGTGCCGCCGCTGCTGCGTGAGTTCGCTCCCGACGTGCTGGTCACCCAGCACGGCTGCGACTCCCACGCCGACGACCCGCTGGCGCACCTGATGCTGAGCGTGGACGGCCAGCGCGCGGCGTACCTCGCCCTCCACGACCTGGCGCACGAGGTCGCCGGCGGCAGGTGGGTGGCCACCGGCGGCGGCGGGTACGCCGTCTTCGGCGTGGTCCCGCGCGCTTGGACCCACCTCCTGGCGGCCGTTGCCGGTCGGCCGCTCGACCCGGTGTCGCCGGTGCCGGAGGCGTGGCGCGAGTACGTCCTGGAGCGCTGCCTGGTCGAGGCACCCCGGCGGATGACGGACGGCGGATCCGCCGACTACCGGCGCTGGGAAGAGGGCTACGACCCCGACACCTGGCTCGACCGGGCGGTGCACGCGACCCGCTCCGCCGTGTTCCCGCTGCACGGTCTCGACGTGTATCCGTGATCCCGAGGAGCGGCCGGGACGTCACCCCTCCGCCGAAGCGGAGACTCGCTCGGCCCGTCGAAATGCAAGCCGACACGCCGAGTTGACAAAAGTTGCAGAGGTGAATCCCTTCCCCATGAGTCACATCTGGCCCTATTCTCACCGATAGGCGTCCGCAGATCACAGCTGGGGAAGGCGGTGACGGGCGCGCAGAAAGTGTGGTTGGCCATGGCTTCGTCCCAGGAGCGGTCCGAGTCTCGACCGGATCCCAAGTTCCTCACCATCGCCGAAGTGGCGACCATGATGCGCGTCTCGAAGATGACCGTCTACCGCCTCGTGCACAGCGGTGAGCTGCCGGCGGTCCGCGTGGGCCGCTCGTTCAGGGTGCCCGAGGGCGACGTCGACGAGTACCTCAGGAAGTCCTTCTACAACGCTGGCTGACCGCGAGATCCCGAGCGAAGCGAGGGAACTCGCGAAGAGTCAGCCAGGTCGAGTGCGCCCGCGGGCGAGGTACGAGCCCGCGACGGCGTCTATCGAGACCCGGTGAGACGAAAGCCGACCGCGACCACTCCGATGGGATGTTCCTCTCATCGTCGCTCGTGATTGTCCGGACGCTCTCCACGGCGGATAGGCTGTTCCAGTCGTCCGGCCACCGCCGGTCCGGCGGTAGTCGAATGGCCGGGCCATCCGGGCCCGGTGTTGTCGGAGAGGTTCCACGTGGGTTCTGTCATCAAGAAGCGGCGCAAGCGCATGGCGAAGAAGAAGCACCGCAAGCTGCTCAAGAAGACGCGGGTGCAGCGCCGCAAGCTCGGCAAGTGACCCGTCCCTAGCTGACGTCGGGAGTCGTGGGTATGAGCGGTCGTACCGTCCTGGTCACGGGTGTCTCCCGCGACCTCGGCCGCACCTGCGCCCGATCCCTGGCGAGCGACCCGTCCGTCGACCGGGTGATCGGCGTCGACGTGATGCCGCCGCGCGGTGACATCGGCGACGTCCAGTTCGTCCGGGCCGACATCCGCAACCCGGTGATCGCCAAGGTGATCGCCCGGGAGGACGTCGACACCGTCGTCCACATGAGCGTCATCGCCACCCCCGGCAGTGCCGGCGCGCGCGGCACGATGAAGGAGCTCAACGTCATCGGCACCATGCAGCTCCTCGCTGCGTGCCAGAAGGCGGAGTCGCTGCGCACGCTGGTCGTGAAGTCGACGACCACCGTCTACGGCGCCAGCAACCGCGACCCCGCGATGTTCACCGAGGACCTCGAGCCACGCCGCGCCGCTCGCAGCGGCTACGCCAAGGACGTCGCCGAGGTCGAGGCCTATGTCCGCGGGTTCGCCCGCCGGCGTCCCGACGTCACCGTGACGACGCTGCGGTGCGCCAACGTGATCGGCCCGCGCGTGGTCAGCCCGGTCACGTCGTACTTCCGGCTGCCGGTGATCCCGACCGTGCTCGGTTTCGACCCGCGCCTCCAGTTCCTCCACGAGTCCGACCTCAACCGCGTGCTCCGCCACGCCGTGATGGCCGGCGTCCACGGGACGTTCAACGTCGCCGGCGACGGCGTCCTGATGCTGTCGCAGGCCCTGCGCCGGCTGCAGCGGCCCGGAGTCCCGCTGCCGGGCGTCGCGTTCGGTGGCCTCGGGTCCGCGCTGCGCTCGGCCAGGTTCGCCGACCTGTCGCCCGAGCTGGTCGCCTTCCTCACCTACGGCCGCGGCGTCGACACGACGCGGATGCGCACCGAGCTCGGCTTCGAGCCCCGTTACTCCACCGCCGAGGCGTTCGGTGAGTTCGCCTCCACCCTGCCGCCGACCGGCGGTCGCACCGAGCGGGTGCTCGCCGCGGTCGCCGAGCGGCTGCCCGAGGTCGCCGACGACCGCGCGCCCGCCCTGACTCTCGCCGGAGGCAGCGATGGGTGACGCCGAGATCATCCCGATCGGCACCCGCGGCCGGCCCGGCCGGGGCACGGGCACCCGCCCGTCCGCAGCCGCCCGCACCCTGGCGGGCAAGTCGCGCGCTCCGAAGTCCGAGGCCCGTCCCGACCCGCCGGAGGCGGAGGCCGTCCGGACCGAGGAGTCCGGCACGCAGCCGCCCGTCGCGGAGCAGCCGGCGACCGAGCCCGTGATCCCGCTCCTGGGTGAGGACGTTCTGCCCCTCGCCACCGACTCCGAAGCGCTCGCTCCGCGCCTCGCGGTCACCCAGCGCGAGGGACCGGGCATCCCCGTCGGCGACCTGCTGGCGGCGTTCCAGGTGGCCGCCCGCGAGGTCTTCGGCGAGCAGTGGGAGACCCAGCTCGCCCACTTCCTGGCGTTCCTCCGCCGGCGCCTCACCGGGGACTACGTCGTCGACGAGTTCGGCTTCGACCCCGAGATCACCGAGCGGTTCTTCCTCGCCGCGGTGCGACCGATCGCCGAGAAGTGGTTCCGCATCGAGGTCCGCGGCGCTGAGAACATCCCCACCGACGGCGGCGCGCTGATCGTCTCCAACCACTCCGGCACCATCCCGGTCGACGCGCTGATGACCATGGTGTCGGTCCACGACCACACCGACCGCTACCTGCGCGCGCTCGGTGCCGACCTGGTGTTCAGGCTTCCGTTCGTCGGCACGGTGGCTCGCAAGGGCGGCGCCACCCTGGCCTGCAGCGAGGACGCCGAGCGGATGCTCGCCGCCGGTGAGCTGGTCGGCGTGTGGCCCGAGGGCTTCAAGGGCATCGGCAAGCCCTACTCGCAGCGTTACAAGCTGCAGCGGTTCGGTCGCGGGGGCTTCGTGTCCGCCGCGCTGCGCACCCAGGTGCCGATCATCCCGCTGTCGGTCGTCGGTGCCGAGGAGATCTACCCCCTCGTCGGCAACGTGCCTGCCCTGGCGCGGCTCCTCGGCGTGCCCTACATCCCGATCACGCCGCTGTTCCCGCTGCTCGGCCCGCTCGGCCTGGTGCCGCTCCCGTCGAAGTGGCTGCTGGAGTTCGGCGAGCCGATCCGGACCGACGAGTACGACGAGGGCGCCGCCGAGGACCCGATGCTCGTCTTCAACGTCACCGACCAGGTGCGGGAGACGATCCAGCAGACGCTCTACAGCCTGCTGATGCAGCGCGACTCGGTCTTCCGCTGAATCCGGTCGGCGATCGGCCGGGCTGTTCTGTGCCGGCTACTTGGTGCCGAGAAGTCCGTCGACCAGCCCGCCGACGCCGCTGACGACGCCGCTGATCACCTCGACGGGGTCGACCACGCCGGGCTCGTCGCCGTTGAGGTCGTCCTTGATCTTGTCGCCGAGGTCCTTGATCGGGGTCTTCGGGCCGTCGGTGTCAGGGGGGTCGACGCCGGGCACCTCGGTGCCGGGGTCGGTGTCCGTAGCAGTCTCGTCGTCGATGCCGCCGGTGTCTTCCTGCCGCTGCTTCGGCTCCTTGTCGAGCTGCCCGGCGAGCTCCTCGACCCGTCGGATGTCCACCGAGAGGCCGGTGGGCGCCGCACTGAGGAGGCCGTTGAGGTCGGAGACCGACGCGGCCGACCGGGTGGCGAACTCGGGGAGCTCGGTCACCGGTCCGTCGCCGCAGGTGGGGCAGACCTGGAAGGCAGCCGAGTCGGCCTGGAGCACCGACTGCGCTGCGGTGATCAGCGCCGGCCGGGCGTCGGCGGGCACGACCTCACCGAGCGCGTCGAGGTCGTCCATCGAGTCGTTCGCGAACGACCGCAGGTCGCCGATGGCGTCCTGGTCGCCGGTGGTCGTGTAGTCGTCGAGCGCCAGCTCGGCGGCCTGGTTGGACTGGTCCGTGAAGTCCTGCAGGGTCTCGGCGACGGTGTCGGCGTCGGCGCCCTCGGCCGTCAGCTGCTCGGCCTCCTGGAGCCGCCGCTGTGCGTGTGCGATCAGCGTCTGCGCCTTGGCCGTGTCGTCGGACTGCAGGTTGGTCTGGGCGTTCTCGATGGCCCGCTTGACCGGGTAGAGCACCTCACCCGGCAGCGCAGCCTGGGACGCCATCGCCATCGACCCGGTGGCCGCGACGATGGCGAAGCCGCCGAGCAGGGTCGCGGCGCGCCGCTCGCGGGCGCCACTGCGCTGGCGAGGAGTGAGCCGGAGTCGCAGCTCGTCGTCGACGACCGGGCGCGCCATCCGAGCCGCTTCCACGACCAGCTGGCTGCGGAGCTCGGAGACGAAGTCGGGTCGGGCGGAGACCTCGGGCATCGAGCGGAGGGAACCGACCAGGTCGAGCAGCTCGGCATCCTGCGTCGCCTTGACCTGCGCGCGGGCAGGGGCGGACACCAGCGCGTCGAATTCCTCGGCGCGGCGTCTGTTCCCGAACGCCCTGGTCATGCCTGCCATCCTCGGTCGATTTGATGCTTCCAATCGGTGAACGACCGCGCGGGAGCGTTGGTTACGCGTGATCGGATGTGACCTGCGTAATCCGTGGTGACTATGTCGACATAGCCCGAAGGGGTCATTGCCAGGAGGACCGTCATCGCAGGCCCTCCGGCATCAGCTTGGCGAGGTTGCGGACGCCCCGCAGCTGCAGCTGCTTGATCGCTCCCTCGCTCCGGCCCAGCACCTGCGCCGTCTCGGCGATGCTCATGCCCTGGAGGAAGCGCATCACCAGACAGTCCTTCTGCTCGTTGGGCAGCTCGGTGAGCGCCTCGAGGAGGATCTCGTTGGTGAGGCTCGCCAGGACCGCGGTCTCGGGCCCGTCGGTCGTGTCGTCGTGCTGGCCCATGTCCTCGGTCGTCATCTCGAGGCGGGTGCGACCAGCCTTGAAGTGGTCGGTGGCGAGGTTGCGGGCGATCGTCATCAGCCAGGCGCCGAAGTCCTTGCCCTGCCAGCGGAAGGACGCCATGTTGCGCAGAGCGCGGAAGAAGGTCTCCGAGGTCAGGTCCTCGGCCACCACGACCGACCGGGTGCGGTAGTAGAGAAAGCGGTAGATCGACGGCTGGTAATGGTCGTAGAGCAGGCCGAACGCGTCGGCGTCGCCGCCGCGGGCGAGCTCCACCAGGCCGATCAGGCGCTCCCGCGCCTCGGGGGAGTCCTCCGACGAGGCGGCGAGGCGGGCGTCGCCGTAGCCGGACCCCACGCTCGAGTCGGCCGCGTAGCTGCCTCCGTCGACCTCGCTCAGCAGCCAGCCGTACGACGACGGGCCCGCGGCACCGAGCCGGGATCCGCCGCCCGCGATGGCGAGACCGGGGGCCGCCGGCGGCTGCAGAGCGGCGAGGACGGCAGCGCGCAAGGCCGCGAAGCCGCGCGTGATGTCCTCGTCCCGGCCCACTGGTTTCCCTCCCAGGTTGACGCCCCTCAGGGGATCTTAGGGGGGATCGTGCCCATGTGAAACCTGAACGCAGGGACTGGACCCCTGTAATCGGATCTGAACACGTTTCGGATCAGCGCAGGCGGCGGCGTACCCGGTTGCGGACAACCACGCCGGCGAGCGCCGCACCGGATGCGGCCGACCCGATCACGAGCCCGGCGCGAGCGGCCTTCCGGCCGGTCCGGTAGTCCCGGATGCGCCAGCCCTGGGCACGCGCGTGCGCGCGCAGCCTCGGGTCGGGATTGATGGCGCACGGGTCTCCGACCAGGCTCAGCATGGGCAGGTCGTTGTAGGAGTCGGAGTACGCCGAGCACTGGCCCAGGTCGAGTCCTTCCCGCTCGGCGAGCGCCCGGATCGCCTCGGCCTTCGCGGGACCGTGGAGCATGTCGCCCACCAGCCGGCCCGTGTAGACGCCGTCGACGTGCTCGGCAACCGTGCCCATCGCGCCGGTCAGGCCGAGCCGGCGGGCGATCACCTGCGCGATCTCGATCGGAGCGGCGGTGACCAGCCACACCCGCTGACCCTCGTCGAGGTGCAGCTGGGCCAGGGCGCGGGTCCCGGGCCAGATCCGGTGCGCCATCGCCTCGTCGAAGATCTCCTCGCCGAGCTCCTCCAGTTCGGCGACGGTGTGGCCGGCGATGAACGCGAGGGCCGAGTTGCGGGCGTCGGCGACGTGCTCGGGATCCTCGATGCCCGCGATCCTGAAGTAGGCCTGCTTGTAGGCGGCACCGACCAGGTCGCGGGTGGTGAAGAACTTCCGACGGTAGAGACCACGGGCGAGGTGGAAGATGCTCGCCCCCTGCATCACCGTGTTGTCCACGTCGAAGAACGCCGCGGCCTGGGTGTCCGCGGGCAGGGAGAGGGCCGTCTCGACCTCGGCAGCCGCTGCGGCGGCCTCCCCCGCCAGCTTGGAGCGCTGCTTCAGGTTGAGCCGCTTGGTGCGGTCGGAAGGCGCTGCCATGACCGAAGCCTAGTGCGGCGGGGCCGGGGCATCCTGGCGAGTCGCCCGGCGACCATCACCACTGTCCGCGCCGACCGCGAGGCCCCGGCAGCGTGTCGCACCGCGGCGAAGCCGCACGGTGCGAAGGCCGCGGGCCGAGCGAAGCGATGGTCCGTGCGCCGAGCTCCGTCTGCGACACGCTCGGCCAGATGGAACTGCGTAGGATCGGGCCCATGTCTGTCCCCGACGTGGCCGCCCTGGTGGCAACCGCGGCAGCCGAGTCGGGCGATCGGCTCGCGGTGGTCGAGGCAGGCGGCCGCGGCATGACGTGGTCCGACCTCGATGCCGAGGTGAGCCGGGTCGCGAGCGGTCTCGGTGCGGCCGGGATCGTCGCCGGTCACCGGGTGCTGCTGGCGATCGGGAACCGGATGGAGTTCGTGACCGCCTACCTCGGCGTGCTGCGGGCGCAGGCGGTCGCCGTACCCGTCAACCCCGCCTCCACCAGGGGCGAGCTCACCCGGATGCTGGCCGACTCGGGTGCCCGGATGGCCATCGCCGATCCCGACACGGTCGGCGCGGTGCGCCAGGCCGTTGCCGCGGCCGGGAACGACGACGCCCGGCCGGTGCGGACGGTCGTGGTCGGCGCGCCCGCGGAGGCCGACGAGCTGTCGTACGACGACCTCCGCGCGGCCGTGCCGCGCGAGGTCCCGCCGCTCCCCGACCCCGAGAAGCTCGCGGTGCTGCTCTACACCAGTGGCACCTCCGGCCTCCCACGTGCGGTGATGCTGACCCACCGGGCGCTGGTCGCCAACATCGAGCAGGTGGCGACCCTCGAGCCGCCGATGATCCACAGCGACGACGTCGTCCTCGGCGTGCTGCCGTTGTTCCACGTCTACGGTCTCAACGCCGTGCTCGGCGGAGTGCTGAAGCACCGGGCCAAGCTGGTGCTCGCGGAGCGGTTCGACCCGGAAGGCACCCTCGACCTGATCGAGGACGAGGCGTGCAGCGTGGTGCCCGTCGCGCCGCCGGTCTTCGCCCACTGGCGCGGCGTCGATGCTCTCGAGGAACGGCTGGGGCCGGTACGGCTGGTCCTCTCGGGATCGGCGCCGCTGGCCGCCGACGTGATCGACGAGTTCACCGACCGCACCGGGGTCCCGGTGCACCAGGGCTACGGCCTCACGGAGGCGGCACCGGTCGTCACCACCACCCTCCGGTCGGAGAAGTCCGAACCCGGCTCGGTCGGCTCGCCGCTCGACGGCATCGAGCTGCGGCTGGTCGACGACGAGCGGATGCCGCTCAGCGGCGCCGACCTCAGCGACCCGGGCGAGATCGAGATCCGCGGTGCCAACCTGTTCAGCGGCTACTGGCCCGACGGCGCCGACGGGCCCGACAGCGACGGCTGGTGGCCCACCGGTGACGTCGGCGTCCTCGACGCGGCCGGCGGCCTGCACCTGGTCGACCGGGTCAAGGAGTTGGTCATCGTCTCCGGCTTCAACGTCTATCCGACCGAGGTCGAGGCCGTGCTCCTCGAGGTCCCCGGCGTCGCCGAGGCTGCGGTCATCGGCACCGAGGACGAGTTCACCGGCGAGGCCGTCGTCGCGTACGTCGTACCGACCGATCCGGACGCCGACCGCGACCGGCTGGCCGCCGCCGTCGACGCGCACTGCGGTGAGCGGTTGGCCCGGTTCAAGCGGCCGTCCCGCCTCGAGATCGTCGCCGAGCTGCCGCACACCGGCACCGGGAAGGTGCAGAAGGGCCGGCTGCGGGGGCAGGAGCGACGCCGCGCCCTCGGGCTCATCGAGTGATGCACGACCCAGGAGCGCGGGTCACCCTCTACTCGCGACCCGGCTGCCACCTGTGCGACGACGCGCGGGCGGTGATCACCGCGGTCTGCGCCGAGCTGGGCGAGGAGTACGTCGAGATCTCCATCGACGACGATCCCGCGCTGCAGAGCCGGTTCGCCGAGGAGATCCCGGTGACCTTCGTCGACGGGCGTCAGCACGACTTCTGGCGGGTCGATCCGGCGCGCCTGCGGAGGGCCCTCGCCGGCTGAGCCGCCCGTTCGTCTAGGGTCGCCCGCGTGATGGGGAAGGCGCGACGCATCGGGGCGCTCGCGGGGATCGGCCTGGTCATCGCCGTCCTCCTGCTGAGCCACCGCATCGGCCGCGCGGACCCGACCGGCGACTACCGCCCGGACCTCCCGCCGGACGCGCTGGCCACCGGCTGCTTCCCGCTGCCGGGCGGCGTCACCCTCGACTTCGGCTACCAGATCCGCCGCGACGGGGACGTCGAGGTGGACGGCGAGCTGCGCCGGCGCCTGTTCGGCCAGTACGACGAGATCGACGAGTCGGAAGCACTCGAGGTGATCGTCGCCGACTTCGTCGAGGCCGGTTTCGTCGCGTCCCGGCGGCCCGCGCCGTACGACGCCGTGCTCCGCAAGCCCGGTGCCGGCCGGGCCGACGTCGTCCGGGTGTCGGTCGAGCAGCTCTCCGGGATCGAGGAGGACACCCTCGTCCGCGGCACGTTCGAGCTCGACCTCCCGGTCGCGAAGGCCAGCCCCGACGCGCCGGCGGTCTGCAGCGACCCGAGGGCCACCAAGCGCTGGGACGACGAAGAATGAACACCGTCGCGCGGGCCGGTGGCCTGGTGACGCGGGTGGCGGCCCGGCTGCCGCGTCCCGAGGTGTTGCTGGTGTGGCTGCTGGTCGCACACGTGGTGATGAAGCTGCTCATCTATCCGCTGACGATGAACGCGCCGGCGTACAACGACGAGCAGCAGTACTACGACAGCGCCCGCGCGCTGTCCAACCTGGTGCGCGACGTGTTCGCGTTCAACACTCCCGACGGTGCCGAGCTCGAGCGCAACGTCGTCGGGTCCGGCTGGTTCATGCCAGGCATGGCGATCCTGATGGCCCCGCTGTTCGTCGTGTTCCCCGACGCTGCCGACCCGTTGTGCCGTGCCTATCTCGGGCTGGCCAGCTTCTTGGTGCTGCTGTGGGCGGTCGGGTCGCTCCGCAAGCGGCTCGGCACCGGCTACGCGGTGCTCTTCGTCGCGTTCCCGGCGCTGCTGCCGAGCTGGGTGCTGATGTCGTTCACCGCGTACGGCGACCCGCTCAGCGGCGTCGTGCTGATCGTGCTCGTCGCCCACGTCGTCGACATGCTCCGCAAGCTGCGCGGAGGTGAGCCGCCGGCGTGGAAGGAGGCGGTCCAGCTCGGGCTGCTCGCGATCGCCGTGCTCTACCTGCGGTCCAGCACGTCCATCGTGCTGGCCGTCCTCGGTGGCGTGACCCTGGTCGCGGCGTTGCTGCTGCTGAGGGGCGTCCAGCGGTGGCGGGCGGTGGGTGCGGCCGCCGTGGCCGGCCTGGTGTGCATGGTGCTGCTGGCTCCCTGGTCGATCGCGGCGTCCAAGTCCCTCGACACCCGCGTGGTCACGACGACCACCGTGCCGATCTCCCTCGCCAACACGTTCGGCGACCGCGAGCAGATCTGCTTCGGCAAGTGCGACCCCGACAGCTATCTCTGGTTCCGCCCGCTGCGCTACGCGCGCGAGGTCGGCCGCGCGACCGGCGAGTCGGAGGTCGTCGTGGAGAAGCAGATGTCGGACTACGCGCTCCGCGACCTGACGCGCCGTGACTACGCGCGCCAGGCGTGGTGGAACATCGGCTCCTACTTCTTCATCCCGGCCAACTTCGTCCGCTACATCGCGCCGGACGGCGGACGCGGGGCGGTCGGTGAGGTCGGCGAGGAAGTCGCGTGGTGGTCGACCTACCTCCTGTACGTACCGTTCTTCCTGCTGATGCTGATCTCGATGCTCTTCGTCCAGCTCCGGTCGCTGGAGGCGCAGATCCTGGACGCCATCACGAAGCTCGCCCTGCTGGCGCTGTTCGTGCAGCCGTTCGTGCACATCGCGGGGTCCCGCTACTGGACCACGGCCGGTCCGCTGTTCATGGTCGCCGCGGTGGGCTTCGTCCGGGAGTCCCAGGTACGACGACGCCCTGGCCTTCCGGTGCGCGAACGTCTCGAGGGCACCGACGCGCAGCTCAGCCAGTGGCTCAAGCCGGTGCAGCTGTCGCTGTCCGGTGTCTTCGCGCTGACGCTCGTCGTGCTCGGCCTGATGGCCATTTAGCGGTCCTCTAGAGTTCGCCGCATGCCCGATCCCGCCGACCCTGACGGCGCAGACCGGCGCCGGATCGCCTACGTCCTGCCCGTCTTCAACGAGCAGGACAACATCGCGGTGTTCCACTCCGCGCTCAGCGAGGCGACCGACGCGCGGGCCGACCTCGACTTCGAGTTCATCTACGTCGACGACGGCAGCCGGGACGACTCGCTCGAGCGGCTGCTCGAGCTCCGCGCCGCCGATCCTCGGGTCACCGTGCTCTCCCTCTCCCGCAACTTCGGCCACCAGCTGGCGGTCACCGCGGGGCTCGACCTGGTCGCCGAGGACTCGTCGGCGGACGCCGTGATCGTGATGGACACCGACCTGCAGGACCCGCCACAGGTCAGCGTGCAGATGCTCGACCTGTGGGAGGACGGCGTCGACGTCGTCTACGGCCAGCGCCGCAGTCGCAAGGACACCCTGTTCAAGCGCAGCACCGCCTACGTCTTCTACTGGGTGCTCGACCGGCTCGCCTCGACCGAGATCCCGCGCAACGTCGGCGACTTCCGGTTGATGGACGCCAAGGTGGTGGCCGAGGTCGCCCGCTACCGCGAGCACGGCCGGTTCCTCCGCGGCATCGTCGCCGACGTCGGGTTCCGGCAGGAGGCGCTGCTCTTCGACCGCGACGAGCGGTTCGCGGGCGAGACCGGCTACCCGCTGCGCAAGATGCTGAGCTTCGCGGCCAACGGCATCCTGGGCTTCTCGACCGCGCCGCTGCGGCTGATCAGCCGGCTCGGCATCTTCATCTCCCTGCTCAGCGTGCTGCTGGCGGTCTACGTGCTCTACGTCCGGCTGTTCCAGCCCGACCAGTCGGTGCCCGGGTGGGCGTTCCTCGGCGTCGGCATGTTCCTGCTCGGCGGCATCCAGCTGATCATGATGGGCGTGATCGGGTCGTACCTCGGCCGGGTCTACATCGAGGCCCAGGACCGACCGCTCTACTCCCTCGCGCTGGTCGCTCGGGACGGCGGACCACCCCACCCGCGGCGGCACCGGGACATGGGTCAGGCCGACCCCGGCATCGACGTACGCCGGCCGAGGTCGGTCTCCTGAATACCCGGATCCCGTGGACGGTGGTGCGGTTCGCCGGCGTCGGCGTCTGCAACACCGCCATCGACTGGGCGCTGTTCCTGGTGCTGCACGACCGGCTCGGGATCACGCTGGCGAACTTCGTCTCGTCGAGCGCCGGCATGGTGTTCAGCTTCGTCGTCAACGGGCTGTTCACGTTCCGCGCCGAGCGACTGACCCTCCGGCAGGCGCTGCTCTTCGTGGCGACCACTGGCGCTGTGATGTGGGTCGCACAGCCGCTGCTCATCCACGGTTGGCTGTGGGCGCTGGAGCAGATGGTCGACGACGCCGATCTGCGGCTGGCCGTGGCCAAGCTCGCCTCGATCGCGTGCAGCCTGGTGCTGAACTTCGCCGCCTACCGCCTCGTGGTGTGGCCTCACCTCCCGGGTGCGTCCGAGGGACGAGGACGCGCCCGAACCGGAGGGGAGATCGAGTAGGCGCGCCGGGGCGCGAGGCACGAGCGGACCGGCGACTGCCGTATCGAGATCCGGTGAGACGGTCACCGACGGCGACCACGTGGAGGGGTCTCGATACGCCCTCGCCTAGGGGCTCGGGCTACTCGACCTCCGAGGACTGACCGAGTGCTCCGCAATTTGTTCTCGCGTTCACAAACTCCTAAATTGAGTCCGTCGCGGTCCCGGTGAGCGCGGCTGGAAAGTAGAGCTGTGACCGCACGGAGTTCGAGCGAGACGGCCCGGGTCATCCCGGAGGCCACGGTCGCGCGCCTGCCTGTCTACCTCCGGGCCCTCACGGCGCTCGCCGACGACCACATCCGGACCTGCTCGAGCGAGGACCTCGCGACGGCCGCGGGCGTCAACAGCGCCAAGCTCCGCAAGGACCTCTCCTACCTCGGCAGCTACGGCACCCGGGGGGTCGGCTACGACGTCGACTACCTGCGCTACCAGATCGCCCGCGAGATCGGCGTCACCCAGGACTGGCCCGTGGTCATCGTCGGGATCGGAAACCTCGGCCACGCGCTCGCCAACTACTCCGGCTTCCGCAGCCGTGGCTTCCGGGTCGTCGCGCTGCTCGATGCCGACCCGGAGCGGCACGAGGAGATCGTCGCCGGCGTCCAGGTGCGCCCGTTCGACGACCTCGAGGCGATCGCCCGCGAGCACGCCGTCGCAATCGGCGTCATCGCCACGCCGGCGGGCTCCGCCCAGGACGTCGCCGACCGGATGGTCGCGGCCGGCGTCACCAGCATCCTCAACTTCGCCCCGGCGGTGATCTCGGTGCCCGACGGCGTCGACGTGCGCAAGGTCGACCTGTCGATCGAGCTGCAGATCCTCGCCTACCACGAGCAGCGGAAGGCGCACGAGCACGCGCGCGACGAGATCGCCGCCGCCGCTGCAGGGGGCGAGTCATGAGCGTCCTGGTCGTAGGCATCTCCCACCGCTCGGCGCCCGTCGCGCTGCTCGAGCGGGTCGCGCTCGACGACGACGGCGTCCAGAAGCTGATGGCCGACGCGTACGCCTGCGACCACGTCGCCGAGGCCACCGTCATCGCCACCTGCAACCGGGTCGAGATCTACACCGAGGTCGACCGCTTCCACGGCAGCGTCGAGTCCCTCTCGCGACTCCTCGTCGACCGTGCCGGCGAGGCGACCGAGGCGATGCTGCCGCACCTCTACGTCCACTACGACGACGGCGCGATCTCGCACCTCTTCCAGGTGGCCGCGGGCCTCGACTCGATGGCCGTCGGCGAGGGCCAGATCCTCGGCCAGACCCGGGAGGCACTGCGCCGCGGCCAGGAGCTCGGCACCGTCGGGCCCGCCCTCAACACGCTGTTCCAGCAGGCGCTGCGCGTCGGCAAGCGCACCCGCGCTGAGACCGCGATCGACCAGGTCGCGCCGACCCTGGTGTCCGCCGCGCTCGACCAGGTCGGCGGCGTCGGCGACTCCGTCCGCGGCAAGGACGTCGTCGTGCTCGGCGCCGGCGCGATGGCCGGGCTGGCCACGGCCACGGTCTCCAGGATGGGCGCCCGCAGGGTCGCCGTCGTCAACCGGTCGCAGGATCGCGCCCGGCACCTCGCCGCGCAGTACGACGCGCACCCCGTCCCGATGAGCGGGCTCGCCACCGAGCTGGCCGCCGCCGACGTGCTCATCACCTGCACCGGCTCGGCTGGCACCCTCGTCAGCAGGGACATGCTGGCGACGGTCCGTGCCGCCCAGGAGGAGGACCGGCCGCTCGCGATCGTCGACCTCGCGCTCCCGCACGACGTCGACCCGACCGCAGCCGACCTGCCCGGGGTCACGCTGCTCGGCCTCGCGGAGCTCGCCGCGGCCCTCCACGACGGGTCCGACGGCGCCGAGGTGCTCGAGGTGCGCCAGATCCTCGCCGAGGAGATCACCGCGTTCCTCGCCGCCCGCCGCCAGGCCAGCGTCACGCCCACCGTCGTCGCGCTCCGCTCGATGGCGACCTCCGTCGTCGACGCCGAGATGACCCGGCTCGAGAGCCGGCTGCCCGACCTCGACGAAGCCCTCCGCGCCGAGATCCGCCACACCGTCCGTCGGGTGGCCGACAAGCTGCTCCACGAGCCCACGGTCCGGGTCAAGGAGCTCGCCAACGAGCAGGGCGCCGTCTCCTACGCCGCCGCCCTCGCCGAGCTGTTCGCGCTCGACCCCGAGGCCGTCGACGCAGTCACCCGCCCGATCGGCGTCCCCGAGGACGGTGCGCCGTGACCATCGCGCTCCGCACCGTCCGCGTCGGCACCCGGCGCAGCCTGCTCGCGACGACCCAGGCCGAGCAGGTCGCCGCGCTGCTGCGCGAGCGGCTCGACGTCGACACCGAGCTGGTCGAGGTGACCACCGACGGCGACCGCAGCCAGGCCGCCGGCACACCCCTGCAGGGCAGCTCGACCGGGGTCTTCGTCGGTGCCCTGCGCGACGCCCTGCTGGCGGGCGAGGTCGACCTCGCGGTGCACTCGCTGAAAGACCTCCCGACCTATCCCGAGCCGGGCGTGGTGATCGCCGCCATCCCCCCGCGCGAGGACCCCCGCGACGTCGTCGTCGCGCGCGACGGACTCACCCTGGGTGAGCTCCCCGCCGGGAGCGTCGTCGGCACCGGCTCGCCGCGCCGGGCCGCCCAGATCAACGCACTCGGCCTCGGTTTGGACGTGGTCGGCATCCGTGGCAACGTCGACACCCGGATCGGCAAGGTGCGAGCAGGAGAGTGTGACGCGGTGGTGCTGGCGCGAGCTGGGCTGGCCCGGATCGGGCGGCTGGACGAGGTGAGCGAGGTGCTCGACCCGCTCCAGATGCTTCCCGCGCCCGGCCAGGGTGCGCTCGCCGTCGAGTGCCGCTCCGACGACCCGCTCGCCGGCCTGGTCGCCGTGCTCGACGACCCGATGACCCATGCCGCCGTCCTCGCCGAGCGCACCACCCTCGCCACCCTCGAGGGCGGCTGCTCCGCCCCGATCGGCGCCCTTGCCGACGTCGCCGAGGGCGACCACGGACCCGAGCTGTGGCTCCGGGCCGTCGCGCTCTCACCGGACGGCTCCCTCGCCGTACGCCGCTCCGCCACCGCCCCGTTGACCGACCGCGCCGCCGCTGCCGCCCTGGGGGCGCGGCTGGCGCAGGAGATGCTCGCCGACGGCGCCGGGCAGCTCGACTCCGCTCCCGAACCCGCCCCCACCCACGCCCCCACCGCAGGATCGACAGAGGTGCACAACGCATGACGCGAAAGACAGCACAGACAGCCGCCACCAAGGCTGCCCACGCTGCCAATTCAGACGCCACGAACCGCGCGGGCGGCATCGCCTTCGTCGGCACCGGCCCCGGTGACCCGGAGCTGCTCACCGTGCGCGCGCTCCGGATGATCGAGGACGCCGACGTGCTGATCACCGAGGGGCCCGAGCACCTCGACCTGGTCGCCCGGGTGCGCGGCACCGTCGACCCCGTCGACCCGGGGGCCGGTCCCGAGATCGTCGACGGTGGCTTCGGGGAGGACGGCCAGCCGCTCACCCACGCCGCCCGCGCCAAGGTGGTCGTCAAGCAGGCCAAGCGCGGGCT